>NZ_JBVIFS010000005.1:0-30071 GCF_055571215.1 Streptomyces sp. NPDC030995
TTGGTGGATGCCTTGTTGCATACACTCCTCGTCGTAGGGGCCACTCCCCCCTCTCCCCCCCCCCCCCCACCCCCCCCCCCCAAAACCCCGGCGAGGCTGGATTTGCCCGGCCAAGGCTGCAGGGGGTGCCGGCGCTGGATTTGCCCGGCGGAGCCGGAGGGGCCCGGCGGAGCCGAGGGTCGGCGGGGGTCGGCGGGGGCGGGCCGGGTCAGAAGCCCGGGCCGTCCACGCGGTTGCCCGCGGTGGCCAGGCGGCCCCAGAGGAGGTCGGTGAGGCCGGCGACCAGTTCCGCGCGCTCACAGGGGCGTTCGCCGAGCCACCAGTCGCCGGCCGCGTGCATCATGCCGACGATGCCGTGGCCCCACACCCTGGCCAGCCGCTCGCCGCCGGGGCCGAGGTCCACCCGCTCGCCGATCACCTGCGCCAGTTCCTCGCCGAGCCGCCGCAGCAGCGGGGCCGAGTGCAGGCCGACGTCGAAGCCGTGCTCGGCGCCGCTGTGGGAGTCCTCGGCCGGGTGCATGAGGAAGCGGTAGACCTGCGGGCGGGCCTCGATGGCGGCGAGGTAGGTGTCGAGGGTGGACTCCACCCGGCTGCGGCGCTCCGCGGGGGCGTCGAGCGCCGCCCGCAGCGAGTCGAGCAGGGCGTCGGTGTGCCGGACGGCGAGTGCCTGGTAGAGGCCCGCCTTGTCCCCGAAGTGCCGGTAGAGGATGGGCTTGGTGATGCCGGCCTCCGCCGCGATGGCGTTCATGGAGGCCTTGGGGCCGTCCCTGAGCACGACCCGGTCGGCGGCTTCGAGCAGCTCCCGCCGGCGGCGTTCGGCCGCTCCCGGTTCGCCGGCCTGCTGAGTGGTCTCCATGACGTGTTTCTCTCCCCGCCCTTGCGATGTGCGTGACGCACACGCAACGTAACACCCGGCACACCCCGGCGATCCAATCGGCGGCCATCGGCTCCCCGCGGCACCGCCTGTGCGGCCGGTGCTTGACAGTCCCTACTCGCCAGTAACAGACTGACCCCCGGTGGGGGTTACCGCTAGTAACTTTCGCAGGTACGAGCACAGACAGGTGGAGGGGACATGGCGGAGTTCACCATGGAGCTGAACGACGACCAGAAGCAGGTACGGGACTGGATCCACGGCTTCGCCGCCGATGTGATGCGCCCGGCCGCCGCGGAATGGGACGAGCGCGAGGAGACTCCCTGGCCCGTCATCCAGGAGGCCGCCAAGGTCGGCATCTACTCGCTGGACTTCTACGCCCAGCAGTTCTTCGACCCTACCGGCCTCGGCGTCCCGATGGCGATGGAAGAGCTCTTCTGGGGTGACGCGGGCATCGCCCTGTCGATCGTCGGCACCGGGCTCGCGGCCATCGGCGTCGTCGCCAACGGCACCGAGGAGCAGATCGGCACCTGGATCCCGCAGATGTACGGCGACCAGAACGACGTGAAGCTCGCCGCCTTCTGCTCCTCCGAGCCGGACGCGGGCTCCGACGTCGGCGCCATGCGCACCCGGGCCGTCTACGACCAGGCCAAGGACGAGTGGGTGCTCAACGGCACCAAGACCTGGGCGACCAACGGCGGCATAGCCAACGTCCACATCGTCGTGGCCGTCGTCGACCCGGAGCTCGGCACCAAGGGCCACGCCTCCTTCATCGTGCCGCCCAACACCCCGGGGCTGACCCAGGGCCAGAAGTTCAAGAAGCACGGCATCCGCGCCTCGCACACCGCCGAGGTGGTGCTGGAGGACGTACGGATCCCCGGGTCCTGCCTGCTCGGCGGCAAGGAGAAGCTGGACGAGCGCCTGGCCCGCGCCCACGAGCGTGCCCGCAGCGGCGGGGGCGAGCGCGTGAAGAACGCCGCCATGGCCACCTTCGAGGCTTCCCGGCCGGCGGTCGGCGCGATGGCCGTGGGCACCGCGCGTGCGGCGTACGAGGTCGCCCTCGACTACGCCAGGACCCGCACGCAGTTCGGCCGCCCGATCATCGACAACCAGGGCGTGGCCTTCCAGCTCGCCGACATGCGGACGCAGATCGACGCGGCCCGGCTGCTGGTGTGGCGGGCCTCCTGGATGGCGATCGCGGGCCGGCCGTTCGACTCGGCGGAGGGCTCGATGTCGAAGCTCTACGCGAGCGAGGTCGCCAAGAAGGTCACCGCCCAGGCGGTCCAGATCCTCGGCGGCAACGGCTTCACCCGTGAGTACCCGGTGGAGCGCATGCACCGGGACAGCGCCATCTACACCATCTTCGAGGGGACGAGCGAGATCCAGCGGCTGGTGATCGCCCGCACCATCTCCGGCATGCCGATCCGCTAGCCGCGGGTCCGCGGTGGCACCCCCGGACACCCGTGCGGTGTCCGGGGGGCCGCCGATGTCCGCCCTCAGCCCTCGCGCAGCGGCGTCAGGCAGCTACGGGTCCACTTGTCCGCGCTGTACTTGGTGTCCGACACGCGGTCGAGGGGGGCGCAGGACTCCCCGACCCCCAGCTCCTTGGTGACCCGGAACTGGGCACCCGCCGTGCCGCAGTCCACGACCCGCAGGTCCTGCTGCTGCCAGCTGCCCGCGTTGCGTACGCACTGCCCCACCGTCAGCGTCGGCGGTGCATCCTCTTCCGTCACCAGGCCGATCACGATCAGCGTCGGGATCGCGAGGAGGAACAGCAGCGCCGGTACGAGGAACAGCATGGCCGCCGGGCGCTTCCACAGCGGCTTGCCCGGGTCGAGCGCCGGCCGGTAGCCGCCCGCCGGGGGCGCGAGCGCGCGGAAGGTGGCCCGCGGGCCCAGGTTCATGAGCAGGGTCACGGGCGTGATGAAGAAGGACAGCGGCCCCCACCAGCCCTGCCACAGGGTGTCCGACGACATGCGTCGGTAGGTCGCGAGCCCGCAGTCGCGGCAGAACGGCCCGCGCAGGCTCAGGAAGCGCATCAGCACGATCATGCCCTGGTGCCCGCGTACGGTCGCGGGCGCGGCCGGCCAGGCCCCGCACAGCCGGCAGCCGTACCGCCCCGGTTCCGGGTGGGCGCCGTACGCGCCGTACGGCTGCGGTCCGGCGTACGCGGCGCCGTACGGGCCGCCCTGCTGCGGGACGAAGGGGGCGCTCGGGCCGTACGGGCTGTACGGGCTGTACGGGCCGGCGCCCTGCTGCGGCGGTGGCGGAGTGGCCACGGAGATCTCCTCGGTCGCGTAGTGATCACCGGCGCGGTGATCACGGCACCCTAGCCGCCGCCCTCAGGGGCGCAGCAGCCGGGCGACGGCCCGCCCGAAGAGGAGTCGGCCCGCCGCCGCGACCACGGGGTCCAGGGCGCGGGGGAGGCCGCGCAGGCGCAGGTCCTCGCGCCAGTGGATCTCGCTGCCCCCGGCGGGGGAGCGGCGGATCTCGATCTCCGCCCAGCCCGTCACCGACCGGCCGCGCTTCTCCAGCCGGACCAGTCCCGCCGAGCCGTTCGCCGTGCCATCCGCCGAGCCCACCGCCGGGCGCTCCGCGGGGGGTCGCCAGGCGACGACCTCCATCGGGTCGTCGAATGTGATCCTGCCCACGCCCGTGTGCGCCGTGAAGGTCGTTCCGACGCGCGTCGGCGGCGCCGTCTCGATGATCGTCCGGGTGAAGGGGACCTGCGCGCCGTGGCGCTCCCAGTCCGTCAGCCGCAGCCATGCCTCGGTCGGCGCCAGAGATGTGCGGTGAATGATCCGGATAACGGGCATGAGCGCATGGTAAGCGGGCATACACACCCTGAACTGGACGGCGAATATGGGTTCCGCCCGGGGGTGGCGATCAGTAATACTCACCGCCACCGTGGATCGCGGATTCGACCGGGTGACCACCGGCCTTCCCGCCCCACTTCGCGAGGAGGTGCGCCATGTGCTCCCACCAGCCCCCCTGCCCTAACGCCGACAGCGCCGATCACGACGCCGCCCGCATTGTGGCCTCCCACCCCGAACAGGGCTGGAGCCTGCTCTGCAACGGCGTGGTGGTCTTCGACGACACCGGTGAACTGCTCCCCGACAGCCGAACGGTGGAACCCCGCCGCCCGGCCCTGGTCTGAGCGAGGAGGCAGCATGCGCCAGCAGCTGATCCGCAAGCCCGTCCCCAAGCCCGCCCCCCGAGAACTGGATCTGCGCACACCGTCGGGCAGACCCCTCCCGTACTGACGGGAGCTCTCGCATTACGTGGTCCATCGGCTGGTCCTCAGCCGGTGGACGACGCCGCACCGCCCAGGAACGCCGTCTCGTAGGCGGCGTCTCCGATCGCCGCCCTGGCCTGCCGCTCGCCCTGGTCCCGCAGGGCCGTCAGCGAGGGCGAGCCCATCTGCGGCCGGCCCACCGTGCGCCACCAGGCGTGCCCGGTGCCCAGCAGCCGCGCCGCCAGTTCCCCGTCGCCCAGCCCCGCCACCGCCGCCGCCAGCAGGTCCAGGCCCAGCGCGATGCCGAAGCGGTCGCCGAGCAGGCGCTTCCCGGACAGCATCGCCCGTACGTGCCGGGCCGCCTCCCCGTGGTCGCCCATGCCCAGCGCGGCCACCGCCAGGATGTAGTCCGCGTACGCCCGCAGCCAGCGCTCGCCCAGCTCCGCGCACGCCTCCCGCAGGGCCCGCGCCTCCTGCATGGCCTCCTCGAAGCGCCGCAGGTCGCACAGGGCGTAGCTGGTGGCCAGCTTGCACAGGAGCCAGCCGGGGGCGCTGGTCCGCCCGCCGTGGCCCGCCCGGGCCCGTGGGCCGGCCAGCGTGAGGGCCCGTACCGGGTCGCCGGGCATCAGGACCGACACCGCCTGGAGGTAGGCCGCGCGCAGCTCCCGCTCGGGGTCCGCGAGGCGGGCCGCGTCCCGGGTGCACTCCTCGCCGATCCGCCGGGCCGTGTCCATGTCGCCCTGGAGCAGCGCGGTGAGCCCGAGGGCCCACAGGGCCTGGTTGTACGCGGCCCCCGTGGGCGGGGCGGCCCGCAGGACCCGCGCGAGGAAGCCCCGGCCCTCGTGCACGTGCCCGCAGGCGAACCAGTAGAACCACAGCGCCCCGGCCATCTCCAGCGCGGCCGTCGGATCGGTGGCGAGCAGGTGCTCCAGGGCCGTACGCAGTTGCGCGTGCTCGGCGGTGATCCTGCGGTACCAGTCCACCTGCCCCGGGCCCAGCCAGCCCCGGTCGGCGGCTTGGGAGAGCGCCGCGTACCAATGCGCGTGCCGGTCGGTGACGATCTGGACCTCGCCGAGCTCGCCCAGCCAGTCGTGCCCGTACTCGCGGATCGTGTCCAGCATCCGGTAGCGGGCGCCGGCCCCGCGTTCCTCGGTGCGCAGGACCACCGACTTGGCGGCCAGGCCCGCCAGCACGCGTTCCACCCGGGCGGCGGGCAGCGGACCGCCCGCGCACACGGCGCGGGCCGCGGCCACGTCGAAGTCACCGGTGAAGACCGAGAGCCGGGCCCACAGCAGGCGCTCCAGCGGCTCGCACAGCTCGTGGCTCCACCCGATCGTGGTGCGCATCGTCTGGTGCCGGGGCGGCAGGGCGGCCCGGAGGTCCGACAGCACCTCGAAGCGCTCGCCGATCCGCTCGGCCATCTCCTCCAGCGTCCACAACCGCAGCCGGGCGCCCGCGAGTTCCAGTGCGAGCGGGATGCCGTCCAGCCGCCGGCACACCTCGGCGGCGACCGCCGTCCGCGCGGGGTCCGCGAAGGAGGCCGCCGCCCGCGGGGTCGCGGCGAGCGCGCGGGCGCGGAAGAGGGCGAGGGCGTCGCTGTCGGGGCCCTCGCAGGGCAGCGGCCGGACCTCGACGACCTCCTCCTTCGCGCAGCCGAGCGGCTCCCGGGAGGTGACCAGGACCGTCAATCCGGGTGCGGACTGGAGGAGTTCGCCGACGAGGTGGCGGCAGTCGGCCACCAGGTGCTCGCAGGTGTCCAGGACGAGGAGGAGCTCCTTGTCGGCCATCCACGCGCACAACTCCTCGTCGAGGGGGCGGTGGGAGTGGTCGGCGAGGCCGACGGCGTGGGCGACGGTCGCGTTGAGCAGGCCGGGATCGCGCAGGGGCGAGAGCTCCACCCACCAGATGCCGTCGGGGCGCGCCTGCCGGGCGCCGGCGGCGGCCCGCAGGGCGAGCCGCGACTTGCCGACGCCGCCCACCCCGGTGAGGGTGACGAGCCTGCGCTCGCGCAACAGGCCGTCCAGAAGCTGCAGTTCACGCTCCCGCCCGACGAAGCTCGCCGACTCCGGCGGCAGGTTGCCGGGCGTGGCGCCGGAGCGGGGATCGGGATCGCCGTCCGCGGGGTCTGCCTGATTGTCATTGACCGAGTACTCACCGAACACGGATGTATTGTGCGTGATCTTCTTATCCGACCGTGCCGTTCAAGCCGGATCGTTGACGTATTTCACGCTATGAGGGTGATCCGCCGCTCCGCGGAGAAGGTACCCCAGTTGCCGTCGGGGAGCCGGGCCCGCAGTTTCACGACCCATACCGTGCCGGTCGGCTCGGTCACCGTGAGCCGGTGCTCCACCCGGCCGCTGGGCACGGCGCCCGCGCCGAACTGGATGACGGTCGTGGGCCGTCCGTTGACGTACAGCTCGTACTCGGCGGTCTCGCGGCCGGTGTCCGGGGCGGTCCAGCCGAGGGTGACGGTGCCCGGCGAGGCGGTCGCGGTGAATTCGGCGGGCGCGGTGCCCGGCCCGTCGCCGGTGGCGGGCGGGGTCGTGACGTCCACCGCCGGGCCGTCGGGGGAGGAGTTGTCGGCCCCGTCCCGGGCCCGGATGGTGAAGGTGTAGACGGTGTCCGGCTGGAGGCCGCTCAGTGCGGTGCCGCTCTCGCCGGGGCCCGCGGTGTGGATCCGGACGCCGCCCTGGTAGACGTCGTACGCCGTCACGCCGGTGTCGTCCGTCGCCGCCGTCCAGGACACCCAGGCGGCCCGGGGGCCGGTGGCCCGGCCGGTGGTGGCGGCCGGAGCGGTGGGGGCCCGGCGGTCCTCGGCCTGGGCCGCCGGGGTGGTCACCCGGGCGGCCGTGCCAGGGCCGGAGAGGTTCCCGGCGGCGTCCTTGGCCCGGACCGTGAAGGCGTAACCGGTCTGTGGGGTGAGGCCGGTGATGTCCACCATGGTCTTCCCGGCGGGGAGTTCCCGGACCATGCGGTCGGCCTCGAAGACCTGATAGCCGGTCACCCCGTCCCGGTCCGCGGCCGCGTCCCACATGACGTGCACGCTGGTGGCGCTGCCGGCCTGCGCGGTGAGTCCGGCGGGGGCGGCCGGCGGCTCGGTGTCGGGCGCCGTGCACGCGGCTGCGCCGCCGAGGGCCAGGCAGAGGGCGAGCAGCGGGGCGGTGCGTCGGGCGTGGTGCACGGGGTGCCTTCCTCCGCTTCCGCTTAAAGGTCTAGACATGTATGGCATGAGGGGGCCGGGCCGGGCAACCCCCGTGCGGCGGGCTTCCCGCCGGGCGGGTGGATCTGGGCCGGTTCGTGTCCTCCGGGGGCGTCTGGCATTATTGCGACTTCTTTGCAATAGCAGTTGATCATAAATAGGGATGTGCACAGCATGACGGCCCGGACAGCACGGGGAGCGGCCGCGACGACGATGGCCGCCGCACTCATCACGGGCGTGGCGGCCTGCTCGAACCCCACCTCCGCGGCCAGCGGCCCGGCGGACTCCGTCGTGGTCGGCATCGCCACCGAGCCGGAGAGCCTCAGCCCGCTGCTGGGCTACGGCAAGGACGGCAACTCCAAGATCTTCGACGGGCTGCTCGCGCACGACGCGGACATGAAGCTGAAGCCCGCCCTGGCCGACGCCCTCCCCGAGGTCTCCCCGGACGGGCGCACGTACACCTACAAGCTGCGCCGGGGCGTGAAGTTCAGCGACGGAGCGCCCTTCTCCGCGAAGGACGTGGTCTTCACCTACAAGACGATCCCCGATCCCAGGACGAACAACGCGTCCAAAACGGAGCTCGACGCGATCGAGGACGTGCAGGCCCGGGGCGAGGACACCGTCGTCTTCACGCTGAAGTACCCCTACGCGCCGTTCGCCGAGCGGACCGTGCTGCCGATCGCCCCCGAGCACATCGCGGGCCGGCAGGACGTCAACAGCGGGGACTTCACCACCGAGCCCGTCGGCACCGGCCCGTACGTGCTCGTCGGCTGGTCCAAGGGCGAGAAGCTCAGCTTCAAGGCCAACCCCGGCTACTGGGGCGGCGAGCCCGCGGTGAAGAAGTTCACCATGGCCGTCGTCAAGGACGACGACGTACGCGCCACCCGGCTGCGCTCCGGCGAGCTGGACGGGGCGATCCTGCCGCCGAACCTCGCCAAGACCTTCGAGAAGGACACGGCGCGCAGGCTGTACGCGGCCAAGACCTTCGACTACCGCGACGTGACCCTCCCGACGCACCACGAGGTCACCGGTGACGTGGCGGTCCGCCAGGCGCTGGACATCGCCGTGGACCGCAAGGCCATGGTCGACAAGCTCCTGGACGGCGCGGGCAAGCCCGCCTACGGGCCGGTGCCGACCGACAGTCCGTGGTTCACGGCCGGTACGGAACGCGCCCACGACCTCGACCGGGCGAAGAAGATCCTCGACGACGCCGGCTGGAAGACGGGCGAGGACGGCATCCGCGTCAAGGACGGGGTCCGCGCCTCCTTCCCGCTCTGGTACACCTCCGGCGACAAGATCCGCCAGGACCACGCGCTCGCCTTCGCCTCCGACGCCAAGAAGGCCGGCATCGAGGTCAAGACCGAGGCCGGGACCTGGGAGGTCATCGAGCCCCGGATGAAGACCGAGGCCGTCCTCGCGGGCGGCGGCTCCCCGGCCGACCCGGACTTCGACCAGTACCAGCTGCTGACCTCCTCGCTCGCCGGCGACGGCTTCAACAACATGGCCCGGTACGACGATCCGGCCGTGGACGCCGCCCTCACGCAAGGGCGCAGGAGCGGTGATCCGGCGGAGCGCAAGGCCGCGTACGACACCGTGCAGCGCGAGCTCGTGAAGAACCCCGGCTACGTCTTCCTCACCCACATCGACCACCTCTACGTCGTGAACGACAGGTGGGAAGGGCTCACCACCCAGGTCGAACCGCACGACCACGGCCTTGGCTCCGGCCCCTGGTGGAACGTCGAGAGCTGGAAGCCGAGGGAGAAGTGAGCCTCCCCTGGGGGCCGATGGCGCGCATGGCCGGGCGGCGGACCCTGTCCGCCCTCCCGGTCCTGCTCGCCGTCACCTTCGGCGTCTTCGCCGTGGCCGCCGCGTCCCCCTTCGACCCCGTCAAGGCCTACGCCGGCACCGCGGGCCTCACCGCCTCCCAGAGCCGGCTCGACGAGCTGCGGGCCAACCTCGGGGTGGACCAGCCCCTGGTGACGCGCTGGTGGGACTGGCTCACCTCGGCCCTCACCGGTGACCTCGGGACCTCCACCGTCATGCGCCAGCCCGTCGTCGACGTCATCGCGGAGCGGGTGGGCTGGTCGGCGCTGCTCGCCGCCTGCGCCTTCGCGGTGGCGGTCCTGGTGGGCACGGCGCTCGGAGTGCTGGCCGCACGCCGCCAGGGCGGCCCGCTGGACCGGGTCGCGACCACGCTCGCCTACATCCTGGAGGCCGCCCCGGCCTTCTGGCTGGGGCTGCTGGCCGTCTGGTTCTTCTCCGTACAGCTCGGCGTGCTGCCCTCGGGCGGCCTGACGGACGCGGGCAGCGACGTGGTCACCTTCGGACAGGTCGCCTCCCACCTGGTCCTTCCCGCAGTGGTGCTGGGCCTCTCCCAACTCCCCTGGTTCTTCCTGTACGCCCGCCAGGGCGTGGCCGACGCGCTGGCGGAGGACCCCGTACGCGGGGCCCGCGCACGGGGCCTCGCGGAGCGGCGCGTCCTGCTCGGGCACGGGCTCCGCTCCGGCATGCTGCCGATGCTGACGCTGATCGGCTCCCGGGTGCCGGAGCTCATCACCGGCGCGCTGCTGGTGGAGACCGTCTTCAGCTGGCCGGGCATCGCGGCGGCCACCGTAGCGGCGGCCACCTCGGTGGACTTCCCGCTGCTGGCGGCGCTGACGGTGCTGGCCACGGCGGCGGTGCTGGCCGGCAACCTGCTGTCCGACCTGCTGTACGGGCTGGCGGATCCGAGGGTGGGCTTCGATGGCTGAGGCTTCGACGGCCGAGGTCCGGGCGGCCGAGGTGACGTGGCGTTCGTACGGGCGCGCCCGGCGCTCCACGCGCACGCTGCGGGTCCGCACCTCCGCGGTGCTGGTGGCCGTGATCGTGCTGGCCGTGCTGATCGTTCCCCCGCTGGCGCAGCTGGACCAGCAGGCGGTCGACCTGTCGGCCAAGCTCCGACCGCCCTCGTGGGCGCATCCCTTCGGCACGGACGACATGGGGCGCGACCTGCTGTTGCGGTGCGTGTACGGGCTGCGGGTCTCCCTGCTCGTCGGGCTGGTGGCCGCGCTGGTCGCCACGGTGATCGGCACGGCGGTGGGCGCGGCCGCGGGCGCGCTGGGAGGGTGGACGGACCGGGTGGTGATGCGGGCGGTGGACACCCTGTCCTCGATCCCGCACCTGCTCCTGGGCATCTTCATCGTGGCGATGTTCCGGCCGGGCGTCTGGCCGGTGGTGGTCTCCGTGGCCGTGACCCACTGGCTGTCGACGGCCCGGATCGTCCGCGCGGAAGTCCTCTCCCTGCGCGGACGCCCCTACGTGGACGCGGCCGTCTCGGGCGGCGCCTCGCGGTGGCGGGTCGCCGTACGGCACCTGGTGCCGGGCGTCCTCCCGCAGGCGGGCCTCGCCGCGGTGCTGATGGTCCCGCACGCGATGTGGCACGAGTCCGCCCTGTCCTTCCTGGGCCTGGGCCTCCCGGCCCACCAGGCCAGCCTGGGCAACCTCGTGCAGAGCGCCCGCGGCTCGCTGCTCGCCGGTGACTGGTGGCCCACCCTCTTCCCCGGCCTGCTCCTGATCGTCCCGACGCTGGCGATCGCGGGCCTCGCGGGCGCCTGGCGCGACCGGCAAAACCCCCGCCGCCGATCGGAGCTGACCCTGTGACCCCGCCGCCCGTGCTCAGCGTCGAGCAGCTCTCCGTCCGCTTCCGCATGCCGGCGGGCCGGTACGTCGAGGCCGTCACCGACGCGAGCTTCCGCCTCGCCCCCGGCGAGTGCCTCGTCCTCGTCGGCGAGAGCGGCTGCGGCAAGTCCGTCCTCGCCTCGGCTCTCCTCGGCCTGCTCCCCGGCAACGCGGAAACCGCCGGGTCGGCCCGGCTCGCCGACGGCCTGGACGTGCTCGCCGCCGACGAGCGCACCCTGGCCGGGGAGGTACGGGGCCGGCGGATCGGGCTGGTCCCGCAGAGCCCGGCCGCGCACCTCACCCCGGTGCGCACGATCCGGTCCCAGCTGGCGGAGACCGTCCGGGAGCTGACCGGGGCCCGCGGGACCGAACTGCGGGCGGCGGCCGAGGCGGCCGCCGAACGGGCCGCCTTCCCCGCCACGCATCTCGACCGCCACCCGCACGAGCTCTCCGGCGGCCTCGCCCAGCGGGCCGCCACCGCCCTGGCCCTCGTCGGCGACGCGCCGCTGCTCCTCGCCGACGAGCCGACCACCGGCCTCGACCGCGACCTCGTCCTGCGCACCGTCGACGAGCTGCGCGCCCACACCCGCGACGCCGGCCGGGCGCTGCTGATGATCACGCACGACCTCGCCGCGGCCGAGCGGATCGCCGACACCGTCGCCGTCATGTACGCCGGGCGGATCGTCGAACTCGCCCCGGCCGTGGCCTTCTTCGGCCAACCCGGCCCCCGCCACCCCTACGCCCGGGGCCTCCTCGACGCCCTCCCCGAACGCGCCTTCGCCCCCGTCCCCGGGGCCCCGCCCGAGCTCGGCGCGCTCCCGGCCGGCTGTGCCTTCGCCGCCCGGTGCGCCCGCGCCGACCGGCTCTGCCGCGCCCGGCGGCCCGTGCTCACCGAAGGGGTGGCCTGCCACCATGCTTGAGCTCAAGGACATCACCGCGGGCTACGACCGCCGCGCCCCCGTCGTCCGGGGCGCGCACCTGACCCTGCACCCCGGCGAGTCCCTCGGCCTGCTGGGGCCCAGCGGCTGTGGAAAGTCCACCCTGGCCCGGGTCGCCGCCCTGCTGCACCGTCCCGACCGCGGGACCGTGGCGCTCGACGGCCACGCCGTGACCGGCTTCTCCCACCGGGCCCCGCGGTCCCTGCGCACCGCGGTCGGCGTGGTCTTCCAGCAGCCCCGGCTCTCCGCCGACCCCCGCCTGAGGCTGCGCGACCTCGTCGCGGAACCCCTCCGCGCGACGGGCCGCCGTACGGAAGCGCAGGAGAGGGTCGCCGCGTTGGCGGAGCGTGTCGGCCTCGGCCGTGATCTGCTCACCCGCCGTCCCCACGAGGTCAGCGATGGCCAGTTGCAACGCGCCTGCCTGGCGAGAGCGTTGGTGCTGCGCCCGCGCTGGCTGGTCTGCGACGAGATGACCGCCATGCTGGACGCCTCCACCACGGCCGCCCTGGTCGCCGTCGTCGAGGAGTACCGGGCGCGGACGGGCGCCGGACTCCTCGCGGTCGGCCACGATCCGGTGCTGCTCGGACGCTGGTGCGACCGTACGGCCCACTGGAGCGAGATCGTCAAGGACTGATCGCCCGTCACGGACGGTCAACACCCGTACGGCGGACACGTGTTTCGCCCGAAGGCACCGCCTCCTGCGCCACCATGACGGCGAGTAAGGAGGTTTCGATGGTGATTTCCCTCTCCGTGGTCGTCCTGCTCCTCATCCTCGCCTGGATCTTCCTGCGCAGCGGCGGGCTCAAGTTCTCGCACGCCGTCGTCTGCGTGCTGCTCGGCTTCTACCTCGCGAGCAGCAGCATGGCCGCGACCATCCACGACGGCCTGACGGCCACCGCGAACGTGGTCTCCAGCCTTCGTCCTTGATCAACTGTTGCGCCTTCGTGAATCAACCGGCTCTTCCATGGACTCCTCCAGCAGTGCGATCTAGCGTCTGGCGGCGGCGCGATGTCAGACGCGATGTCAACAGAACTGAAGAGACACGGAGGAGTCCGGATGTTTCAAAGAGCGCTGAACTGCGCTGTGCTGCCTGTCGTCGCCGCCTTCACGGTGATGTACGGCAGCTCTCCGGTCCAGGCCGAGGAGATACCCAAGGCCCCCGGCCACCGCCTGGTCGGTCACTACGACGGCGGCCCGGCGGCGGCCGCCCCGCTGCCCGGCGAAGCGCCGCCGCAGCACCCCTTCCTCGCGCCCAACGGCCGCAGCGGAATGCACTCCGACGCCGGCGGCAGCGCCACCTCCCCCTGGTCGGGGCCGCTCGGCAAGAACCCGCGGGTCACCAGTGAGAGGATCGCCGCCCTCGGCGGCGAATGCGCCACCGCCACCTTCGACTCGGGCGGCCGGCTGGTCACGGTGTGCGGCACCTTCTCGGGCTTCAAGGTCAAGCTCCTGGAGCCCCGTACGCTCGCCACGCTCGCGGAGTACCGGCTCCCGCAGCGTTCCTCGACGGTCGAGGCGATCACCTCGCTCGACTTCTCGAAGATCTTCAAGGACACCTCCGGCGGTGCCTACTTCTATCTGGACGACCAGGACCGGGCCGTGCTGGCCGACTCCCGCCAGCACATCCTGCGCCTCTCGCACGCACAGGGGCCGGACGGCGACTGGACGTTCACCGTCGACGACGACTGGGACCTCACCGGCCAGGTCCCGCACGACTGCGTGAGCTGGACCAACCTCCGGCCCAGCGGCGCCTGCGACCCCGTCACCTCCGTGATGCCCGACTGGAGCGGCCGTATCTGGTGGGTCACCCGCCAGGGCCGGGTCGGGACCGTGGACCCGGCGACCTCGCAGATCCGCTCCGTCCGGCTGCCGGGCGAGGAGATCCAGAACTCCTTCTCGGTCGCCGAGGACGGTGTCTCCATCGTCTCCGACCACGCGCTCTACAGCTTCCGCGCCGCCGCCGACGGCACCCCCGAGGTGCAGTGGCGCCAGACGTACGACCGCGGGACCGCCGCCAAGCCCGGTTCCGTCAACCAGGGTTCGGGCACCACCCCGGACCTCTTCGGCAACGGCTACGTCGCCATCACCGACAACGCCGACGACCGGATGAACGTCCTGGTCTTCAAGCGGGGCGTGGACGTCCCCGCCGACCGGCGCCTCGTCTGCAAGGTGCCCGTCTTCGGCTCCGGCGCCTCGACCACCGACAACTCCCTGATCACCTGGGGCAACAGCATCGTGGTCGAGAACAACTACGGCTACGAGAACCCCACCACCCTGCTCCTGGGCAAGACCGTCGTGGGCGGCGCGGCCCGCATCGACGTCCGCGCCGACGGCAGCGGCTGCGACACGGTGTGGGAGAGCGCGGTCCGCTCCCCCTCCACCGTCCCCAAGCTCTCCACCGCCAACGGACTGCTCTACTTCTACGAGAAGGAGCCCAACTCCTGGGGGATCGACGCCTGGTACCTCACCGCGGTGGACTTCCGCACCGGTGAGCGCCGCTGGCGGCAGCTGACCGGCACCGGCCCGCTGTACGACAACAACTGGGCGCCGATCACCCTCGGGCCCGACGGCACCGCGTACGTCGGCGTCTTCAACGGCATCGTCGCCGTCCGCGACAGCTGACGGCCGCCCTCACAGCCAGGGCAGCCGGTCGGCGGCGTACCGGTAGGCACGGAAGACCGAGTTCTGGGCGCCGGCCGAGGACTCCAGGCCGACGCCCTCCCCGAAGGACCGGAACTGGGGGACCACGAACTCCCACACCACGTCCCCGCCGGGGGTCACCTCGAAGAGCCGTCCGAAGGAGCCCTCGGCGACGAAGGTGTTCCCGTTCGGCAGGCGCTGCGCGCTGGACATGTACGGGCTGAAGAAGTTCTGTGGCGGGTTGTCCTGGTACGACCACACCTCCTTGCCGGTGCGCGGGTCGAGCTCCAGCACCCGCGAGTACGGCACGGAGGTGGTGTCGCGGTAGGTGCCGTTGTCGAAGACCAGGATGTTGCCGTCGGCCAGCTCGTGCGGATGGTGCTGCTGCGCGAGCACGTCGGGGCCGATGCGCCAGCGGACGGAGCCGTCGGCGCGGTCCACGGCCACGGTGGTGGAAGCGCTGCGGAAGCCCACCACCAGCCCGCCGTCCGCGAGTTCGTTGACGGTGTTGGCCATCGGCCAGTGCTCGCGGGCGAAGTGCGGGTCGAGGGGCACCTCTTCGGGGTCGAGGTGCTCGATGGCGGCCCAGCGCCACACCACTTCCCCCTCCCAGGTCAGCTCGTAGACCACGTCCCCGTAGATCACCCCGCCCGGCGCCTCCGAACCGGGGATGCCGCCCCTGATCCGGGCGGCGTCGGCCGGGCTCAGCGGCTCGACCGCGGTGATGACGAGGTTGCCGTTGCGCAGGATCGACGCGTCGTGGTGGTGGAAGGGGTGCCGGACCTCGCGGAGCACCGTGGAGTCCGGGGCCAGCTCCTGGAAGATGCCGCCGTGGTAGACGTCCCAGATGGGGAAGAGGGTCGGGCCGCCGGTGTCCTTGGCCGCGTAGAAGAGGTTCCCGCCCGGCAGGAGCTGCGCCTGGCGGCCGGGCGGGTGCGGGGAGTTCCAGGTGTGCACCGGCCGGCCCTCGATGTCGACGAGGTGGATCTCGCCGGCGCTGGTGATCGGCGTGTAGAGGGTGTAGCCGCCGTAGCTGCGCTCGGGGTCGTGGGCGATCAGGCCGACGCCGCGGCGGCGCAGGGTGTTCTGGTCGACGACGCTCATGAGGATCTCCTGGTGTGGGTGTGGGTGTGGGTGTGGGCGTGGGTGTGGCGTGCCGTGGTTCAGCGGACGGTGACGGCGGCCGGGTCGACGGCCGTCAGGGGTCCGGGGTTCAGGTACCGCAGCAGCGCGTCGCGGTCGGCGGCGCCCGGCAGCTTCTGGGCGGCCTTGGCCCAGGCGGCCTCCTCCTCCAACTGCGTCAGCAGCTCGGGCGAGAGGGCGAGGCCGTAGCCGTAGCGGGGCTGGAAGGCCTCGACGTAGCCGGCCTGGAGCGCCCCCTTGGACTGGGCGAGTACGGCCGTGCGCGCGCCGGCCGGGTCGGCGGCGAGTTCGCGCTGCGCGCGCAGCAGCGTACGGAGCACCGCGGTGGTGCCCTCCTCGCTCGCGGACGGGCCGGAGACGAGGAGGGTCCTGGCCGTGTATCCGGTGAAGGGGAGCTCCGCGTAGGAGGCGCCCAGGGCGGTGCGCGCGGCCTCGTAGAAGCTGGGGAAGGTGACACCGGCGTCGATGTCCCCGCGGGCCAGCGCCGAAGTGACCTGGTTCGGGGCGAGGTTGACCACGGTCACGTCCGCCGCCGTCAGATGGGCCGAGGCGAGCATCCGCGACAGCGCGTACTCGACGTTCGTGCCCTGCGGGACGCCGACCTTGCGGCCCTTGAGGGCGCCGAAGCCGGGGATCCGCCGGTCGGTCCGGGTCAGCAGGCGCCAGTCGTCGAACCGGGACAGTTCGGCGACGATCCGCAGCTCGCGCCCGCTCAGCGCCGCCGTCACGGCGGGCAGGTCACCGACGACGCCGAGCTGCGCCTGGCCGCCGAGCACGGCGTTGAGCGCGTCGCGGCCGGTCGGCTGGGTGGTGACGGTGGCGCGCAGGCCCTCGTCGGACCAGAGCCCCCGCTCCTGGGCCAGGTACACCGGGGCGCCGCCGAGCTGGTCGCTGCCGGCGAGGGTGACGGCGGGCCGCCCGTCACCGGGGCCCGGCGCGCCGGACGGGCCGGACGGGCCGGCGCAGGCCGTGGAGAGCGTGGCGAGCAGGGCCGCCAGCAGTACGGCGGCCAGCGCGCGGGGTCTGAGCATGGTGAAGGTCCTTTCCGGGGGAGGGGGGCTACGCGGAGCCGAGGTGACGTGCGATCAAGGAGCGGAGTTCCGGATCGGGCGGACCGGCGGGCACGGCGTGGTCGGCGACCACCCGCCCCGGGGTCCCGCCGAGGACGACCACGCGTTCGGCGAGCGCCAGCGCCTCGTCGATGTCGTGCGTGACGAACAGCACGGTGGTGCCGCTTCGCTGCCACAGCTCCCGCAGCAGGGTCTGCATCCGGGTCCGCGTCAGCGCGTCCAGCGCCCCGAACGGCTCGTCCATCAGGAGCACTTCGGGCTCGGCGGCCAGCGCCCGGGCCAGCGCCACCCGTTGCTGCATCCCGCCCGAGAGCTGCGCCGGGTACTTCTGCGCGCCGTCCGCGAGTCCCACCTCGGCCAGGGCCGCCAGGGCCCGCCGGCGCCGCTCCCCGCGCGGCAGACCGAGCCGCTTGAGGGCGAATTCGACGTTCCCGCGGGCCGTGCGCCACGGGAACAGCGCGTAGTGCTGGAAGACCACGCCCCGCTCCGGGCCCGGGCCGCGCACCGGCGCCGTACCCGCCGTCACCTGGCCGGCGGTGGGGCGTACGAACCCCGCCACGGCATTGAGGACCGTGGACTTGCCGCATCCGCTCGGCCCGAGCAGGGCCGTGAACGAGCCGGCCGGGAGCTCCAGATCCGTGGGCTCCAGCACCGGGACGGCGGACCCGTAGCCCACCGACAGCCCCTCCAGCCGTACCCCGAGGCTCATGACGCGCTCCAGTGCACGAACCGCCGGCCGACCGCGGCCAGTACGAGGTCGACGGCCACACCGAGCAGTCCGAGCACGAGCAGCCCCGCGAACATCCGGTCCACCCGCAGGAACTGGCCGTCGACCTGGAGCCGGTACGCCAACCCGCTGTCCGCGCCGCCCAGTTCGGCCGCCACCAGGGCGAGCAGCGCCACCGAGGCCCCGTACCGCAGCGCCGCGAGCAGGGCGGGTGCGGCGGCGGGCAGCAGCACCTCGGTGAACCGCCGGTGCAGCGGAGCCCCCAGGGAGCGGGCCGCCCGCAGGTGGGACACCGGCACCCGGGACACCCCGTCGTGGACGTACAGCCAGACGGCGAGCAGTACGGCGTAGGCGATGAGCAGGCGTTTGGCGGTCTCGCCGATGCCGAACCAGGCGGTCGCGAGCGGCACCAGCGCGATGGCCGGGATCGGGCGGAGGAAGGAGATCACCGGGGTGACGGCGGCGGACAGCCGCGGCAGGTAGCCGGTGGTGAAGCCGAGCGCGCTGCCGATGACGGCGCCCAGGGCGAAGCCCTGTCCGGCCCGCGCCAGGCTGGCGCCGAGGTCGGTGGCCAGGGTGCCGCTGCGGGCGCTGTCCGCCAGCGCGGCCGCGGTCTCGCCCGGGGTGGGCAGCAGTCCCGGGGCCACCGCGCCCGACCGGGAGAGTACGTACCAGAGCGCGAGCACGACACCGGCCGCACCCAGGGCCGGGGCGAGGCGGCCGAGGCGGCCCGGTCGGCCCGGTCGACCGAGGGCTCGGCCGGGTGGTGAGGGGGTGGCGGGCACGGGGCGGCTCCTCGGTCGGTTCCTCGCTCGTTGATGAGTGAGGACTCGTTGATAAGTGAGGTCAATAATTGACCACGCTTATGAAGGGAGTGTTGCGGCAGTGCGAAGCCTTCCGGGACCCCCCGGACCGGGATGCGCGATGGGGTACGTTCACCTGCGTGTCTCGCCCCGAACCCACGCCCGAAGCGATCGAGGTCGGACGGGTGATCCGCGGCTGCCGCAAACAGCGCGGAGTCTCCATGGCCGTCCTCGCCACCCGCTCCGGCCTCTCCCAGCCCTTCCTCAGCCAGCTCGAACGCGGACTCGCCACGCCAAGCCTCAGCTCGATCTACCGGATCGCCGAGGCCCTGGACGTCACCCCGGGCACCTTCCTGCGGCCGCCGGGCCGCCCGGGCGCGGTCAGCCACGAGGCCGACCCGCAGGTGATCCGGGTGGACGAGGCCGCGGGGCAGGTCGCGCAGGTGCTGATCCCCGGTGGGCGCAGCACCCTGATGGAGGCGTACGAGCACCACTTCGAGCCCGGCCGGGGCGAGCGCGGCTGGTTCGAGCACCCCGGCGAGGACTTCCTCTACGTCCTGGAGGGCGAGATCGTCCTGGAGGTCGAGGGCGAGGAACCGCTGACCCTGCGCGCCGGCCAGAGCGCCCACCACCGCGGTGAAGTCCCGCACCGCTGCCGCCTGTCGGGCCCGGACCCGGCGCGCACGCTGCTCGTCATCGCCAACGCGTAGGCCCGGTCGGGGCCATGGCCTACGGGTTCGCCCGCAGCCGGTCGATCACCGTCAGCCGCGCCCCGACGTCCAGGTTCCACAGCCGCACCGTGCCGTCCGTGCTGCTGCTGGCCACCGTCCGCCCGTCGGGGGCGAAGGCGACGCCCCACACGGCGTTCGCGTGACCGGACAGCGCGGCCACCGGCCGGCGTCCGGCCACGTCCCACAGCCGCACCGTACGGTCGTTGCCGCTGCTCGCGAGCGTCCGGCCGTCGGGGGAGAAGGCGATGCCCCGCGCGGAGCCGGTGTGGCCGGCCAGCGCCGCCTCGAAGCGGTGGCGCCGGGCGTCCCACAGCCGTACGGTCCCGTCGTTGCCGCTGCTGGCGAGGGTCTGCCCGTCCGGGCTGAAGGCGACTCCCCGCACCGCGCCCGTGTGGCCGGTGAGGGCGGCCAGCGGGCGGCGCCCGGCCACGTCCCACAGCCGGACGGTCAGATCGTCGCCGGCGCTCGCGAGGGTGCGCCCGTCGGGGCTGAACACCACGTCGTTGGCGAAGTCCGTGTGCCCGGTGAGGAGGGCGAGCGGGCGGCGCCCCGCCACGTCCCACAGCCGCACCGCGCCGTCGGACCCGGCCGAGGCCAGCGTGCGCCCGTCGGGGGAGAAGGCCACCGAGAACACGGTCCCGCCCGCTCCGGTGAGCGCGGCCGATGTCGCGGACGCGGCCGACGGGGCGCGTGCGGAGGCGTCCCACAGCCGGATCGTGCCGTCGGACCCGGCCGAGGCCAGCGTGCGCCCGTCGGGGGAGAAGGCCACCGAGAGCACCGTCTCGCCGTGCCCCGGGAACGTCGCCAGGACCCGGCGCCCCGCCACGTCCCACAGCCGCACCGAGTGATCCGAGTCCGCGGTGGCCAGCAGCCTTCCGTCCGGGCTGTACGCGGCGTGCCAGATCTCCGTGAACGGCCGCGAGACCAGCACCGCGCCGCGCAGGTCCCACAGCACCACCGACTGGTCGAATCCGGCGGTGGCCAGCACCGCGCCCCGCCCGTCCACGGCCACCCCGAGCACGTAGTCGGTGTGCCCGGCGAGGGTGGCCGTCAGCCGGCCGCCGGCCACGTCCCAGAGCCGTGTCGTACCGTCACCGCCCGCGCTGACGACCGTGGTTCCGTCCGGGGTGTAGGCCACGCCGTTGACGTCGTCGCTGTGCCCGGTCAGCGTCGCGGCCGTCCGGCGCCCGGCCACGTCCCACAGCCGTACGGTCCGGTCGACGCCGCCCGAGGCGACCGTACGGCCGTCCGGGGCGAACGCCGCCCCCAGGACCTCGTCGGTGTGCCCGGAGAGGACGGCCAGCGGACGGGCGTCCACCGGATCCCACAGCCGTACGGTCCGGTCGGCGCCCGCCGAGACCAGGGTCCGGCCGTCCGCCGCGTACGCGAGGGCGTTGACCCTCCCGCTGTGGCCCGCCAGGGACGCGACCGCGCGGTGCTCCCCGTCGGCCTCCCACAGCCGGATCGTCCCGTCGGGGCCCGGGACCGCCAGCGTCCGCCCGTCGGGCGCGAAGGCCACGGCCCGGGCGCCCGCCGTGCTCGCCGGGAGAACCGCCGCCGTACGGTGGCCGGCGGTGTCCCAGAGCCGCGCCGGCCCGTCCTCGGAGGTCGCCGCGAGGGTCCCGCCGTCGGGGCTGAAGGCGACCGCGCGCAGGCGTCCGGGCATGCCGAAGGTCGCGGTCGTGCGCCGGTCGGCCACCCGCCGCAGCGTCACCGTACCGTCGGAACCGGCCGTCGCCAGCGAGGCGTTCCCCGGGGCGAAGGCCACGGCGTTGACCGGTCCGCCGTGCCCGCCCAGGCGGGCGATGAACGGCTGGGACTGGGTACTCAGCAGCGCACCGCGCGCCTCACTGGTCGGCGAGGTCCGGTACGCCTGCCCGGCGAGCAGCATCGAGGCCTCGGGCTGGCCCGCGGCCAGCGACGCGGACTGCAGGGCGAGCGCCCGCGAACGGGCGACGCGCTCCTGGCCGAGCGCGCCCGCGCGCTGCTGGTACGCCAGAGCGCCGGCGCCCACGGCGAGGACCAGCAGGACGACGAGCGTGGCCAGCATCCGCTGCCGCAGCCGCACCTGGCGTTCCGCCTGCCGCTCGCGGCCGTCCTGCGCGCTCTGGCTCGCCCGGAGGAAGGCCGCCTCCAGGGGGCCGAGCCGGCTCCTGCCGTCGAGCTCGTCGGCCCAGGAGCGGGCGCTGTCCAGCCGGGTCCCGCGGTAGAGGGCCGACGGGTCGCGGCCCTCGCGCTCCCATTCGGCGGCGGCGTGGGCCAGTTGCTGGTGGATCAGGAGTCCGGCCCGGTCGGCGCGGATCCAGCCGCGCAGCCGCGGCCAGGCGTGCAGCAGGGCCTCGTGGGTGATCTCGACGGTGTCGCTGTCCATGGTGATCAGGCGGGCCCGTACGAAGGTGTCGAGCGCGGCCGCGGCGGGGCCCGCGTCGACCAGCTGTTCCATCAGGGCGGTGCGGCTCATCCGGCGCCGGGTGGCCCCCGTGCCGTCGGCGACGTGGACCAGCCGCACGAGGATGCGGCGGAGCGTCCTCTGCTCGGCCGGGTACAGGCGGGCGAACACCTCCTCGGCCGTACGGGCGATCGCGCCCTGGATGCCGCCGGTGCGCTCGTATCCGGCGACGGTCAAGGTGGCGCCCTCGCGCTGCCGCCAGGTGGCCAGCAGGGCGTGGGAGACGAGGGGGAGCGCACCGGAGGGCGTCCGGTCGGGCGGATCGTCGCGCAGGCCGACGTCGCGCAGCAGCAGGGGGACCAGGCCCGGTTCGAGGGCGAAACCCGCGAGCTCCGCCGGGCGGGTGATCGATTCCCGCAGCTCCGTCAGGGACATCGGGGGCAGCACGAACAGGCCCCCGGTGAACACCGGGGCCAGCTCCGGAAGGTCCAGGCAGTCACCGGAGAAGTCGGCCCGTACACCGAGCACCACGACGGCGGGATCGTGACCGGCCGGCGCAGGGCCGGAGGCGGCCAGCGCGCAGAGCACCCGTACGAACGCGCGCCGCTCGTCCTCGTCGGTACAGAGGGTGAACAGCTCCTCGAACTGGTCGACGAGCAGCACCGGACGGACGGGCGGGGTCAGCCGGTCCGGGGTGGCCGCCGGGGCGCGCCCGGTGAGCCGGTGGACGGCTTCGAGCAGCGCGTGGGGCCGCTCCCGCAACTCCTGTGCGCCGATGCCGAGATCGCTGCCCAGGACCTTGGCGGCGCAGTCCAGCAGTTCGGCGAGGGGGTGCGCGGTGGGAGTGAACCGCACCACCGGCCATGCGTCGGCGCCCGGCATCGGGAAGCCGCCGCGGCTCCGCAGGGCGGGTACGAGACCGGCGTTCAGCAGCGAGGACTTGCCGGCGCCCGACGGGGCGACCACCATCAGCGGTCCGCTGCCGATCCGCTCGAAGACCCGTTCGGCCAGCTCGGCCGTCGCCCGCTCCCGGCCGAAGAACCACCGCGCGTCCCACGCGGTGAAGGCCGCCAGGCCGCGGTAGGGGCATGCGCCGTCGGCCTCGGGCGGCTCCGTCTCCCCGGCCATCCGAATGAGTTCGCCCCCTGCCCGCAGTACGTCGTCGCAGCGCCGCGCGACGTCCACGGTGGCGCGCTTCGAGCCGGTCTCGATCTTGCTCAGATAGCCCTTGCTGTAGTGCGTCCGCCGGGCGAGGTCCGCGAGGGACAGGCCGCGTTGCACACGCAGACGTCGCAGCTGGGTGGGAAAGGCCATCGCGGCGTCGTCGGATTCGTGCTGGTGATCGGTCTTCGGCGGGCGGTCCGGATCCCCCACAACATCCCCCATGGCAAGCGCGCCGAGGCAGCGAGACGGCAGTGCCCAGGCTACAGCGGGGGTCGGACGACCGACCGGGTCTTCGCACCGGTATGACGAGCACAGGAACGTCCGGGGCCGCCGCGCGGCGGCCCCGGACAGCGGCTCCCCCAGCCCTCCTGACGGGGGGGCTACGGGTTGAGGCGGATCGAGTTGATCGGCGTCAGGTCGGCGTAGACGCCCGTCTTCGCGGCGATGGGGTTGCCGCAGCCCGCGCCGCCGGAGCCGGTGCACAGGTTTGCGGTCGCACCGCCGTACTGGTTGTTGAGGACCCAGTGGTTCCCGAACTGGTTGCTCAGGTTGTGGGCCCCGTAGCTGTAGAAGACATGGGTGGGCCTGACGGCGGGGTTCTGGTTCTGGGGGTAGATGCAGACGGCCCCGTCCGGGCACCCGGCCCACGCGTCGACCGGCTTGGCCTGGACCGGGCCGCTGAGCGCGAGCACGGCGACGGCGGAGGTGGCGAGGGCGGCGGCGCCGCGGAACATCTTGCGCATGATTTCCCCTTGTGGTCTTGCCTCGAGCGGACGGCTTCAGCCTGCCCCGGCCCCGCACCGGGGTCGACGGGTTGCCTGTTGCCCATCGCGACAGAGCCCGGGAAACCCCCTGTGACCAGCGCGATCGCCGAAGCGCAGGCAACGGCCCGCGCCGTCGCCGCGCCGTACGGCCGGAGCTGATCCGGCGTCACCCTGTACGACCGTCAACCCCGAGCCCCTCGATCCACTCCTCCGGACCCCAAAATGCCGCCGTTTGCCCACGGGATGTATCCATCCGCTTACCCGGTGTGGCGATCCGTCGGAATCGCCCATAACTTCGGCATCGTGACGAACCGACAACTCAAGTCCCTCACGTGCATCGCCGTCGTCATGGCCGCTGGTCTCGGCGTGGTCGTCGCGCCACCCGCCGCCGCAGCCGGACACAGAGTGCACCCGGGCGACTCCATCCAGGACGCGGTCAACGCCGCCAGGCCGGGCGACATCATCACCGTCATGCCCGGTACCTACTACGAGAACGTGCTGATCACGAAGAAGCTGACCCTGCGGGGGTGGGGGGCGCGGACGGTGATCAAGCCGCCGGCCACACCGGCGCCCGCGCCCGTGGCCGCCACGCCGAACGGGCCCGCACGGGCGGCGGCGACCGCCTGCTCGCAGGCCGACACCGGAATCTGTGTCATGGGGACGGCGGACAAGACCGTCGACGAGGTGAACATCCGGGCGCTGACCGTCTCCGGCTTCAAGCGCAACGGCATCTGGGCCTCCTACACCGACCGGCTGAGCGTCGAGCGGGTGATCTCCGAGAAGAACGGCACCTGGGGGATCGCCCAGGAGCGCTCCACCCGCGGGCTGTTCCGCGACAACGTCGCGCGCGACAACACCGAGTCGGGCATCTTCATCGCCAACACCGTCGAACGCGAGGGCGGCGCCACCGACACCCGGGGCGCCGTGGTCCGCAACAACACGCTGACCGGCAACCGGATCGGAGTGACGGTCAGGCGGGTCAGGAACCTCACCGTCCACGGCAACACCCTCACCGGCAACTGCGGCGGCGTGTTCGTCGTCGGCGACGAGGGCGAGCCGGGTGCCGGAGCCATGACCATCCGCAGCAACCTGATCCACGAGAACAACAAGTTCTGCAAGGGCAACACCCGCCTCCCCGACATCCAGGGAGTCGGCATCGTCCTCACCGGGGCCGAGCAGACGACCGTGCGTTCGAACTCCATCCGCGGCAACGTCGGCTCCTCCCCGCTGTCGGGCGGAATCCTGCTGTTCAAGAGCTTCGTGGGCGCCAAGAACACCGACAACGTCATCCAGGACAACGTGGTGCGGGACAACCAGCCGGCGGATCTGGCCAACCAGGGGACCGGAACGGGCAACCAGTTCCTCCGCAACCGGTGCGGGACCTCCGTGCCGGCCGGGATGTGCTGACCGTGTTCCCCCTCACGAGGAGAAACGAGGCCGTATGACCACGGTAAGTTCCACCCCCGCCTCCACCCCCAACCTCACCTCCACCCCCACCCCCATCCCCACCCCCACTCCCGCCTCCCCCCAGCCGGCCATGCGGCTGCGGGAGCTCGTCTTCGGGGCGGCGTGCGCCGCGGCCGTACGAGCGGCCGCCCGCCTGGGAGTGGCCGACGCCCTCGGCGATGCGCCCGCCACCGCGGCCGAGCTCGCGGCGGCGGTGGACTCCGAGCCACAGCCCATGCGACGGCTGCTCCGCGCCCTGTCCTGCTACGGGATCTTCGCGGAGACGGAGGACGGGGCGTTCGTCCACACGGAGATGTCCCGGCTGCTGCGCGACGACGATCCGCACAGCCTGCGCTACATCGCCCTGTGGTGCACCGAACCCTGGACCTGGCAGGCGTGGCCACGGCTCGACGACGCCGTGCGTTCCGGCGGGAGCGTCTTCCAGGAGCTGTACGGCAAGGGGTTCTTCGACTACCTGCACCAGGACGCGCACGAGTCGGCCCACGTGTTCAATCGGGCCATGACCACCTCCAGCACGCAGTCGGCGCTGGACGTCGCGGAACTCCTCGACCTCACCGGGGTCTCGGTGGTCGCGGACATCGGCGGCGGCCAGGGGCACGTACTGGCGAGCCTGCTGGAGAAGCACCCGACCGTACGGGGAGTCCTGCTCGACCTGCCCGGAGTGGTGGCGAAGGCGGATCCCCGGCTGCGCGAGGGCGGTCCGCTCGCCGCACGGGCCGGCATCGTTCCCGGGGACTGCCGCGAGTCCATCCCGGTCGAGGCCGACATGTACATCATCAAGAACATCCTGGAATGGGACGACGACAGCACCCGCCGGACCCTGCGGAACGTCGTCGCGGCGGCCCGTCCCGGATCCCGGGTCGTCATCATCGAGAACCTGGTCGACGACACTCCGTCGATGAAGTTCACCACGGCCATGGACCTGCTGCTGCTGCTCAACGTCGGCGGCGCCAAGCACACCAAGGAAAGCCTCTGCACGCGCATGGAGGCCGCCGGTCTGGTGATCGGCGAGATCCGTCCGGTCAACGCGTACCTGCACGCATTCGAGTGCACGGTGCCAGGCTGACCCCCGGCCCCCGGCCGGACCCGCGCACCACCACCTCCATCACCTCCACCCCCACCTCCAACACCACCGCCACAACGCCTCGAGACCGGCGCGGAGCCGGTCTCGGGGGCGTCGGCATGGAGGCGTCAGGTGCCGGACATCAGGGAGTTGTTGACGAGGTCGAGGAACTCGCGCGGAGACTTGCAGCGGTCCGCGTCGGCCGGCAGCGGCCGGCTGTGCCGGTTCTCCAGCTCGCCGACGATGCCGAGCAGCCCCAGGGAGTCCAGGCCCCACTCGTCGAAGCCCGAGTCGGGGCGGCTCGCCATGGCCGCGGGGTCTACGGTGACACCCGCGCCCTTCTTCATCAGAGCGGCCAGTTCTTCCATGGTCAGTCGAGCGGTCATGACGACATCTCCTCAGGCTTGCACCGGCGTACGCCGGTCGGTGATCAGGCGCATTTCAGAGCGCGCGAGGAAGCGTGAGATCTCCTGGTCCGTAGTGGGGACACCGTCCTTGGCGCTGTCGAGCAGCCGGGCGAGCACCGCCGCCTTGTGGCTGCCCTCGACGCCGAGTGACAGTGCGGGCCGCGCGTCGAGCGGGGCGCGCATGTCGAGGAGCCGGACGACGATGTCGTCGCGCTGGAAGACGGTGCTGGCCTCGATGGGGCTCGTCGGGTCGTCCACGGCCGCCTCGTCCTGGCCGGCGAGCAGCCGGGCGAGTGCCATGCCGCAGCCGTCCTTGGCCGGGTAGAAGAGCGCGTGCCGCCGGACGTCCGCGGGCTCGTGGTCGCCGGCCGCCACGTGGTGGACCGCGGGGAGCGCCGCACGGGTGAAGAAGGTCCGGGCGGATCCGGGATCGCTGAGGTCCCGGTCCTGCTCCAGATAGGGGTTGATGGCCTCCTCCAGCGCCCTCACCTCGGGCTGCTGGGCCACGTGGCGCAGTGCCGCGAGGAGGTCGCCCTCGACCTCCACCGCCCGTACGACGCGGTTGCCGTGCATGAAGAGCGAGGTGCGGCGCAGCCGGGTGCCGTCGTCGACCTGGGCCTTCGGGGAGGCGTATCCGGCCAGCAGTTCCGCCACGACGGGCTCGCTGCCCGGCTTCACGGTGAAGGTGAGGGCGTGGCGGACCACGCCGTCCCCCCGTCGCGGAGCGACCCGGAGACGGGTCGGGCCGGGCTCCTCGGCGGCGGGGCCGAAATCCTTGCCGGCCTCCCGCAGCACGCTGAACCGCAGGGAGCGGGTGTCCCGTACGCAGCCGTGGAGCGGCTGGACCGTCGCGACGTGCTCCTCGCTGTTGACCCAGGCCAGGAACCGCGGTGCGCTCTCCCACTCGCTGGTGATGAGCCACTGCGAGGGATTCTCGATCGACTGGCACAACTCGTCGCTGATGTGCCCGGGGACGGAGGACACCTGCTCGCGAAGATGTTCGTACACCTCCAGGAACTGGTTCTGCGCTCCGTCGTACAGATCCAGCAGCAGTACGACCCGAAGCCTCGAGCCGTCGAAGGCGGACTGGGATATCCGTTCCGACAAGGTTGTCATCGTTCACACTCCTTCGAGACCACACGGTCGCCACGGGCGGCGCCACCCGAACCGATCGTTGTCCCGTAATCCCCCCGGCGCGAGAGGAGAGAACCAAGCGGGTGAACGGGCGAGGGAACCGCCCTCGTACAGGGCATGGAAGAGCCATGAAGGAAAACGTCGACCACCGCGTCCCGGTCCTCATCGTGGGCGGCTCGCTGGTGGGCCTGTGCACCTCGCTGTTCCTCGGCCGGCATGGCATCAGACACATGCTGGTCGAGAAGCACGCGGGTACCTCGATGCACCCACGCGGACGCGGTATCAACGTAAGGACGATGGAGCTGTTCAGGGTCGCCGGCGTCGAGGGCCGGATCCGTGAGGCCGCCTCGGTCCTGGCGGACAACCACGGCATCATGCAAGGCGGCTCGCTGACCGGCGAAGACCAGGAGTGGCTGTTCGAGGAGATCGATCCAGGTGGTGCGCTCGCGCGCTTCAGCCCGTCGGCATGGTGCCTGTGCAGCCAGAACGACATCGAGCCGGTACTGATGTCCGTGACCCCCTCGCTCGGCGCGGACCTGCGGTTCTCCACCGAGCTCCTCTCCTTCGACCAGGACGGGAGCGGGGTGACGGCGGTCGTGAAGAACCGGGAGACCGGGGAGCACAGCACGGTGCGCGCCGACTACCTCGTCGCGGCCGACGGGCCGCGCAGCCCCGTGCGGGAGGAGCTCCGGATCGGCCAGAGCGGCTCCGGCGACCTCTTCCACAACGTGAGCATCACCTTCCGGTCCCGCGGGCTGGCGGAGGTGATCGGCGACCGGCGCTTCATCGTCTGCTACCTCACCAAGCCCGACGCCGACGGCGCGCTGCTGCCGGTGGACAACCGCGAGCGGTGGGTCTTCCACGCGCCGTGGCACCCCGACAAGGGCGAGACCCTGGAGGACTTCACCGACGAGCGCTGCGCCGAACACATCCGCCGGGCCGTCGGCGCACCCGACCTGGACGTCGAGATCACCGGCAAGGCCCCGTGGCACGCCGCGGAGCGGGTCGCACAGCGGTACGGGGCCGACCGGGTCTTCCTCGCCGGCGACTCCGCCCACGAGATGTCCCCCACCGGGGCGTTCGGCTCGAACACCGGGATCCAGGACGCCCACAACCTCGCCTGGAAGCTCGCCGCCGTGCTGAACGGCTCGGCGGGCCCCGGGCTGCTCCAGACGTACGAGGCCGAGCGGCAGCCGGTGGCCCGCGCGACGAGCGAGCGCGCCTCGGCCCGCTCGGCGGAGCACAGTCATCCGGGGTACGAGCCGGACCCCGCGGCCGCCCCCGAGCCCGCCGCGCGCGGTGGCGGACGGCAGGGCGGCGTCCTCTCCGTGGCCATGGGCTACCGCTACAACACGGGCGCGGTCCTGGGAACCGACCCCGACCTGCCCGTCGTACCCGAACGGATGAAGCTCGGCGGCGATCCGGGCACGCGCGCCCCGCACATGTGGCTGCGCGGCCCCGGGGAGCCGGAGCCGAAGTCCACCGTGGACCTCTACGAACGGTCCTTCGTCCTGCTCAGCTCCGAGGGCACCGAGTGGAGCGGTGCGGCGCGGTCCCTCGCCGAGCGGCTGAACCTGCCCCTGGCCGCGTACGCGATCGGCACGGGGCCGGAGGCCGACCTGACCGCGGAGGACGGCGGCGACTGGGCCGAGGTGCACGGCACGACCAAGGTGGGCGCGGTCCTCGTACGCCCGGACGGCTTCGTGGCCTGGCGCACGACGGAGGCCGCGACGGATCCGGAATCGGTCCTCCACGAGGCGTTGACCACGCTGCTGCACCGGACCTGACCGGAACCCCGCCCGCTCTCCGGATCCCTGCGCCGCCCGGCGACGCAGGGATCCGCCGTGCTGCCCGCCGCTCCCGGACGTCAGGTGGCCCGGACGTCAGCCGGTGCGGACGTCAGCCGGTCCGGGCGTCGTCGGCGGCGAGGCTCACGACGTGGTCGGTGATCGTGTCGAGGATGTCCGCCGAGATGGTGTCGTCGCCGAGGACGAGGTGGTTCAGGGTCAGCCCGTCGGTCATCGCCGCGAGATACCGGGCCAGCGAGGGGACCGGTACGCGCAGCGCGAAGCCCATGCGGTCGCAGAGCTGCTCGATGAGCTCGGTGTACGTGTCGGAGTACATCTCGTACTGCCGTCGCGCCAGGTGCTCGAAGCCCGGTTGGCGCAAGGCGTACTGGGTGAGTTCGTACGTGAGCATGTGCTCGCCCGGGTGGGCGGACACGTGGTCCCAGTACGCCTGGAAGCCGGCCCGGATGGTCTCGCGGAGGGTGGCTTTGGGCTGGATCGCCTCCCTCACCACGGTGATGCTGTGATCCGTGATCGCCGCGATGACGGATTCGAGCAGGGCCTGCTTGGAGTCGAAGCAGTAGTGGAAGACGCTCAGGGACACGCCCGCCTCTGCGGAGATCGACCTGGTCGTCGTCCCGGCGACGCCGTCGCGGGTCATCGCGCGGATCGCGGCCTCGGTCAGCTGCCGGCGCCGCTCGGCCGACGGCATCCGTGCCATGGGCGTTCCTTTCGCTTCCTTGCTGCGCTGTGCCGTGCTGTGCCGTGCGGTGATGTGCGGGGGGGGGGGGGGGGGGGGGGGGGGGGGGGGGGGGGGGGGGGGGGGGGGGAGGGGGCAGGGGGATAAGGAAAGAGACCGGAAAAGGGAAAAAACACAGAACT
>NZ_JBVIFS010000005.1:30081-380168 GCF_055571215.1 Streptomyces sp. NPDC030995
CCCCTTCCTCCCTCCCCCCCCCCCTCTCCCCCCCCCCCCCCCCCCCCCCCCCCCCCCCCCCCCCCCCCCCCCCCGACTGCTGCGGCCGTCAGCCGCTGTAGACCCCGACCTCGTGCAGGGAGTAGCCCCACTGAGTGCCGCGCTGGAGCCCCTGGACGCGTACGTAGCGCGCCGAGACGCCCGAGAACCGCGCCGTGTCGAGCCCGCCGTCACCGGAGTCGGTGGACCATACGCTCTGCCAGTCCGTGCCGTTGGCGGACACCTCGATGCGGTAGCCCCGTGCGTACGCGGCCTCCCAGTCGAGGGTGATGCGCTTGACCAGGCTCGCGGACCCCAGGTCGATCTGGAGCCACTGGTTGTCGTTCCACTCGCTCGCCCAGCGGGTGCCCGTGTCCCCGTCGACGGCCCGGCCCGGTGCGTAGCTCACGAACGGGTTCCACCACTCGGACGTGGACGCCGAGGCGGACGCTCCGGAGGCGAGGTTCACCCCGGCCTTGTGGCGCTCGGACGCGGACCACGTGCCGAGGTAGGACTCGGCGCCCCGCATCAGGTCGTCGATCACGTCCTGGCCGCCGACCAGCCGGATGTCCTCGATCCAGTCCGGCACCAGGCCGTAGTGCGAGGCGCCGTCGGTGTTGAGGTCCCAAGTGCGCTGCCCGGTGGTCTGCTTGTCGATGACGGAGCCGCCGTCGACGCTGCGGAAGGGGTACTTCACCGGGTTCGGGGTGTTCGCGCCCCGCGGGCCGGGCCAGCCGCCGACACCGTTCATGTCGGTGCCGTAGCCGTAGCCCACGTTGTACTTGTCGCGCAGCGCGTCCGTGCGCTTGGCCTCCGCGCTGAACCCCTCGGAGCCGCTCATGTACTGGGCGGCGAAACCGCCGAGCTTGTAGAGGCGCTCGGTCCAGTTGAGGTCCATCCAGCTGTGCGAGGAGATCACGCCCGGGTACGACTCGGACTCCAGGATGTCGAAGGCCCGGCCCGCCGCCTTGACGCTCATGTGGTCGACTTCGAGCATCATCTTGCGTTTCATCATCCCGCGCACCGCGTACTCGCCGAGCTCGGTGAGACCGCGGGTGTTGCACTGGGCGTCCGCGGCGTACGAGGGGACCGCCACACCCGCGGGCAGCTCCTTCTCCGCCGAGGGCGCCGCCGCCAGGCCGATGGGGTTGTCGTGCTGCGGGCCGGTGCACTTCTCGGTCTTCCAGAAGGTGCCGGTCGACAGGAACTGGCCCACGTTGATCGCGGTGCCGAGCGCGCCCTGGTCGAAGCGGACCCCGCACAGGGCGTTGTCGAACTTGTGGCACAGGAACATGCTGCGGACGCCCAGCTTGTGCAGCTCGTCCAGGCCGCGGTCGATGTCCGCCTTGCTGCACTGCCCGATGTCCAGGATCTGCTTGCAGCCGAACGGCTCGGAGGTCTCGACCCCGAGGACGACGGCCAGCTTGCCCTGCTTGATGACGTCGCGGGCCTGCGCGGAGTCGGTGACGATCCGGAACCAGCCCTTGCCCGGGCCGCCGTACATCTTGTCGATGTAGGCCTGCATGTCGTACGACTTCTGCGCCTCCAGGCGGATGGCGGTCATCTCGTCGCAGCTGCGGTCCTTGAAGAAGTAGACCGAGCAGATCACGCCGTTGGTGACGAGGTCGTTGACGAGCACCCGCTGACCACCGCGCCAGGCTCGCTCGACCCAGGCGTAGTAGTTCTGCTGGTGGGTCAGCGAATCGTGGGCGGGCCAGTCCTTGAAGGTGGGCCAGCCGTTCGGGTCGTGCTTGCCGTCACCGCCCTTGGTGATGAAGTCGAAGATCGCGAGCGAGCCGTCCGGATAGTGCTCGGGACAGTCCTTGAGCGCGTCGGCCACCCCCAGTTCGGAGAACGGCTTGCCGCAGATGAGACGGCCACCGAAGCCCTCGTTGGACATCAGGTGGTCGTGCGCGTCGACGAAGCCCCGGACCCGGCCCTCGGAGTCGGTTCCCTTGAAGGGCTCGCCCGTGACGTTGATGTCGGAGTCGGGTGCGGGCCGGGCGACCGGGTTCCACCAGCCGGGGTCGGCGGCGGAGCTGGGCACGGGGCCGAGCACCATGGCCACCACGGCGAGGAGCAATGACATGACGGCCAGGGGCCTACGCCTGTGGTGCGTGTGTCGATTAATGGTCATCACTCACGTCTTCGGTCAGCGGAGGGTGCGGTTCGGCCACCGGCGTGGCTTGTCATGGACCGCACAAATATTGCGACGAGGATCGCCACTGGCGCCGACAGAGTCAAGAGTCCGGGACGGATGACCTGATGAGTCGTCAGGATCGTTATTCCCCGGAGTTCGCGGTGTCGATTTCGGCAAGTCGCCCCCGAGCGGCCTACCGTCGGGGTATGAGCGAGATTGTCGTGGTGTACGAGCTCGGCGCACCGGTGACCGAGCACGGCTCCGGGGGCTCCTCCCCAGGCGGCGACGCGCTCGTGCTGCGCGTGCACGCCGCGCCCACCGCCCCGGGAATGACGGCCGTCCCCGGTCCGCGGACCTTCTGCGGCAGGGACACCTTCGCCATGGGAACGGCCCCGTGGCAGCCTGCCGGGCATCCCGGCTCCGGGTGGTTCGACCCGCAGTACGCGAACCGGGTCTGCCCGGCCTGCGACGACGCGGTGGGCAACGGCTGAGCGTGCGCGAAGGGGTCAGCGCTGCTCGGGCAGGTCCATCTCGGCCGGGGTGAATCCGAGCCCGCGCTGGGTGGGCTTGCCGGGCTGCTTGCCGCAGAACGCGGCTTCGAGCGTCCCGCCGAGGGCGGTGTTGGCCGCCCCCTTGTTCGAGGTGTTCGCCATGGCGGAGAGGCTGCGCCGGCCGTCGCGGGTGGAGAAGGCGTAGGTGTAGAAGCCCTGCACGGTGCCCGTGTGGCCGTAGACCGACGTGCCGCAGGAGAGGTCGTAGCGACGCAGGCCCAGCCCGTAGAACCGGGTGTTCGTGGTGTCGGTCGGGGTCATGGTGAGCATGGCGTCCAGCATCCGTGCCGGCAGCAGCCGGCCGCCGAGCAGCGCGGAGGTGAAGGAGTTCAGATCGGCCGGGCTGGAGATGATCGCCCCCGCGGACTGGGCCCAGGAAACGGTCTGCTCGGTGGAGTCGACCAGGGGCGCCCCGGCCTCGTCCGGGTGGAGGTAGCCGCGCGCGTGCAGTCCGTCGATCCGCGTCCCGGGGTGCACGTAGGAGGTGTTCCGCAGGGCCAGCGGCTTGATGATGCGCCGGTCGTACTCCGCGGCCACCCCGTTGCCGGTGATCTTCTCGATGAGCATGCCGACGACGACGAAGTTGGTGTTCGAGTACTTGTACGCCGCGCCGGGCTCGGTGGTCCTCGGTTCGCTCAGCGAGAGCTTCACCAGCTCCTGGTAGCTGAACACCTTGTTCCGCACGGCCTCGAAGCCGGGCACGGTCTTGTCGAACATGGCGTTCGTGTAGTCCGCCAGTCCGCTCCGGTGGGTCAGCAGATGACGCACGGTGATCCGGTCGTCGGGCAGCAGGCCGGGCAGGTAGTGGTTGACGGAGGTGTCCAGGGCGATCCGGTCCTCGCCCGCCAGCTGGAGCAGGACGACCGCGGAGAAGGTCTTGCTGACGCTGCCGATCCGGAAGCGGGCCTGGGGGTTCATGGCCGCGCCCGTGCTCTTGTCGCGTACGCCCAGGGCCTGGGTCTTGACGCCGGCCGGGCCGGTGAAGCGGGCCATGGCCCCCGGCGCTCCGGCGTCGGTCGTGTTCCGCAGCGCCTGGGTCAGCGCCTCCATGTCGGGGGTGACCGGGGACGCGTGGGCGGTGGACACCGGCGTCACGGCGGCCATCACCGCCAGCAGGGCCGCGCTGAGGGTCAGGCGTCGGGTCATGGGCGGGGTCACTGTGGTCCTCCGGTGGTCGGTCGGCAGGGCAAAGAGGAGCGGCGCCGCGGACCGGTCGGGTCGGGCGACGCCGCGCCTACGTAAGATCATCGGTCAGGAACGGGGTGGTCCGGTCCGCAACGCGCCGTTCTACGAGCGCTGTTCCAGCAGCCGGGCCGCCGCCTCGCGCATCTCGACCTTGCGGATCTTCCCGGTGACGGTCATGGGGAACTCCTCCACGACGTGCACGTAGCGCGGGATCTTGAAGTGGGCCAACCGCCCGTCGCAGTACGCCCGTACGGCGGCCGCGGTCAGCGGCTCGGCGCCGTCGCGCATCCGCACCCACGCCATCAGCTCTTCCCCGTACTTCGCGTCGGGAACGCCGATGACCTGCACGTCCAGTACGTCCGGATGGGCGTGCAGGAACTCCTCGATCTCCCGCGGGTACACGTTCTCGCCGCCGCGGATCACCATGTCCTTGATCCGGCCGGTGATGCTCAGGTACCCGTCGTCGTCCATGACGGCCAGGTCGCCGGTGTGCATCCAGCGGGCCGCGTCGACGGCCTCGGCGGTCCGCTCCGGCTCCGCCCAGTAGCCGAGCATGACCGAGTAGCCGCGGGTGCACAGCTCGCCCGGCTCCCCGCGGGGCACCGTCCGCCCCGAGACCGGATCGACCACCTTCACTTCCAGGTGCGGCCCCACGCGGCCCACGGTGGACACCCGGCGCTCGATCGAGTCGTCGGCGCGGGTCTGCGTCGAGACCGGGGAGGTCTCCGTCATCCCGTAGCAGATGGACACCTCGGTCATGCCCATCCGGTCGATGACCTCCTTCATCACCTCCACCGGACAGGGCGAGCCCGCCATGATCCCGGTCCGCAGGCTGGACAGGTCGTACCCGTCGAAGCCGGGATCGGCCAGTTCGGCGATGAACATGGTGGGGACGCCGTAGAGCGAGGTGCACGACTCCGATTCGACCGCGGCCAGGGTGGCCGCCGGATCGAACGACGGCGCGGGGATCACCATGGCCGCACCGTGGCTGGTGCACGCGAGATTGCCCATCACCATGCCGAAGCAGTGGTAGAAGGGCACCGGGAGGCAGACCCGGTCGCGCTCGGTGTAGTGGCACAACTCGCCCACGAAGAAGCCGTTGTTGAGGATGTTGTGGTGCGAGAGCGTGGCGCCCTTGGGGAAGCCGGTGGTCCCCGAGGTGTACTGGATGTTGACGGCGTCGTCCGGGCTGAGCGCGGCCTGGGCCCGCACGAGGTCCGCCGGGTCGCCCCGCCGTCCCCGCTCCAGCAGGGAGGCCCAGAGGGGTCCCTCCAGCAGGGCCGTGAACTCCAGCATCGGGCAGCGCGGCCGCACCTCCTCGATCATGGCCGCGTAGTCGGAGGTCTTGAAGCGCTCCGCCGCGACCAGCAGCCGGACCCCGGACTGCCGGAGCACGTATTCCAGTTCGTGGGAGCGGTACGCGGGGTTCACGGTGACGAGGACCGCCCCGATCTTGGCGGTGGCGTACTGCACCAGCGTCCACTCCGCGCGGTTGGGTGCCCAGATGCCGACCCGGTCCCCCCGGACGATGCCCAGATCCAGCAGCCCGAGCGCGAGGGCGTCGACGTCGGCCGCCAGCTCCGCGTACGTCCACCTGCGCCCGGCGGCCACGTCCACGAGGGCGTCGCGCCCGGGGAACCTCCGCACGGTGCGGTCCAGGTTCTCGCCGATGGTGTCGCCCAGCAGCGGCACCTCACAGACCCCGGACGCGTAGCTCGATGCGGCAGACACATGGACCTCCTGGACTGGGTGGGCGTGAGCGGGTGATCCGCGCCGACCCGGACTCTTGCACAAGCCGGGTACCGTCCTCGCGGCTTCCGGGAAAGCCGGTGTCGGCCGACGGCGCGCTGATCTGCACCGATGGCCTGAAATACACTGGTGAGGTGACCGAGACCTCCTTGCCCCCCTGCCCCGAGTGCAACAGCGCGTACGCCTACGAGATGGGCGCGCTCCTGATCTGCCCCGAGTGCGGACACGAATGGCAGCCGGCCGCGGCCGCCGCCGGGGCCGGTGGCGCCTCCGAGGAGCGGGTGATCAAGGATTCGGTCGGCAACGTGCTGTCCGACGGCGACACGGTGACGGTCGTCAAGGGTCTGAAGGTCAAGGGCAGCACCTCCGGCATCAAGGCGGGCACCAAGGTGCGCAACATCCGCCTCGTCGAGGGTGTCGACGGCCATGACATCGACTGCAAGATCGAGGGCTTCGGCGCCATGCAGCTGAAGTCGAGCGTGGTCAGGAAGGTCTGACCGGGCCGTCCTACCGCCCCCGGCCTCCGCCTCCGCCCCCGCCCCCGAAGCCCGTGTCCGCATCCGCCGACGCGGGCTTCGGGGTTTCGCGCCCCGCGCCGGCGCGATCGGCGGTGAGGCTCGACAGCATGCGCAGCGCCGCGTCGGAGGGGGAGGACTCGGGGGCGCTGTAGAGCAGCATCCGGTGGTTGGTGCCGTCGGTGAGGTGCAGGCTCTCGAAATCGAGGGTGAGCGGACCCACGACCGGGTGGTGCAGGGTCTTGGTCCCGACGGTGCAGTCCCGTACGGGGTGCTTGGACCAGAGCGAGGCGAAGTCGGGGCTCTGCAGCATCAGGGACCCGATGAGCTCGGCGAGCGCGCGGTCCTCGGGATTGCGTCCGGCGACCAGGCGCAGCGCCGCCAGGGCGACGCGGGCCTCGCTCTTCCAGTCCGTGTAGAGCTCCCGGGTGTGCGGGTCGAGGAACAGCATCCGCGTGAGGTTGGGGCGCACGGCCGGATCGTCGGGGCTCGCGAGGTCGAGGTGCCCGGCGAGCAGGGCGTGGCCCAGCGGATTCCAGGCGAGCACGTTGTTGCGGCCGTCCAGGACGACGGCGGGGACCTGCGGCATCGCGCCGATCAGGCGGCGCGTGGCGTCCCGGGCGTACTCGGGGCGGGGCGACGGGGTCCGCTTGGTGCGGGGCGGCCGGGCCAGGTCGAGCAGATGCGCGTGCTCGTCCGGGGTCAGGCGCAGGGCGCGGGCCAGGGAGTCGAGGACGCTGTCCGAGGCGTTGGTGCTCTGCCCCTGCTCCAGGTGCGTGTAGTAGGTGATGCTCACGCCCGCCAACAGCGCGAGCTCCTCGCGCCGCAGCCCGGGCACCCGCCGGCGGGTGCCGTGGGAGGGGAGCCCGACGTCCTCGGGCTGGAGCTGGGCGCGGCGGGTACGGAGGAAGGCGCCCAGGGCAGTGGGTGTGTCCATGTCCTCCAGTGTGCCGGGGGAGGGCGCCGGACAGCGGCCCCGAAGGTGGCCCTGGCAGTGCCAGCTTCCCCGGCGCCAGCACAACCAGGGGGCTGGGTAACTCCCGCCGCCCGCACCACAGTCGACCGGGCAACACCGTGTTGCGTGAGCGAGAGGATGCGTGGCGATGTCGGTTGTCGAGGGTGTGCGGGCGGATGCCGGTGCGGGAGACGGCGCAGGGTCCGGGGCGCCGGTCCGTCTGGACGGGCGTTTGAAGCTGGTGCTGGTGGTGCTGCTGGTGGCGCAGTTCATGCTGGCGGTCGACTTCTCCATTCTGAACGTGGCGTTGCCGGTGATCGGCGACGGGCTCGGATTCTCCCTGTCGGATCTGCAGTGGATCGCGACGTCGTTCGCCCTGTGCGCCGCCGGGTTCACCCTCCTCTTCGGGCGGGTCGCGGATCTGTTCGGCCGCCGCCGGCTGTTCCTGGCGGGTCTGGCGGTGCTGGGCCTGTCCTCGCTGGCGGGTGGTCTGGCGAACGGTCCGGAGATGCTGCTGATCGCCCGCGTCTTCCAGGGGCTGGCGACGGCGGCCGTGACCCCGGCGGGTCTGTCGCTGCTGACGACCTCGTTCCCCGAGGGCCCGCTGCGGCAGAAGGCACTCGGTCTGAACGGTGCGTTGATGTCCGCGGGCTTCACGACGGGCGCGATCCTGGGCGGTGTCCTGACCGATCTGCTGTCGTGGCGGTGGGCGTTCCTCGTCAACGTCCCGGTCGCGCTGGCCGTCCTGATCATCGCCCCCGCGGTCATCAAGGAGTCCCGTCCCACCACCCGCCCGAAGCTGGACCTGCCGGGTGCGGCGGCTGTGACGTCCGGTCTGCTCGCCTTGATCTACGGTCTGACACAGGCGGGCGAACGCGGTTGGGGTTCGGGTGCGGCGCTGGGCTGGCTCGCCGCCGGTGCGGTGCTGCTGGTGGTGTTCTACGCGGTGGAGTCGAAGTCGGCGAGTCCGCTGGTGCCGGTGTCGGTGCTGAAGAGGAAGACGGTGGCCTGGGGCAACATCGCGGGTCTGCTCGCGTTCCTGACGGAGACGAGCCTGGTCTTCCTGATGACGCTCCACCTCCAGGACGTGCTCGACTTCTCGCCGCTGACGGCCGGCCTGTCGTTCGGCGTGCTGGGCATCGGCACGGTCATCGGCGGTTCGGTCGCGCCGCGGGTGATCGCCGCGACGAGCACCCGTACGACGCTCGTGGCGGGTGGCGTGCTGCAGGCGGCCGCGACGCTGAGCCTGGTCGGGTTGGGGGAGACCTCGGGGACGATGTGGCTGTTGCTGGTCGCGACGTTCGCGGGGGGCATCGGCAACATGCTGGTGATCGTCGGATTCATGGTGACGGCGACGACGGGCCTGCCCGATCACGAGCAGGGCATGGCGACGGGCCTGGCGACGATGACGCAGCAGATCGGCATCACGATGGGTACGCCGATCATGTCGGCGATCGCGGCGTCGCAGCCGGACATCCATGCGGGGATCACGACCGCGGTCGTCGTCAACACCGTGATCGTCCTCCTCGGCACCCTCACCACCGTCCTCTTCCTTCCCGACAGGGCTGCCCGGCAGTCCGGCTGACGGTGTGTGCGCTCTACGACCGCCGGGTGTGCGCGGGTAGCCGATAAGTGCCACTGGTGGCGCCGCGGGGGCATCTCCTACCATCGGTGCACGGGCGGGGGAGGGGGGTGCGTCCATGACGGCGCATGTCGGGCGGCTGGAGCGTTTCGTGGCCTGGGTGCTGCGCAACGCCGACGTGGTCGTCGCCCTGTTCATCGCGATGGTGGTCGGGTTCCTGGACATCTTCGGGGACGTCATCGACGACGACGTGTCCTCCGGTGCCACCCTCGTCGTGCTCGGTCTGCTCGCGACCGGGTCGATCGTGGAGCGCGTACGCCGCCCCGCGAGCATTCAGGAGGCCATGAGCGGGACCCGCCGCGCCCTGGAAGACCTCGCCATGGTGCGGTCCCTCTCGGGCAACGAGGTCGGCGAGGCCCTGCGCGAGGCCCGGCAGCACACCAACCTCTGGTATTTCAAGGGCGGTACGGGCACCTACCTGCGGGCGGTCACGCTGCCCCTGTGCGTGAGCGCGGCCAAGGAGCAGCGGTCGCAGCTCAATGTGAAGATCGACATCGTCAACCCGGCCGACGAGCGGGCGTGCGCCGCGTACGCCCGCTTCCGGCAGATGTTCGGCAGGCAGCGCCAGAACGACGAGGTGTGGACCACCGACCGGGTCCGGCGGGAGTCGTACGCGACGGTTCTCGCCGCCTGTTGGTACCAGCGGCAGCTCACGACGCTGGAAATCAGCGTGCACCTGTCGTCCGCCGTGCCGACCCTGCGCTTCGACCTGTCCGAGACCTGCCTGGTCATCACCCAGGACGACCAGTCCCGGGTCAACCTGCTGGTGGAGCGGGGACAGCCGCTCTACGACTACTACGTGACCGAGTTGCACCAGAGCCGCGAGCAGGCCACCGCTCTCGACCTGCGCGTCGCCTCGCCACTCGGCCAGGAGCCCACCGTCGACGAGGTGCGGACGCTCTTCGACGAGCTGCGGCTCCCGCTGCCGCGCGTCTTCACCGACAGCGACATCGGCAAGATCATCGAGAAGGCCCTGCACGCGGAGGACCCCTACAGGAGGTGAGGCGCCCAGGCGCGCACCCATGGACTACGAGCTTGAAAGGTCTCTCGTCACCCTGGAGGAAATCGCCACCGGGACACGGGAGTTACATGCTGTACGTCATCCCCTCGGATTCCTCTGCCTCCCGCTGCTGAGAGAGGGCCCGCGCGGAGTCTGTGTGCATCTCTTCGAGGCCGGCAACCGCCCCGAGCCCGACGCGTCGCCCATGCACTGCCACAGCTGGGAGCTGCGCAGCCACGTGCTCTACGGCCGGGTGGCCAACCTCCCCGTGCACACCAGCGCGGTGGCCGACGGCGAGGCCGGCGCGACGCATCGGGTGTTCGAGGTGTGCAGCCGCAGCGACGGCGTGGACGAGATCCGGCCCACCCCGCTCCTGGTGCGCAGTGAGATCGGCCCCGCCCACATCACCTCCGGCGGGGAGAGCTACACCCTGGCCGCGGGCGAGTTCCACGCCACCGCCCTGGCGGGCGAGGCCCCCGCGGCCACCCTGGTGCACGGGTTCTCGATCCCCGGGCAGGTCGACCTCTCGCTGGGGCCGCTCGACGGCCGCCCGCGCCGCACGACCCGCCGGCTGTGCGACACGGGGCAGACGGTGCGCAGCGCCCATACCGTCCTCAGGAGGATCGATGCCGAACAGCGGGCCTGATTTCGAGCGCGAGCTGCAGGTCGCCGTCGCCGCGGCCCAGGAGGCGGGCGGCCTGTTGCGCAGGCGCTTCGGCACGGCGCAGTGCCTGCGGACGAAGGGCGAGTCCGGGGACGTGGTGGTGGACCTCGACCTCGCCGCCGAGAAGCTCGTACTCGGCCGCATCCAGCGGCACTTCCCGCACGACCGGATCCTGTCCGAGGAGGCCGGGCTCCTCGACGCGGCGGGTGAGCGCACCTGGCTGGTCGACCCGTTGGACGGCAGCAACAACGTCGCGATCGGACTGCCCGCCTATGTGGTGGGGATCGGGCTGTGCCTGGGAAGCACCCCGGTGATGGGCGTGGTGCACGAGCCCGTCACCGGCGAGACCTGGCACGCGGTCAAGGGACGGGGAGCCCACGGGGCGGCCGGGGCGCTGCCCGGTCCCGACCACGCACTGCCGCGCACCGGGCCCGTCGTCGCCTGGACCCAGGGGTACGCCGTGCGGCGCGGCGACCCGACGGCGGCTGCGCTGCGCGGGGCGCTCGAACTGCACTGCCGGCGCGTACTGCAGCTGTGGGCGCCCCTGCTCGGCTGGAGCCTGCTGGCGCGCGGCACCATCGACGCCTTCGTCGGCTACCGGGCCGAGGGCGTGGACCTGCCGACCGGGGCGCTGCTCGCGGCCGAGGCGGGGGTGGAGCTGCGCACGCTGTCCGGGGCGGAGTTCAGACCGGGCTTCGCCGGGGACGACAGCGGGCGCAGTTTCGTCGCCGCGCGCGGCGAGACCCTGGCCCACCTGCTGCGAGAGGTGGGCGCGGCGGCCGAGCGGGCATCGGGGTGATGCGCCGGGCCGACCGGCCCACCGCGCCGGTCACAGCACTAGGTGGTGGCCGCCAGTGCCACCGTCGCCGCCAGTGTGCCCGTCACCGCCAGCACCAGCCCCGTACCGAGGAAGCGGCCCAGCTCGATCCGGGTGCCGTGCCAGCGGCACCGCTCGAACCACAGCAGGGTGGCCAGCGAGGCCCACGGCGTGATGACCGGACCCACGTTGACGCCGATGAGCTGCGCGAGCAGCTGCTCGTGGTTGGCCTCGGGGATGGCCGCCTCGCCGGCCATGTAGGCGGGGAGGTTGTTCAGCGCGTTGGAGAAGCCCGCGCCGACCGCGGCGGACCGGAGCATCCCCATCACGCCGTTGTCGGAGCCCATCGCCGTCGTCAGTATCTCGTGCAGCCCATGGGCGTTGACGGTCTCCACGACCAGGAACATCCCCGGGACGAGGACGAGGAGCCGCCAGGGGATCAGCGACAGGCGCAGCGCCTCCCGGCTGCGCACCGCGAAGGCCACCAGCACGATCAGCGCGGCCGTCATCGACGCCGTCCACAGCGGCACGTCGGCGAGGAGGATCGCCAGCAGGAATCCGGCGCACGCCAGCGCGCACACGCGGAACAGGACCCGGTCCGCCGGGCGCGGCGGCGACGGGGGCTCGTAGCGCAGCTCGCCGCGCCGGCCCAGGCGCCAGTAGAAGCCCCACAGACAGGCCATCGTGACGGAGATGGACGCCACTTGCGGTGCCCACATGGTGGCGGCCATCTCCGACGGAGCCAGTGCCACGCGGTCCGCGGCCAGCAGGTTCGTCAGATTCGACACGGGAAGCAGCAGGCTCGCCGTATTGGCCAGCCACACCGTGGTCATCGCCAGCGGCACGGCCGCGATGCCCACCCGCGTCGCCAGCGCCAGCATCACCGGGGTCAGCAGTACCGCCGTGGTGTCCAGGTTGAGAGTGATCGTGGTGACGGACGCGAACAGCACGCAGAGACCGAAGAGGAGGAGGTAGTTTCCGCGGGCCGCCCGCGCCACCCAGGTGGCGACCACGTCGAAGACCTCGGCCTTGCCCGTCAGCTCGGCGAGGACGATCACCGTGGCGAGGAACACCAGCAGCGGACCGATGCGCTCCATCACGTCCCCGGCGGGCCCGGTGGGCAGCAGACCCGTGGCGACGCACAGCACACCGAGCGCGAGCAGCCCGCCGGCCAGCCAGTCCAGTGGATGCAGACGCCTGAGGAGAGACACGCCGAACAGACTCGCACAAACAGGCGGTCGGCCATCAGATGGTGCGGACGGAATCGGACAGGCCCGTCCGGGTGACGCGACCGGCGCCCCACCGGCGGCCGGGAGCCGTCCCTCGTCTTCGACGAGCCGAAGCCGTCGCAGCAAGGACGCCCCTACGATGGTCCCATGATGACGGATGGGCAATTCGGCGCTCCTGCAAGAGAGTTCGACTTCTTCATCAGCTACTCGCCGGCAGACGAACAATGGGCCGCATGGATTGCCTGGACCCTGGAGGAAGCCGGCTACCGCACCGTGGTGCAGGCCTGGGACTTTGTACCAGGAACCAACTTCATAGACTTCATGGACCGCGGAGTCAGCGAGTCCGTCGCGGTGATCGCCGTATTGTCACGCCATTACGAACGCTCCACCTACGGCCGCATGGAATGGCAGGCCGCGCTCCGCGCCTCCCCCGAGTCCCCCGAACGGCGACTGCTGACCGTACGGGTGGACGCGATCCCGATCGAGGGACTGCTCGCCACGATCACCTACGTCGACCTGGTGGGCGTGGCCGACATCGACGCCGCCCGCTCCCTGCTGCTGACGAGGGTCGGGCAGGCCGTCGACGGGCACGCCCGCCCGGGGCGCCGGCCCGGCTTTCCGGGGAGCGCCTCGGGCGCCACCCGTCACCCGGAGCAGCCCAATCCGGCCCGGCCGCAGCCGAGCGCGCTCGCCGGCCCCGGCTGGTCGGGGCGGCGGCGGCCGGCCAGGGCGCCGGTCTATCCGCAGGCCTCGCAGGCCGGCGGGAGCAGCGCCCAGGACGCCGTCACCGTCCTGCACCTGGCCGGGCCCGACTTCGGGCGCGGCCGCGAGCCCGACTCGCTCAGCCGGCAGATCCGCGGTGACCTCATCATGCTCAGGGACGCGGGAGCGCCCGCCCCCGACCTGATGGTGGTGACCGGGGACCTCACCGCGTCCGGCAGCCCGCGCGAGTGCGACCAGGCCCTGAGCTTCCTCACCGCGCTGCGGTCCCAGCTCGACCTGTCCCCCCAGCGGGTGATGGTGGTGCCGGGGGCGCAGGACGTGAACCAGGCGGCCTCCCTGGCGTACTTCCACAGCTGCGAGGCCGACGAGGTGGCGCCGCAGCCCCCGTACTGGCCCAAGTGGCGCCACTACACCCGGCTCTTCCGCGGCCTCTACCAGGGCCTGGACACCGTCTTCGACAGCGATCAGCCGTGGACCCTTTTCCCCGTGCCCGAGCTGAGCACGGTCGTCGCCGGATTCAACTCCTCCATGGCCTACAGCCACCGCCCCGAGGAGCAGTACGGATTCATCGGCCGCGACCAGGCCGCCTGGTTCGCCGAGGCCATGCGCCGGTACGAGGAGGAGGGCTGGCTGCGCATCGGCGCGCTGCGCCATCCCCTCACCGACGGCCGCCGCCCGGGCGACGCCGTGGGCGGCCCCGGCGGGCTGCGGGACGCCGACACCCTCGCCCGGCTGGCCGCCCCGCGGCTGCACCTGCTGCTGCACGGGCCCACCGGCGGGCCGCGCACCCTCGCCGCGGACCCCAGCCGCAGCCAACTGGCCGGCGCCGCCGGCGAGCTGCCGCTCTTCGGCTCCGCCGGCCCCGCCAGGTTCCAGCTGCTCCAGGTCACCGCGGACGGCGTCACCCGCTGGCAGGACCGGATCGAGGTCGCCTCCGAGCGCTTCCCCGCCGACTGGAGGCAGACCCGCCGGGTCTTCCCCGTACCCGAGCTGCCCCCCGTCATCACCGCCGAGCCCGCGGTCGGCAGGGCGCCCCTGGACGATCCGGCCGCCTCGCTCGTCGAACGGGTCAAGGAGATCTGCCGGGTGCGCAGGGAAGGCGTACGGCTGCGCGACGTGCCGCGCCGCGAACCGGACGACATGGCGCAGATCATGGCCACCTGGCGGGAGCAGGAGGACGGCGTCGTGCAGCAGCAACGCATCGCCGTCCACCCCGGCACCCCCACCGAGGAGGAACTCGACCGCTTCATCGCCCAGGTGCACGCGACCGACCCCGGCTCCGAGGCCGTCCTGGTGTACGCGGGCGACGGGCCGGCCGGCGGGCTGCGGCAGCGGGCGGTCAGCCACGGCGTACGGGTCAGGCTGCGCAGCTTCATCGAGTTCCAGGGCCTGCTGGACCTGCGCGGCTACGTCGCCGCGCAGACCGCCCGCCTCAGCAGCAGCGAGCAGTACGCCCCCGGCCTCTACCTCCCCCAGCGCTACCGCGACGCCGACCGTCCTGACGGCCAGGACCGCGCCGGCCAGGAACGCGACGGCCTCGTCGAGGAGCTGCTGGAGCTCCTGGAGTCCGACCACGGCCGGTTCGTCCTGCTCCTCGGCGACTTCGGGCACGGCAAGACCTTCGCCCTGCGCGAGCTGGCCCGCCGCATCTCCGAACAACTCCCGCACCTGACACCGCTGTTGATCCCGCTGAACACCCTGGACCGGGCCCACAGCCTGGAAGGGCTGGTCGCCGCCCACCTGGCCGGACACGGAGTCGACACCATCGACCTGCGGGCCCTGCGCTACATGCTCGCCCAGGGCCGCGTCGTCCTGCTCTTCGACGGCTTCGACGAGCTGGTCAACCGGGTCAGCTACGACCGGGCCGCCGACCACCTCCAGGTCCTCCTCGACGCCGCCGTCGACAACGCCAAGATCGTGGTCAGCAGCCGCACCCAGCACTTCAAGTCGCACGCCCAGATCCTCACCGCGCTCGGCGAGCGCGTCGGACTGCTCCCGCAGCGCCGGATCCTGTCCGTCGAGGGCTTCACCCCGGCGCAGATCCGCTCGTACCTGGTGCGCAGCTACGGCGACGAGCACGCGGCCGACCAGCGCTTCCAGCTCCTGCGCAACATCCCCGACCTGCTGATGCTCTGCCGCAATCCCCGGCTGCTCTCCTTCGTCGCCGACCTGAGCCAGGACCAGCTACGGGCGGTCGCCGGGGCGGGCCGTGCGCTCAGCGCCGCGCGGCTGTACCAGGACGTCTTCACCTCCTGGCTCGACCACGAGGAACTGCGCGGCCAGGGCGGTCCCGGCGCCCCGCCCGGACTCACCATCGACCAGCTGTGGGCCGCGGTGACCGCGCTGGCCTGGCGGCTGTGGGAGAGCGGCCGCAGCGCCCTGCGGCTCGACGAGCTCACCGAGACCGTGGCCAGCACCCTCAGTGAACTCACCGAGTCCCCGCTCTCCCCGGCCGAGCGCGCCCAGGCGGTCGGCGCGGGCAGCCTGCTGGTGCGCAGCGACGACGGCGTCTTCCAGTTCATCCACGGCTCCGTCATCGAATGGCTGGTCGCGAGGGAGGCCGCCCACCAGCTCGCCCGTGGACAGCACGCCCTGCTCTTCGCCCGCCCGCTCAGCCAGCTCGCGGTGGAGTTCTTCTGCGATCTCGCCGACCACGCACTGTGCGCCCGCTGGGTGCGCGACGTCCTCGACTCGCCCGGACGCGGGGTCAACGACGCCGCCCGCGCCAACGCCATGCGGATCAGCGACCGGCTCCGGGTGCCCGCCAACGCCGATCTGCGCGGCGCCAGGCTCGCCGGTGAGGACCTCTCGCACCGCGACTTCTCCGGGGTCGACCTCAGCGACGCCGATCTGACGGACACCCGGCTGATCGGCGCCAACCTCTCCGGCGCCCTGCTCCGGGGCACCCGGCTCACGGGCGCCCGCCTCGACCGGGCCGACCTGAGCCGGGCCGACCTCACCGGCGCGGACCTGTGCCGGGCCCGGCTGACCCGGGCCGATCTGCGCGGCGCCCTGCTGACCGGCAGCCGCTGGCACCGGGCCGCGCTCATCGACGTGACGCTGGACGACGGGGTGCGGTCGGCCCCCGAGCTCAGGACCGCCGCGATCGCGCCCGGGATGCCGGTGGACGCCGGGTTCCGACCGTCGGCGGTCGGCGTCCCGTACGGCTTCGGCATGCGCACCAGCCGGCTGCCCGAGCCCATCGCGTACAGCGCCGACGGCGAACTCCTCGCCGTCGGCAGCGAGGACGGCTCCATCCTGGTCTGCGGCGCCGACGACGGCCGGGCGGTGCGCACCCTCCAGGGGCACGAAGGGCGGGTGTACGCCGTGAAATTCCGGGACGGCGTCATCGCCACCGGGGGCTCCGACGGCACCGTACGGCTCTGGGACCCGGTGACCGGAGCCTGCCGCCACCGCCTGGAGATCCACCCCGACGGGGTGTGGCCGGTCTCGTTCGATCCGGCCGGCACCCTGCTCGCCACGGGCGACCGCGAGGGCCTGGTCACGGTCTGGGACGTGGCCACGGGCGAGCCCGTGCACCGGCTGCCCGGGCACATCGCGCCCGTCTACACCGCGGTCCACGGCCCGGACAACATGCTGCTCACCGGCGACGCGGCCGCGAAGGCACGGCTCTGGGACCTGGCCACCGGGCGCTGCATCCGGGAGATCGACGGCCATCAGGGGGCCGTGTACCGCGCCAGGTTCAGCCCGGACGGCACGCTCTTCGCCACCGCCGACCGGGGCGAGAACGGGCAGGGCGGCACGGTCCGGATCTGGCGGACGGCCGACGCACAGCTGCTGCACGAGTTCACCGGACACACCGGCCGCGTCTACGTCCTCGATTTCCACCACGAGGGGCACCTCCTCGCCAGCGGCTGCACCGACGGCCAGGTGCGGCTCTGGGACCCCGTCGTCGGCACCCCCGCCGGCATACTCGAACGCGGCACGGGCGCCGTCTACCAGGTGCTGTTCGGCGACGACGGGAAGCTCCTCGCCGCGTGCGACAGCAACGGCGCGGTCCGGCTGTGGACGGTCACCGGGCGACCGCACGGATACGCGGTCACCCTCCACGCCCAGCAGCCGTCCGAGCACCGGGGCACCGCCTGGGCTTGCGCCTTCCGGCCCGGCGACGGCCAACTCCTCACCGTCGGCAACGACGGTGGCGCGCAGATCTGGGACTCCGCCACCGGCCAGGGCAAGCGCATCCTGCGCGGCCACGGCCGCCGGATCAGCGGCGTCGCCTTCAGCGCGGACGGAGCGCAACTGGCGACCGCCGGCAACGACGGGGTCGTACGGCTCTGGGAGACGCGCACGGGGCGTCGTACCGGCGAGCTCACCGGGCGCGGCGACCGGCTGGTCTCGGCGGTGTTCAGTCCCGTCGACCCCATCCTGGCCACGGCCAGCAACGACGGGGACATGTACCTGTGGGACCCGGAGGACGGCGAGTACCTGAGGGAACTCGACGCCGAGACCGAACACGTCTGGGCGGAGGCCTTCAACGCCGACGGCACGCTGCTCGCCACCGCCAACGACGACGACACCGTGCGGGTCTGGTTCCGTCCCACGGGTTCCCCCGTGTCGAATCTGGCCCGGCACCGGGGCAGGGTCCGCTCGATCGCCTTCCGCTCGGACACCGATGTGCTGGCCACCGGTTGCGACGACAGTTTCGTGCGGGTGTGGGACGCCAGGAGCGGCGACCTCCTGGCGGAGCTCGGCGGCGGCGCCGGGCACGCGGACCGGGTGTACGGAGTCGTGTACGGCCCGCGCAGCGCATGGCTGGCCAGCGCGAGCTGGGACGGCAGCGCCATCGTCTGGCGGGACGGCGAGCCGAGTCTGCGCCTGCGCGGGCGCGGCGGACGCCTGTGGGCCGTGGCCGCGCACCCGAGCCGCCCGCTGGTGGCAGCTGCGGGCGACGACCGCGCCATCGGCCTGTGGCACGCCGAGACGGGTGAGCACGTCACCGACCTCGTCGGCCACACCGGCCGGGTGCTCACCCTCGCGTTCTCCCCGGACGGCACGACCCTGGCCAGCGGAGCGGAGGACGGCACCGTACGGCTCTGGAATCTCCCGGAGCAGGGGGAGCCGCCCTCGCTGCGCGCGACGCTGATGGGCATCGCGGGCGGCTGGGCGGCGCTGACACCGGGCGGCGGATATAAATATGAGGGCGATGTGGCCGGTGAGTTCTGGCACGTCGTGGGGATGTCCCGGTTCACCCCGGGGGAGCTGGACGAGTACCTGCCGGGCGTGCACCGTCTGCCGCTGGGCGAGGAACTGTGAGAATCGAGGGGGAGCACCGTTGAACCGGCACGTCGAGTTCGAGAGCCTGCACAACTTCCGCGACATGGGCGGCTACCGCGCCGCCGACGGCCGGACCGTGGCGTGGCGCACGCTGTACCGGTCGGACTCGCTCGGCAAGCTGCGGGGCGCCGACTGGGAGAGGTTCCTGGAGCTGGGCGTCGGTACCGTGATCGACCTGCGCTACCCGTGGGAGATCGAGGCCAAGGGCCGGGTGCCGGAGGCGGAGCGGTTCCACTACGTGAACCTGAGCATCGAGCACCGGCCCTACGACCAGGCCGGCATCGACCCGGAGATCGACCCCTGGCGCTACCTCGCGGACCGGTTCGCGGAGGTCACCGAGGACGGGGCCGAGGAGATACGGCAGGTGCTGGAGGAGATCGCCGGGGCGTCCGGCCCGGTGGTCTTCCACTGCGCCTCGGGCAAGGACCGGACCGGGCTGATCGGGATGCTCGTACTGACCCTGCTCGGGGTGGACCGGGAGGAGGTCCTCGCCGACTTCGCGCTCACCGAGCTGGCCACGGAGCGCCTGATCGGGGACTGGCGCGCGGCCCACCCGGACCGGGAGCTGAAGTGGCCCGGCTACGGCCGCGCGCCCGCAGTGATCATGGAGTTGGTCCTGGCGGACCTGGAGGCCCGCCACGGCTCGGTGCTGGGCTATCTGGAGGACAGGGTCAAGCTGTCGCACCGGACGGCGGAGCGCCTGCGCGCCCGGTTCCTGACGGGCGGGGACGTGCCCGTGGGCCCGGCTTGACGCCGCCCGCCACACGGCGTAGTCCGGAAGACATGGGGCGCCGAGCAGAACGGAAAGGTGGCGAGCCGGATCTACGAGTGGAAGTGAGACGGGGCGACCACCTGGATGTACGGCGCGCATGCCGGGGGCCATGGGCGCCCGGAAGTGCTACAACTGGGTTCGTGACCTTTCCTCGCCACCCGTACCGGGTACGTCGGTGCGGTCACCTCTAGGCAACAGGTTCAGGAGCGTCGCCGGACAGGTATTCGTCCTCCAGGTGGCGATCGTGGTGTTGCTCGCGGCCGGGGCCCTGCTGGCCCTGGTGCTCCAGTCCCGGCACGACATCGAGCGCGAGGCACGCAACCGGTCGGTTTCCGTCGCCGAGACCTTCGCCCACTCCCTCGGTCTGCAGGACGCGCTGAAGACGCCCGACCCGGCCGCCGTCCTGCAGCCCCTCGCCGAGCAGACCCGCAAGGCCGCCGGGGTGGACTTCATCGTGGTGATGGACACCCACGGCATCCGGTACAGCCATCCCCAGCCGGACCGCATCGGAAAGCGCTTCGTCGGCACGATCGAGCCCTCGCTCGCCGGGCGGGTCCACACCGAGAGCGTGGACGGCCCGCTCGGCAAGGAGATCCAGGCGGTGGTGCCGGTCACGGCGGCCGACGGCCGGGTCGTCGCACTCGTGTCGGCGGGCCTGACCGTGAAGAACGTGACCGGTGTCGTCGACCGGCAGCTCCCCGTCATCCTCCTGGCCATCGCGACGGGCCTGGCCCTGGCCACCGCCGGCACGGCCCTGATCAGCCGCCGGCTGCGCCGTCAGACCCACGGGCTGGGCACGCAGGAGATGACCCGGATGTACGAGCACCACGACGCGGTGCTCCATGCCGTGCGCGAGGGGGTGCTGATCACCGACGGCGAGGGGCGGCTGCTGCTGGCGAACGACGAGGCGAAGCGGCTCCTCGGGCTGCCGGAGGACGCCGAGGGACGCCACATCGGCGCGGTACCGGGCCTGGACCGCCGGATGGCGGACCTGCTGCTGTCCGGCCGGGAGACCACCGACGAGGTGCTGGAGACCGGGGAGCGGCTGCTCGTGGTCAACCAGCGGCCCACCCACCCCCGGGGCCGGCCCGAGGGCACCGCGGTCACCATCCGTGACTCCACGGAGATGCAGGTCCTCACCAGCCGGGCCGACACCGCCCGCAGACGGCTCAAGCTGCTGTACGACGCCGGGGGCGACATCGGCACCAGCCTCGACGTGGTGCGGACGGCCGAGGAGCTGGCCACCGTGGCCGTACCCCGCTTCGCGGACTTCGTCACCGTCGACCTGGCGGACCCGGTGCTCGACGGGGAGGAGCCCGGCCCGGGCGCCGACATGCGGCGCACGGCGGTGAACGGCATCCGCTCCGACCACCCCCTCTACCCGCGCGGCCAGCTGATCGGCTACCTCCCGTCCACCCCGCAGGCGCGCGGCTACGGCACCGGTGACGCCGAGCTGGTCCCCGACCTCTCCGACGCGCCCGGCTGGCACGCCCAGGACCCGCCGCGCGCCCGGGCCATCGTCGAGTACGGCATCCACTCGCTCATCGCAGCGCCCCTCAAGGCCCGGGGCGTCGTACTCGGGGTGGTCAACTTCTGGCGCTCGCAGAAGCCGGAGCCCTTCGACGAGGACGAGCTGTCCCTCGCCGAGGAGCTCGTCGCCCGCGCCGCGGTCAGCATGGACAACGCGCGCCGCTACACCCGTGAACACGCCCTCGCCGAGACGCTCCAGCGCAGCCTGCTGCCGCGCGCCCTGCCCGAGCAGAGCGCCATGGACGTCGCGCACTTCTACCTGCCCGCGCAGTCCGGAGTGGGCGGGGACTGGTTCGACGTGATCCCGCTGCCCGGCAGCCGGGTCGCGCTGGTCGTCGGCGACGTCGTGGGACACGGCCTGCACGCCGCGGCCACCATGGGGCGGCTGCGTACGGCGGTGCACAACTTCTCCTCGCTCGACCTGCCGCCCGACGAGATCCTCGCCCGGCTCGACGACCTCGTACAGCGCATCGACCACGACCGTGACGGGGACGGCGACGACACGAACGGCGGGGTCATGGGCGCGACCTGCCTGTACGCCGTATACGACCCGGTGTCCCAGCACTGCACGATGGCGAGGGCGGGGCACCTGCCGCCCCTGGTCGTCGCCCCCGACGGCACGACGGAGATCGTGGAGCTGCCGGCCGGACCCCCGCTGGGGCTGGGAGGCATGCCCTTCGAAACCGCGGACCTGTACCTGGAGGAAGGCAGCCAGCTCGTCCTGTACACGGACGGACTGGTCGAGGAGCGGAGCCGGGACATCGGCGAGGGCCTGGAGCTGCTGCGCACCGCACTGAGCCATCCCGACCGGGACCCGCACGAGAGCTGCCGGGCCGTACTGGACCTGCTGCTCCCGGCCCGGCCGGCCGACGACGTGGCGCTGCTCATCGCGCGGACGCTGACCCTCGGCGAGGACCGGGTCGTGCAGTGGGACGTACCGATGGAGCCGAGCGCGGTCGGCGCCATCCGCAACCTCGCGGCGAAGAAGCTCGAGCAGTGGGGCCTGACGGAACTCGGCTTCGCCACGGAGCTGATCCTCAGCGAACTGATCACCAACGCCCTGCGGTACGGCAGCGCGCCGGTACGCGTACGGCTGCTGTACGACCACACCCTGACCTGCGAGGTGTGGGACGGCAGCAGCAACGCCCCGCACCTGCGGTACGCCGCCACCACGGACGAGGGCGGGCGCGGACTGTTCCTGGTGGCGCAGCTCAGCGAGCGCTGGGGCACCCGGTACACACCCGACAGCAAGATCATCTGGGCGGAGCAGGCACTGCCCGGGTCCCCGGGCGCCGCGGCACCCGAGCTCGCGGGCTTCCTGGACGTGGATCCTCTCTGACCGAGTGGGCTCAGCGGCCGGGAGCCGAGCCGATCTCGACCACGCGGGCCCACGCGGGCGGCGAGTCCGGGACGTAGTCGGGGTCGTCCTCGTCCCACGACCCGCCGGAATGGCGCCTGGGGAACAGGCCCACCACCGTCCGGCACGACGGCCGCGCGTCCGGCCAGGGCGTCTGCCCGTCGGTCAGGACCACGACGACATCCGGCCCGGGCCGGGTACGCAGCGCCCGGGCGAAGCCCGTCCGCAGATCCGTGCCCCCGCCGCCGATCAACGGGATCCCCTCGGCACGGCACAGCGGGTGCACGAGCTGGGCCGAGGCGTCGCACGGCAGCACGCTGACCAGGTCGCGCCGGCCGCCCACCGCCCGGGAGATCGCGGCGACCTCGTGCAGCGCGCTGCCCAGCTCGGAGTCACTGACCGAGCCCGAGGTGTCGATGATGACGGCGACCCGGGGCGGCCTGCGCCGCAGGCTCGGCAGAATCGCGCCGGGCACCCCGGCCGAGCGCCGCGACGGCCGGCCGTACGTGTAGTCCTCGCCCGCGCCGGCCCCGGAGGTCGCCGAGCGCAGCGCCGCCCCCAGCAGCTCCCGCCACGGCTGCGACGGGTGGAACACCTCCTCCGCCCACCGCCGCCAGCCCTTCGGGGCGTTCCCCGGACGGCCGGTGATGCCCTGCGCCACCCGGAACCGCACGGCGTCCCGCTCCTGTTCGCTGAGGCCGTGCGCGCCGTCCGGCCCCAGGTCCCACTCGCGGTCCAGCCCGTCGGCGCCACTGCCGCAGTCCAGCCAGGCCATGTCCTGCGTGTGCGGTCCGAGCTGGAACTGGCGCAGGTAGTCCTCCATGAGCTGACCCGGGTCCAGCCTCAAGGTGCCCGGCTCGACCGCTCCCTCGGGCTTGACCAACCCGTCGCCGAACACGTCGTCGTTGATCTCGCAGTCCGCGGCGATGTTCATCCGGAGCCGCTGCGCCCGCCCGCTCAGCCCGTGCTCCCGCGCGAACCGGTCGCTGCGCCCGTGATGGTCGCGCAGCAGGTGCGAGACCTCGTGCACCCACACGCCGGCCAGTTCCTCCACCGGGGTCAGCTCCACGAACGACGGTGAGACGTAGCACCGCCAGTGCCGGTCGACGGCCATCGTCGGTACCCTCCGCGACTCCACGGTGTGCAGGGCGAACAGCGCGGTCGCCAGGTACGGACGGGCCCGGGCGGCGTGCAACCGGGCGGCGTAGAGCTTGTCGAGGTCCAGTGTCCCCGGCGCGTCCCGGGTCATCGGCCCGCCTTCGCGGTGACCCGGGCCGCGGCCAGGGCCGCCGAGCGGTCCGCCCGCCGGGACAGCGACACCGCTCCGGCCAGGCGTTCGATCGACGCCGGAACGTCCCAGTCCTGCTGACGCAGCGAGGCCAGGGTGGTCGCGGGGACGACCACCAGGTCCGGGGCGCCGGTCTCCAGCGCCCGCACCAGCAGGGCCCACGCCGCGTCCCAGCGGGCCTTCTCGGGGCGTGCGCGGACCGCGGCCACCACACCGTCGAGCACGGCTTGGCGCAGGTCCCCCCGCTCGGGCAGGACGGCAGCCCCCGGGTCGGCGAGGAGCACCTCGGGGTCCGGGAGGTCCATCCGGTCCAGGCTCGCCAGCAGCTCCAGCCCGGGCCCGTCCCCCACGGTGCCCCTGACCAGCAAGGACAGCACGTCCCGGGAGGAGCCGGCCGCGGTCGCGAAGGCGATCAGGCACACGGTCATGTCCCAGCTCCGCGGCGACGGCCAGGCGCCGCCGCGGCGGGCCTCGCTGCTGGGCAGCCGGTGCACGAGCGTCGGGCGGGCGGCGAGCAGCCCGCACACCGCGCGGCGGGCGAAGTCCACAGCCGCCGACAGCTTGTGCGGGTCGAGCCGGGGCAGCGTCGCCACGGGCCACGTCCCGCCGAGGCCGCGTACGACGACCTCGTGGTCGTGGGTCCACTGGAGGTGTACGAACCGGTTGGCCAGGGGCGGGCTGAGCTCCCAGCCGTCGGCCGCCGAGGAGCGCGGATTGGCGGCTGCCACGATCCGCACGCCGGGCGGCAGTTGGAGGGCGCCGATCCGCCGCTCCAGCACGAGGCGGAGCAGCGCGGCCTGAACGGCCGGCGGCGCGGTGGACAGTTCGTCCAGGAACAGCAGCCCGCGGCCGGCCCGTACGAGTCGCACGGCCCAGTCCGGCGGGGCCATCGGGACACCCTGCTCGGCGGGATCGTCCCCGACGATGGGCAGCCCCGAGAAGTCGGAGGGCTCGTGCACGCTGGCGATCACCGTGGTCAGCGGCAGGTCCAGGGTCGCGGCGAGCTGGGTCAGGGCCGCGGTCTTGCCGATCCCCGGCTCACCCCACAGGAGCACGGGCAGGTCGGCGGCCACCGCCAGGGTCAGGGCCTCCAGTTGGCTGTCGGGGCGCGGTTCGGTGGCGGTGTCGCGCAGCAGGGCCAGCAGATCGCCGGCGACGTCGAGCTGGGAGGGCGTGGGCGTGGGCATGGGCGGGGGCGTGGGCATGGGCATGTTGGATCACCTGTGGGTTCGTGAGAAGGCGAGCGGATGCAGGGGAGCGGCCAAGCGGCCAAGCGGCTACGGGGGCAGGGGGAGGGGACAGGCGTCCCCGGGTCAGCGGGAGAGCGTCTGGCGCGGGTGGGAGCGGTGGTCGCGGGGGCGTCGCAGGCCCGGGTAGGTGCGGCCGGGTGCCGGTTGGGCCAGACCCGCCCGGAACAGCCCGTAGGTGATCCGCTGTTGGGCGGCCGCCTCCAGCGCGTCGCGCAGCGAGCCGGTGCGCAGCAGCGCGTCGGGGCCCAGCAAGCCGGCGACGACGTCCAGCGCCCCGGCGGTGTCACCGTGGGCCAGGCGTTCGCGGACTCCGGTGAGGCAGTCCGGACGGCGGTGCGCCACGTCGATGGCCTGCAGGCAGGGCAGGGGGGTACCGGTCAGGGCGACCAGGAGTTCCTCGCGGCGGATCTCGTCCGGGTCGTGGTCCAACGGGGCGAGCACCCCGTCGACCAGGCCGATCCGGTGCTGAGCTCCCCGGCACTCCACGAGGCGCGGTTGTCCCGCCAGGTCCCCGGCCCCTGACACGGCGGCCGGGGCGTGATCCGGTGCCAGCGCCGAGGCGACCAGCGGGTGCAGCCGGTCGGCCCGGATCGAACCCGTGCGGATCAGTTCCAGGTCGGGCAGCACCCAGGTCGCCGCGTCGGGCAGGACCGGCAGCGCGGAAGCGCTGCCGTCGGCGGGGGCCGCCGCGATCCGCAGGAGGGGCGGCCCGTGGCCGTCCGCGTGCTCGTCCGCGTGCTCGTCCGCGACCAGGTCGAGGACCAGCCGCCGCCGGGCCCCGAACCGTACGGTGACGGTGTGACCGGCGGTCCGTCCCTCGGCACGGAGCAGTATCCCCGCCTCGGCCGCCCACCGGTCCACGGCGCAGCGGCTCCCTTCGGGCACCGCTACCAGCGGATCCGGAACCGCATGCGGATCGGGGTCCGTCGTGCGACGGCCGTCGGCGGGCAGCCGGTCGGCCCCGGACCGGATCCGCAGCTCCTCGGTCCTGCGCGCGTCCCACAGGTGGTGGTGCAGGTCCAGGCGGAACCGCCGGTCGGGACGGGCGTGCGGATGACGGCGGGCACCGTCCTCCGCGCGGGATCCGTCCCACAGCGCGAGGCTGATCCGCTGACCGGCGTCCGCCCAGGCGGGCGCGGTCCGGACCACGAGGTACACCGGCGTCTCGCCGTCCCGCCCCGCGGCGTCGTACCGGGCCAGGGCGATGGTCAGCCCCGGGCGCAGGAGCCCGTCGGGGGCGATCCTCGGCATGTGCCAGCGCAGCAGATCCGGTGCCAGATGGCGGAGATCGGCCCGGATGCGGGCCGCGAGTGCCCGGCCGTGGGTGCGTGCGGTTCTTCTCAGGTTGAGATCGACATCGAAGCCTGCGGCGGCGCACGCCCCCGCCCAGTCGCCGGCATGCCGACGGGCGGTCGCAGTCTCGATCATGGACGGCGGCACGGCGAACTCGCGCACGCGCAGCCAGAAGGAAAGGCGGGAATCCTCGTTCGCGGTCTCAGTGAGCATCAGCACTCACCTTGCGCGGACGGGACCCCCGATCTGTTCAGGAAGTGAGTCATCATCGTGCGTGACCATACCCCTGCGGCTTTCGAACTGCCAGGCATTTTCAGGGCGAAGGGACGCCCGGTGGTGCTGGTCCAGGTGGAGCGGCCGAACGTGGCCGAGCAGCCACCCGGCAGCGGCTTCGCCGACGACCTGGTCCGGCCCGGAGACCTCGTGGTCGTCAAGCGCACGGTTCGCGGACGCCATGTCCGGGTTCGCCGCCGACGAGCACGACTTCACCGTGGAACGGATCTTCCCCCGGTTCGGCGAGGTGCACGACACGGCCGTCCACACCTGAGCCGGCGACCCGGCCCGGGCGATCCCCGCAGTCCGCGAGGATCGTCCGGACACCGGCGCGCCTTACCTCGGACGCGCCAGGACGGGTTGCGGGACCCGAGGCGCCGGCGCCTGGGCGGGCCACTCCGCGGCCCTGGACGCCGGGGCGGGCAGCCGGGACAGGTTCGAGCTGATCATGGCCGCCGCCCGGCTCACGGCCTCGCCCAGCGGAGCGATCTGCCTGCTGTCCAAGGCCGTTGCCGCCACCGTGGCGACCACCTGGCCGGACGCGGAGTGCACCGGCGCCGCCACGCACGAGAGCGAGCTCACGCACCGTCCGTACTCGAAGGCGAGGCCCCGTTCCCGGGCCCGCGCCACCTCACGGGCCCACTCGCCCTTCCCCCAGCCCTCGGGCGGCTCCGCCACCGGCGCGGACGCCGCGAGGATCAGCTCGGCCGCGCTCCCGGGCGGGAGCACCGCGCCGGAGCGCAGCGGGAAGATCTCGTCCACCTCTCCGCGCAGACCGCCGACGATGATCGTGTGTCCCGCCTCGGACACCGACAGACTGAAACTCAACCGCCCGCCCATCGAGGCGAGTTCACGCAGCGGCCGCGCCGATGCCGCGCGCAGCGCACGCGCCGGATGCCACGCCTGCCCCAGGCGGAACGTCCTCGGCCCGAGCCGATAGCGGCCCTCCTCGCTCTGCACCGCGCCGAGCGACACCAGCTGGCCGAGCAGCCGGTGCGCGGTCGCCTTCGGTAGTTCGGCGTCGGCCGCCAGGCGGGTCAGCCCGACTTCGTCGCCCTGCGCGAGTGCCTCCATGAGCGCGAACGCGCCCTCGAGCACTCCCCGCCCCTCTGTGCCGGATCTGGCCATGAGCGGTCCCCCTCTCACGCCGGGACCACCGGTCGGGTGGTCCCGGAATTCCCCGTTCGTACCAGCTCATCAACAGGACGCTGTTGCCGCCCCGTTCATCGGCCGGTCCGTTGAATGGACCCGATCATTGCCCGTGCACCGGAATCACGCCACTGTGTCATCACCCAAGTGACGGAACGTTACTGCGCCCCCCGGGGCGTCGGAGCGGCCGTCCACCGGAACGAAACAAGGAGGGTTCCATGAGCTCGATCAAGACCAGCGCCAAGCAGTTCAAGTACGTCATGTCCGCCATGACGGCGGTCTTCTTCTCGACCTGTTCCGGCAGCTGACGCAGTGAATAGGGGTGGGGACGGCTCGCCGTCCCCACCCCGCACTACGCCTTAGGGAGGCATGAGTGCTGGAGACCGGTGTCCGGCAGGTACGGGTGGCCATGTCCATGGTGTTCGGCCGGCGGCTGAACGTACGGGCCGTGGAGCGGCTGGTCGCCGACGCCCTCGCCACGCTGGAGGAGTTCGGCTCGCTCGGCGATGACGTCGACGAACTGGCCGACGGTCCGTTCGCGGACCCCGACGACCGCCGGGACCTGCAGAACCGCGCGCTGCAGCGCACCGTTCGAAGGCTCGCCAAGCTCTCCCCCTTCTACCGGGAGCGGCTCGCCGGAGTGGACCTCGACGGACTGACCGTCGACACGCTCACCCGGATCCCCGTCACCCGCAAGGCCGATCTGATCGAACGCCCCACCGACTTCCTGTGCAGCCCTCCGTACCTGGCGACACAGACGACCGGTACCACCGGCCGCCCCGTACAGATCTGGGTGTCCCGTTACGAGATGGAGCTCTGGCCCGCGCTGATCGCGCTGTCCATGGTGCTCCGCGGCGATCTCCGCCCCACCGACCGGATGCAGATCAACATGAGCTCCCGGGCCACGGCCGCCGTCCAGGAGGACGTCGAGGTCTGCCGGCTCGCCAACGCCTCGTGCCACGTCGCGGGACAGATCCCGGCCGAGGAGTCCGTCGACCACCTGCTCGGCCGGTACGGCAGCCCGCCCACCCTGCTCACCGGCAACCCGAGCTACCTGGGCCAGATGGTGACCGCCGCACGCGAACGCGGCTACGGGCCGGGCGACTTCGCCGTGCGTGCCATCTACGCCGGCGGGGAGATGCTGTCGCGGGCCCTGTCCGAGGCCCTGCGCGACACCTTCGGGGCCCAGGACGTCAACGACACCTTCGGCATGACCGAGCTGCTGCCGGTCGGCGGACGCACCTGCAGCCACCACCACCTCCACATGGATCCCAACATGGGGTACATCGAGGTGCTCGACCTGGAGACGGGCGAGCCCGCCGCACCCGGCCGGCTCGGCGAGCTGACCGTCACGCCGTACTACCCCTACCGGGAGTGCATGCCGGTCCTCAGGTACAACACCGGTGACGTGGTCCGCACTCTGGACGGCGAGCCGGAGTGCGAGCTGAAGGCAGTGCCCGCGGTGTCCCAGATCCTCGGCAAGGCGGGCCTGCTGCACCGCACCGCCGAGGGCGTCGTGACCCCCCGCGACATCCTGGAAGCGCTGGACGGCACCCCCGGTCTGCCGTGGCCGCTGCGCCACCGGGCCGCCGTCGGGGAGGACGGCCGGCTCCATGTGGAGGTCGCCTCCAGGGACGTCACCGCGGCCGATGTGACCAAGCGGCTGCACGCCCGGGACATCGAGGCGGAGGTCACGGTCCTGCCCCTGAGCGACGAGGAGGCCGCCCGCCGATTCCCGCTCCGCTGCGACCTGTTGGAGCACACCTTCACCCGGAGCCACGCATGACGGTCTTCTTCCAGATCACGGCCACCACCGTCCTGGCGCTCGCGGTGTGCGTCGGCGCGGTCCTCTACTTCCGCAACGTGCGCACGCAGCGGCCGCCGGTCGGCGTCTTCAACGGCCGCGACATCTTCCTGATGATGGGCTTCGTCCTGGCGCTGCCCTACATCTATCTCACACTGCCCGGCCCCGTCCTCCCGGTCGTGCTCGCGCTCGTCTTCGCGGGCGGGCTGTCCGTCGGCTACCAGCCCCTCGTCGGGAACGGTCGGCTGCGCTGGGCGCTGATCGCCGTACTGATCGCGAGCGTGCTGGGCCTCCACATGGCGTTCGGCGGCACGCAGCCGCCGTACTGGGTGGCGAACAGCGTGGTCGTCTGCCTGGTCGTCATCTCCGCCACGAACCTGCAGGTGCAGGGCGGCATGCGGCTGAAGAACGTCGCGTGGTTCCTCCTCGCGCTCACCGTGTACGACGCGTTCTTCGCCACGGTGATCCCGCTGACCCAGGAGCTGTCCGAGGCGGTCCAGGGCTATCCGTACGCCCCCGCCGCCGGACTGCGCCTCAGCGAGGACGCGGGCGCCGTGGTCGGCATGGGCGATCTGCTGGCGTACGCCCTGTTCACCACCGCCGCCTACAAGGCGTACGGGAAGCCGGGCCTGTGGACCGGGATCGTCCTGGTCACCCTCTTCGGAGCGGTGGCGCCCATGGCCACCCTGCACATCGCCACCGCCGTCACCGGCAGCGCCCCCACCCTCATCCCCGCCCAGGTGTTCTTCGGCCCGGCGGCCTTCATCGGCTACCTGGTGCTGCGTCGGCGCGGCCCGGAGCGGCGCATGGTCGAGGTGCTCTTCCACCGGGCTCCCGCGCGCGTTCCCCAGCAGGCCCCGAGCCTCGACGCGGCCGCTCGCCCCGCCGGCTGAGCGGCCTTCCGTGGACCGGGCAAAGGGACAGGCAAATATGTGAACTCTGTGTGCAGATTCTGCACACAGAGTTCTTTGCGTTCCCCCGGTGGCGTATTTCGAATTCTCCCCGAAGCCGCTCAGACGATATGCCGGCCGCCGTCCACGGTGAGTACATCGCCCGTGGTGTACCGGGCATTCGCCAGGTAGAGGGCCGCCTCGGCGACGTCGTCCGGCGTGCCGACCCGGCGCAGCGGGGTGTTGGCCGTGATCCACTCGCGGGAGCTCTCCCAGACCTGCTCCGCCTCGTCGTACCACGGGGTCTCGATGAGGCCGGGGGCGATGGCGTTGACGCGGATGTCCGGGCCGAGCTGGGAGGCCAGCAGGCGGGTCATGTGGTTGACCGAAGCCTTGCTGACCGCATAGGGGATCGAGCTTCCGAGGGCTCGGGTCGCCGATACCGAGGAGATGTTGATGACCGTCCCGGCCTCGGAAAGGTGCAGGTGGGGGACTGCGGCGGAGGTCATCTGCCAGGCGCCGATGACATTGACCTCGAAGATCTCCCGCCAGGCGTCCGCGTCCGCGCCGGCGAGGTCGTCGAGCGGGATGAACCGGGTGGTCCCCGCGTTGTTCACCAGGATGTCGAGCCGCCCGTAGGCGTCGATCGCGGCCTGCACGACGCGCTCCACGTCCGCCGGGTCCGAGACGTCGCCCTGGACGTACACGGCGTCCGGGAGCTCCTTGGCGAGTGCTTCGCCGGCGGCTTCACTGCGGGCCGAGTTCACGACAATGCGAATTCCTTCCGCCGCCAGTCGACGGGAAATGGAGGCGCCAATTCCGGATGATGAGCCGGTAATCAGGGCGACGCGCCGTTCGGCCATCTTCAACTCCTCAACGTTGACAAGATCTCGTGGCGGATCATAGCCTACCGCCAGGCGGAATCAAGTTTCCGATATGCGGAATCTTCACCTGTTGGCAGCGTGCAAAATCGGGCAATGTGGCCCATCTTGCTGTGCCCGGGTCCCCGGTCAGCACCCTTCGCGTGCAATTCGGGCATTCCAGCGCTTCTTTACTACCGGGAACATCCGTGGTCATCCCGGCATGCGATATCAGACACCAGACATCCGACATCCGACACAGAGCACAAGGGGGATTCATGGGTCTGCTGCCCGTGGGCACAGCGGAGGACAGGGCCGGCACCGCGCCGGCGGCGGAGGGCGTGCACCTCCTCGTCCACGACCGGGTCCTGCGGACGCCCGACGCCTGCGCCGTGCGCGAGGCGGACGGGGGACCGGCGCTCAGCTACCGCGAACTGTGGGACCGGGCCGGGGCCGTCACGGCCGCGCTCGCCGGACACGGAGTGGGGCCGGGCTCGCTGGTCGCCCTGGATCTGAACCGGAGCAACGACCTGATCGTCGCGCTGCTCGGCATCGTGCGGGCCGGCGCCGCCTACCTGCCCGTCGACGGGCACGCCCCGGCCGAGCGGGTCTCGGCGATCCTCAAGGACGCCGATGTGCACGCGGTCGTCGTCGGGAGCGGTGCCAGCCGCCGCACCCGCTCCCTCGACGTGGCGTCCCCGGTGGCCGTGCTCACCGTCCCGGACCCCGCGGCCGCGGCAGCCGTCGGCTGCGGCGCCCCCGTCGTCCCGGTCGACGAGGAGAGCCCGTGCTACGTCGGCTACACCTCGGGATCCACCGGCGCCCCCAAGGGCGTCGTCATCCCGCACCGGGCGATCCGCGACCTGGTCACCGACCCGGCGCACGGCGCCATCGTGCCGGAGGACCGGATGGGGCAGCTCGCGAACCCCGCCTTCGACGCGTTCACCTGGGAGGTCTGGGCCGCGCTCATCGCCGGCGCCACCCTCGTGGTCATGCCGTCGGTCGTCGAAATGGACCTGGAGCGCTGGACCGCGCTGCTCGCCGCCGAGGGCATCAGCACCGCGCTCCTGACCACGTCCCTCTTCCACATGGTCGCCCGGGAGGCCCCCGGCTCGCTCGGCGGGATGCGCCAACTCCTCGTGGGCGGCGAACAGATGGACCTGGCCGCCACCCTGGCCGTGCTCGCCGCGGGCCCGCCGGCCCGGCTCACCAACATCTACGGCCCCACCGAGGCCACCGTGCTGGCCACCTACTACGACTGCACTCCCGACTCCCTCGCCGGCCGGACCCGCATCCCCATCGGACACCCCGTCCGGGCCGCCGAGCTCTCCGTCGTCGACCAGAACCTCGATCCCGTCGCCCCCGGTGCGACCGGTGAACTCGTCATCGGCGGGCCCTCCGTGGCCGGCGGCTACCTGGGCAGGCCCGAACGCACCGCGCAGTCCTTCCTGCCCCACCGCTCGCCCGACGGCACCGAGGGCCTGCGCTACCGCACCGGCGACCTCGTACGCCTGCTGCCCGACGGGGTGTACGAGATCGTCGGCCGGGCCGACCGGCAGGTCAAACTGCGCGGCTTCCGGATCGAGCTGGAGGAGATCGAGCTGGCCGCCACCACCACCGGCCGCACCGCCGCGGCCTTCGTCGAGAAGACCGGCGAGGGCCACACCGCCCGGCTCCTCGGCGCGTTCCTCGCCGACCCCGGGCACCCGGGCGGATCCGAGGCCCAGGCCCGTGACCTGGCCGACGCCCTCGCGGCCGCGCTGCCCTCGTACATGCTGCCGGCGCGCTGGCTGGCGCTCGCGGAACTCCCGTACGGCTCCACGGGCAAGGCCGACCGCACCCGTATCAAGGAGCTGCTCGCCGGCTTCGCGACCCAGAACCCGGCCTCCGCGGTGCAGCTCGCGCAGGGCGCGGGCTCCGGTCCGGCCGACCCCGTGCGGGCGGTCGTCGCGCAGGTGTGGGCCGAGCTGCTCGGCGTCGCGGACATCGGCCCCGCCGACGAGTTCATCGGCCTCGGCGGCAACTCGATCCTCGCCACGCAGGCGGCCTTCCGCATCGCCGAACAGCTGGGCGTGCCGCTCGATCCCACCGACGTCCTGCTGGCCGCGAGCCTCGCGGACCTGGCCGACCAGCTCCGCACCCAGGCCTAGGGCCTGCCTGTCGGATCAGGCCCTGACGCCCCACCGCGTGAACCACCCGCAAGGAGAACCATCGATGGCGCCCACGCGCCCCTCCGCCCCGGTCCGCCGGCCGGCCACCGTCGCCCCGCTGTCCCCCGCCCAGGAGCGGCTCTGGTTCATCCACCAGAGCGCGCCCGCATCGGCCGTCTACAACGTCCCCCTGCTGACCCGCTGGCGGGAGCGCATCGACGTGGCCGCCTTCCGCCGCGCCCTGCAGGCCGTCGCGACGGCCCACGAGGTGCTGCGCACGACGTACGGAACGCACGACGGCGCCCCGGCCCAGTTCATCGCCCCGGCCGGCCCCGTCCCGTTCCGGCTGATCGACGGCGGGCCGCCCGACGAGGCGGAGCTGGCCCGGCACGCCCGCGCGCCCTTCGACCTCACCGCCGCACCACCGCTGCGCTGCACGGTGTGGCAGGAACGGGACGGCGCCGGCCCGGGCACCGTGCTGCTCACCGTGCACCACATCGCCGTCGACGGCTGGTCGCTGTCCGCGCTGTACGGCGCGCTCGCCGACGCCTACGAGCAGGCCCTCTCCGGGACCGTCCCGCGGCTTCCCGAACCGCCCGTGCAGTACGCCGACTTCGCGGTCTGGGACCGCCAGGGCGCACAGGACCCGGCCATGGAGGCGCAGCTCGCCTCCCGCGCCGCCACCCTGAGCGCGGGCGCCGACCTCGCGCTGGGCGTCTGCCCGCCGCGCCGCCGCACCGTGGAGGGCGACCGGCGCGGGGCGCAGCACCGGTTCACGCTCGACGCCGAACTCGCGGGCGCGGCCGCGGAGCTGGCGCGCACGCTCAAGGTGACCCCCTTCGTGGTGCTGTTCGCCGCCTTCCAGGCCGTCGTCCAACGCTGGAGCGGGCAGGACGAGTTCCTGCTCGGCACGGTGGCGGCCAACCGCCCGCACCCCAGCGTCGAAGGCCTCATCGGCTTCTTCGTCAACACGGTCCCGCTGCGCTGCGCACCCGACCCGCGGCGCGGTCTCGCCCAGCTGTGCGCCGACTCCCGCGGCGAGGCCTTCCGGGTGCTCGCGCACCAGCGGCTCCCCTTCGACCGGCTCACCGCGCACGTGGCCGAGGCCCGCCGGGGCGAGGCCGGAGGACTGGCCGACATCGGTTTCGTCCTGCAGAACGCGCCCGCGGCCGATCCGGACGGACGGCACCGCTGGGAGCCGCCGCTGCTGCTGCCCACCGGGACCGCCAAGCAGGACCTGTCCCTGGTCCTCGAGTACGCGCCGGACGGCGGCCTGAGCGCCACCGTCGAGTACGACACCGCGCGCTACGACGAGGCCACCGCCCGGCACCTGGGAGCGAGCTACCGCGCGCTGCTGTCCGCCGGAGTCGCCCGGCCCGACACCCCCCTGCGGGAGCTGCCCGTCACGCAGCGGCCCGCGGACGCCCTTCCGTGCGGGGTCCTCGACGGCGGCCCGGCGGCCCAGGCGGCCCTCGGGGAACCGCCGGCCGCGACCGCCGTGGAACTGCTGGAGCGCCGGTTCGCCCGGACGGATCCGGACACGGTCGCCGTGACCTGCGCCGGCGCCCGGCTCACCTGGGGCGAGCTGGACTCCTGGTCCCGCGCCGTGGCGGGGCTGCTGCGCGCGCACGGCGCCGGCCCCGGTTCGTACGTCCCGGTGCTCGCCGCCCGCGGACCGGAACTGGTGGCGGGCTGGATCGGCGTACTGCGAGCGGGCGCGGCCTTCGTACCGCTCGCGATGGACGCCCCGGCCGCCCGGGTCGACTTCATCCTCGGCGAGACGGGCGCCGAGGCGGCCCTGGTGTGTCCGCAGGGCGCGCGGCTCCTCGCCGGACTGGGCAGCACCGTCAAGGCGGTGTCGCTGACGGACCTGCGCGTCCGTGCGGGCGAGCTCGCGGACGGCCCCGTGCTGCCCGACCCCGTGCTGCCCGACCCCGTGCTGCCCGGCGCCGCCGACCCGGCCGCGCTGATCTACACCTCCGGCACCACGGGCCGCCCCAAGGGCGTGCGGGTGGCGCACCGCGGGCTGCTCAACACCGCCCTGTGGTGGGGCCAGGACTGCGGCCTCGGCCCCGGTGACCGGCTGCTGCTCACCGCGGGCACGGCCTTCGACCCCGCCGCGTTCAACGTGGTGGAGACCCTGATCGCCGGCGCCGAGCTGGTCATCGCCGACGACATCGAACGGCGCGACGCCCGCGCCCTGCTGGAACTGATCCGCGGGCCGCGGGGCGCGACCGTGGCCGGCTCCCTCACCCCCAGCCTCCTGCACGCCATGCTGGACGCGGACGCGGACGCGGACGAGGCCGAGGGCAGCACGCTGCGCGCCGTGTACGCGGGCGGCGAGGCGCTGCCCCGCCGACTGGCCGCCGACTGCGCGGAGCGCTGGGGCGCCGCGGTCGTCAACGTGTACGGGCCCACCGAGGCCTCCTGCAACTCCACCTTCGCCCACGTCGACCCCGCCGACCCGCTGGCGCCGCCCATCGGTGTCCCCCTTCCCGGGACGCGCGCGTACGTCCTGGGCCCGCACGGCGAGGAACTGCCGCCCACCGTCCCCGGCGAGCTGTACGTCGCCGGCACCGGCGTGGCCCTGGGCTACCTCGACCGCCCCGACCTCACCGCGGCGGCCTTCCTGCCCGATCCGCACGCGGCGCGCTTCGGCGAGGACCCCGGCGCCCGCATGTACCGGACCGGCGACCGGGTGGTCCTGCGCGAGGACGGCCGGCTCGGCTACCTCGGCCGCGCCGACGACCAGCTGAAGATCCTCGGCAACCGCATCGAGCCCGGCGAGATCACCCGGCTCATCGAGGAGGACCCGGCCGTCGCGGCCGCCGCCGTGCACGCCGCCGGCTCACCGGCCGCCCTCGTCGCGTACGTCGAGCTCAGCGAGCAGGGCACGACCGCGCCGCCGACCCGCGAGGACCTCGTACGGCCGCTGCTGCGCTGGCTGCCGGCCGCCGTGCTGCCGCAGCACGTGTACGTGGTCGACGCCCTGCCCCGTACGCCCAACGACAAGGTCGACTTCGCCGCGCTGGCCGCCCTGCGGGACCGGCCGCTGACCCGCGCCGAGGTCCGCCCCGCCGAGGCGACGCCCGCCCAGCGCCGGGCCGCCTCGCTCATGGCCGACGCACTCGCCAAGCCCGGCTCGGAGCCGCTGCGCCCCGAACTGCTCGGGCCCGAAACGGACTTCTTCACCGTGGGCGGCCATTCCCTGCTCGCCGTACGGATGCTCGCGCAGGCCGAGCGCCGCTGGGGAGCCGCGGTACCGCTGCGGACGTTCCTCGCCGACCCGACGGTGGCCGGGCTGGCCCGCGCCCTGGAGGAGGGGCGGCCGGCCCCCACGGCAGCGCCGTCGGCCGCCGTGCCCGAGCCGGCGGAGCCCCGGCAGGCCGGCCCCGTCCAGCAGCGCCTGTGGTTCCTCGACCGGCTGAAGGGCATGCGCACCGCCTACCTGGCGCCCTGCGTGGTCGAGATCGACGGCCCGCTGGACCGGGCGGCGCTGCGCGAGGCGTTCGCCCGTACCCTCGCCCGGCACCCGGGACTGCGCTCCCGCTTCGCCATGGACACCGCAGTCCGCAAGGTCTTCTACCGCACCGACGGCGCCGCCCCCGAGGCGGCGCTGGTGGACGGTACCGGCTGGACCGCAGCCGAGCTGGAGCAGCGGGTCGCCGAGATCTGCTGGACCCCCTTCGACCTGGCGAAGGACGCACCGGCCCGCGGCGAGATCATCTCCGTCGGGCCGGAGCGGACCCTGCTGGTCTACGGCGTCCACCACATCGTCTCCGACGGCTGGTCGCTGGAGCTGGTACTGCGCGACATCGCCGCCACCTACCGGTCGCTGACCACCGGAGCGCCGCTGGAACTGCCCGTCCCCGGCCATCCGGCAGCGGCCGGCGCCGCGCCGGCGCAGGACACCGCCGAAGGACTGCGGACGCTGGTGGAAGGGCTGCGAGGAGCGCCGACGGACATCGCGCTCCCGCACGACCGCGAGCGCGGCCGGACCCAGTCCGTCGAGGCCGCACTGTGCGAACTGCGGCTGCCCGCCGAGGAGTCCGCCCGCCATCGGGAAGCGGCCGCCGGGCTGCGCTGCACCACCTTCATGGTCGCGACCGCACTGCTGGCGGCGGCGCTGGCCCGGCGCGGTGGCCAGCGCGACTTCCTGTTCGCCTTCCCGTGGGCCGGCCGCGACGGGGCGGGCCGCGCCGAAACCGTCGGCATGTTCGTCAACACCCTGGTGGTGCGGGCCGACCTGACGGGCGGGCCGACTTGGCGGCAGCTCGTGGAGCAGGTGCGCGAGTCCGCGCTGGCGGCGTACCGGCACGCGGACACGCCGTTCGACGAGCTCGCCGCCGCCCTGCACCCCGACCGCGACCTCAGCCGCCCGGCCGTCACCCCCGTCTACCTCAACGCGACGGACGAGAGCCCTCGGCCGCCGGCGCTGGACGACCGGACCCGGTCCCGGTACGTGACGCCGCCGCGGCTGAAGGCGAAGTACGAGCTCGAACTCACCGCCACTGGTGGCCCCGAGGGTTTCGGCCTCTCCTTCTCCTACCTCACCGCCCTGTTCGACGCGACGACCGTCGAAGGGCTCCTCACCGACCTGGCGAACGCCGCCGGGGACCTTCTCACCGACATGGAGTCACCTGTGCTCACCACCACCCCGCCCCAGACCACCCCTCCGCAGACCACCCCGCCCCAAGACATGGCCGACCGGATCGCCGAGGTCTGGGAGGGCGTCCTCGACCAGGCCGGCGTCGCGCACGACGCGAACTTCTTCGACGCGGGCGGCGACTCGCTGCTCCTGATCATCCTCATGGAGCGGCTGTCCGAGCTGACCGGCCGCGACCTGGAAGCGGCCGACCTCTTCGAGCACAGCACGATCGAGGCCCAGGCCGCCTTCCTCGGCGAGGCCGACGCCGACGCGCCGGCCGCCCCGGAGGAGGCGGCCGGGGCGCAGCCGCCCGCCGCGCAGGCCGGCCGCACCGGGCTGCTCGGCCGCGGCCGCCGCGGCGCGGCCGTGGAGGGCTCCGCGTGAGCGACGACGGCGCGATAGCGGTCGTCGGCGCCGGCTGCCGCTTCCCCGACGCCTGGAGCCCGGGGGACTACTGGCGCAACATCGCCGAAGGACGGGTGTCCGTACGGGACCTCGACCCGGCGCGGCTCCTCGCCGCGGGCCTGACCGAACAGCAGCTGGCCGACCCCGAATACGTGCGGCGCGCGGCGGGCATCCCGGCGGCCGGTGACTTCGCCGCCGAGTTCTTCGGCTACTCACCGGCCGAGGCCGCCGCCACCGACCCGCAGCAGCGGATCTTCCTGGAAGCCTGCTGGCAGGCACTGGAGTCGGCCGGTCACGCGCCCAGCGGCGACCGCCTGGTCACCGGGGTCTTCGCGGGCGGCAGCCCCAGCACCTACATGGCGGCGCTGCAGGCCTCCCGCGCCGTGTCGGACGGTGTCATGGGCGCCGTCGACGACGTGGCGCTGCACCTGGGCGGCCTCGGTGACTTCCTGCCCTCCCGAGTGGCGTACGAGCTGGGCCTGCGCGGCCCGTCCATCGGCGTGCAGACCGCGTGCTCCTCGTCGCTGACGGCGGTCCACTACGCGGTGCTGTCCCTGCTGTCCGGCGAATGCGACATGGCGCTCGCGGGGGGCGCCTCCGTCAACGAGCCGATGCTGGGCTACCGCTTCCACGTCGGCGCGCTCCAGTCCAAGGACGGCTACTGCCGTCCCTTCGACGCCCGTTCGACCGGTACGTCCTTCAGCTCGGGCGTCGGCGTCGTGGTGCTGCGCCGCCTCGGCGACGCGCTGCGGGACGGCGACCCGGTGCTCGCCGTACTGCGCGGCACCGCGGTCGGCAACGACGGCTCGGCCCGCTCCGGCTTCACCGCGCCGAGCCCCTCGGGACTCGCCGACGTGGTGGCCACGGCCCTGGACGTCGCCGGTGTGCGCGGGGACCAGCTGCGCTACGTCGAGGCCCACGGGTCCGGTACCGCACTGGGCGACCAGATCGAGCTGCGCGGGCTGACGGCCGGCATCAGGGCGGGCCTGGCCCGCACGGCGGCCGCCCCGGCGGGCTACTGCGGGCTCGGCTCGGTCAAGGCCAACATCGGCCACGCCGGTCCGGCGGCGGGCATCGCCGGACTCATCAAGGCCGTCGAGGTGGCGCGGACCGGACAGCTGCCGCCGCACCCGATGTTCGAGCGGCCGCGCAACCCCGGTGTGCTCGCCGAGAGCCCGTTCGCCATCGCCACCACCCCCACCGAGACCGGCGACGACGCCTATGTGCTGGTCAACTCCATGGGGCTGGGCGGCACCAACGCGGCGGCCGTGCTCGGCCCGCCGCCGGCCCCCACCCGGGCCCCGGCCCCGGCCCGCGAGACGGTCCGGCTGATGCTGTCCGCGCGGACCCCCGCGGAACTGGCGGCCGTCGCGGACGAACTGGCCGACGCGCTGACCGCGCCCGACGCACCGCCGGTCGCCGACGCCGCGCACACGCTGCGCGTCGGGCGCACCGCGCAGCCCCACCGCCGGGTGGTCACCGCATCCGCCCCGGATCCGGCCGCGCTGGCCTCGGCACTGCGCGAGCCCGATGCGGCCGCGGCGCCGAAGCCGCTGCGCCGCGTGGTGCTCGTACCGCCCGTCGGGCACGCGGCGGACCTGCCGGTGCTCGACCGCCTCTCGGCGGCCTTCAAGGGCCGCGCCGAGACCGCCGCACCCGGACAGGAGCCGCGCGCCGACCGGTTCACGATCCTGCTCGGCCACGGCGAGCCCGGCGAGGGCCGCCATGTGCTGGCCTTGGACGTGGAGGGTGCGGCCCCGCAGGAGGAGCTGGAGGGAGCCGTCGCGGCTGCCTGGACGCACGGCGCGGACGTGGACTGGGAGGCACTGTGCGGCCCGGCCGGCCGCCGGGTCCCGCTGCCGACCTACCCCTTCGTCCGGGGCACGTACTGGGCCCTGGACACGCTGCCCCCGATCGCCGCGCCGCCCGCGGGTCCGGCCGCACCGGAACCGGAGGCGGATCGGGCGTCCGGACCGGCTGCCGGGCCGGCCGGAGCGCCGGCCGGCGGGGCCGACCCGGTGGAGTCCGAACTGCTGGCCGTCTGGCGGCGGGTACTCGGCCATGCCGCTCTCGGCCACGACGACGAGTTCGGCGCGTACGGCGGCGACTCGCTCACCTCGATGCGCATCGAGGCGTCCGTGCAGCGGGCGTTCGGGGTCACGGTCAACGTGTTCCGCGCGGGCGGAGCCCAGGCCACCGTCCGGCGCATGGCCGGCATCGTGCGCGGGATGACCGGGCAGGAGGGCGACGGGGCAGCCGCCGCCGGAGCGGTGCGGGAGGTCACCGAGGCCGACCTGGTCGACGCGGACCTGGCCCTCGACCTGGGCCCCGCGGTCGCCGCGGTGGACCGTGCCGAGGCCACCGACACCCTGCTCACCAGCGGCACCGGTTTCCTCGACACCTTCGTGCTGCACGAGCTGGTCAGGGCGACGACGGGCCTGGTCCACGTCGTCGTACCGGCGGCGGGCGAAGCCGAGGCCCGTGACCTGCTGCGGGAGTGCGCCGCCGCGTGCGCCCTCCCCGAACCCGACCCTGCGCGGGTGCGGGTACTGCCCGCGGACGGCGCACGCGGCGGGTGGGCCCTCCCCGGCCTGCCGGCCGACCGGATCGACCGGATCGCCCGCGTCGTGCACACTCCGGCGGCCTTCGGACTCACCGGTCCCTACGAGCAGGTGCGCGAGGACACCGTCCTGCCGCTCGTGTCGCTGCTCACCTGGATGCGCGGCCACGGCATCGACGACCTCGTCCTGCTGTCGACGCTCAGCGCCTGCGGCTCCGGCCTCGGTGCGGACGCCCGGATCGAGGAGTCCCGGGAACAGCCGCTGCGACCGGGCATGCACGGCGGAGCCGTCGCGGCCTGGGTCGGTGAGCGGCTGGCGGAGCGCGCCGAGGAACAGGGCATGCGGGTACGGGTGTTCCGTACCGGCCTGCTGCTCGGCGACCGGGGATCCGGCGCCTGCGACCCCGACCACCCGCTGTGGCGGCTGATCGCGAGCGCCCTCGCCACCGGTGTGCACCCCCGGGACGAACGGCCGTTCGCCGTCAGCCCGGTGGACCTGGCCGCCCGCGCCATCGCGGAGCTCGCCGTCTCACCCGCGTCCGAGGGCCGGGCGTACCACCTCGTGGGCGAGGACCCGGTCACCGCACTGCGGTTCTTCGAACTGCTGGCGGCGGGCGACCGGCCCACCAGGACCGTGTCCGAGCGCGCGTGGCAGCGCGAGGTGGCGCTGCGCGCCCTGGACCGGGAGAACGAGGCGCTCGACCCGCTCGCGGTGCGCGGCCTGGGCCGGTTCGCCCTCGGTACCACCACCGGCGGCGGTGTCGAGGCGCAGGCCTGGCAGTCCTGGCTGGCCCGCGGCGGTCACGACCCTCGCCCCACGGCCGAACTCCTGCTCCACAGCCTTGACTTCGCCGCCGACCGGCGCGCCAGGTACGCGGAACTGCTCGATCTGCAAGGACCCCGATGACAGACACGACCCCGACCCCGACCCCGACCCCGACCCCGACCCCGACCCACATCCACGACACGGCACGGCACACACTGTACGACTGGTTCGCGGACTCCCTGGCGAACCACCCCGACCAGCCGGCCCTCGAAGTGCTCGGTCGCGGCTACACCTACCGGGAGCTCGACGAGCGGGCCGTGGCCGTCGCCGGCGCGGTGCTGCGCGCCAACGGGGGCAAGGCCCCGGCCCGGATCGCCCTGCTGGCCTCCCGCAGCCTCACGGCCTTCGCCGGCTATCTCGCGGCCCTGCGCCTGGGGGCCACCGTCACCCCGCTCAACCCGGGCTACCCGGTGGCCCGCAACCGCTCGGTGTGGCAACTCGCCCGCGCCGAAGTGCTGTTGGCGGACCGGGCGGGCGCGGCCCAGCTCGGCGCGGACTCCGGCGACGGCCTCGCCGTCCTGTGGCTGACGGAGGAGGAGACCGCCGCCCTGCCGGCGGACGAGGCCGCCCTGCCGCCGCGGACGACCGGCCCGGACGACATCGCGTACGTGCTGTTCACCTCCGGCTCCACCGGCCGCCCCAAGGGCGTGCCGATCCGGCACCGCAACCTCGCCCCGTACATCGGGCACAACATCCGGCGCTTCGAGATCGCGCCGGGCTGCCGGGTCTCGCACACCTTCGACCTCACCTTCGACCCGTCGGTGTTCGACCTGTTCGTGACCTGGGGCGGTGGCGCCACCCTGGTGGTGCCGCAGCGCACCGAACTGCTGGAGCCCGTCACGTACGTCGTCGACCGCGGGATCACGCACTGGTTCTCGGTCCCGTCGGTGGTATCGGTCTCCGCGAGCCTGGGCAAGCTGCCCGCGGGCCTCGCCACCGGACTGCGCTACGGCGTCTTCATCGGCGAGCAGCTGACCTCCCGGCAGGCCCGCCTCTGGCGCGAGGCCGCCCCGAAGGCGCGGATCGAGAACGTCTACGGCCCCACGGAACTCACCGTCGCCTGCACCGAGTTCAGGCTTCCAGAGGACCCCGGGGACTGGTCCGAGGCGTCCAACGGGACGGTCCCCATCGGACCGGTCTACGACTTCCTCGAGCACGTCGTCCTCGGCGCCGACGGGCTGCCCGCCGAAGAGGGCGAGCTGTGCGTGCGCGGCTCGCAGCGCTTCGACGGCTACCTCGATCCGGCCGACGACAAGGGCCGCTTCCTGCGCTACGACCCGGAGTCGGGCGAGCCGGCGGCGGTCTACGAGGGCGAGGGCCCGCTGACCGCCGGGCACTGGTACCGCACGGGCGACCGCGTCCGCCGGGAGAACGGAACGCTGAGCCATCTCGGCCGGCTGGACAGCCAGGTCAAGGTGCGCGGCTACCGGATCGAACTGGGCGAGATCGAGGCCGCGTTGCGCCGCCACGAAGCGATCTCCGACGTGGTCGTCCTGGTCGTGCCCGGCCCCCACGAGACCGAGCTGGTGGGCTGCTACACGGGCACGGAGCTCAAGGCGACGGACCTGATGCTGTGGCTGCGGCGGCACGTACCGGTGCACATGGTGCCGCGCCGGATGGTGTTCCTCGAAGCGCTGCCGCTCAACCCCAACGGCAAGATCGACCGGCCCGCGCTGACGCTCCGGTTCACCCCGGAAGGACACCGGTGACCCGGATGGCAGCCGACTCCCGCTTCTCCCTGCCGTCCCTGCTCCGCGACCTGAGCCCGCCGCCGGGCGTGGTCCGGATCCTGGCGGTCAGCAATCTCGCCCGGACCGTCGCGAACGGCTTCCTGCTCTCCGTCAGCGTGCTCTTCTTCATCCGCGCGGTCGGCATCGAGGCCGGCGAGGTGGGCCTCGGACTGACCGTCGCCGCCGTCCTCGCGATGATCGTGAGCATCCCGGCCGGGCAGCTCTCGGACCGGCTCGGCTCCCGCAACACCTCCGTGCTCTTCGGCGTCGCCCAGGGGCTGGTGGTCGGCTGCTACGCGCTGACCGGCGCCTTCAGCGGCTTCGTGGTGGTCGTGGCGCTCTCCGCCATGGCCGACGCGGGCGGCGCGGCCGCCCGCGGCGCGCTCATCGCCGAGGCCCTGCCCCCGGCGGAGCGGGTCCGGGCACGCGCCTACCTGCAGTCGGTCATCAACGTCGGCCTCTCGCTGGGCACCCTGCTCGGCGGTGTGGCCCTGGCGGCGGACTCCGGAGCGCTGTACCGGTGGCTGCTCGCCGGTGCGGGGCTCCTGTTCGTCGGCGCCGGGCTGATGTGCCTGCCGCTGCCGAACACCCGGCCGCAGCCGGGCCCCGCCGAGGGGGGCGGCCCGGGCCACGTGCTGCGCGACATGCCCTTCGTGGCGGTCTCGGTGCTCAACGCCGTCCTGGTGCTGGGAACCGACGCGCTGCTGACCGTGGCGCTGCCGATCTGGATCGCGGAGCGCACGGACGCGCCGGTCTCGCTCTTCGCCGCGCTGATCTTCATCAACACCGCGATGTGCGTGCTGCTCCAGGTGCGGATGAGCAAGGGCGCCGAGGACGTCGCCGGCGGTGCGCGGGCCATGCGGCGGGCGGGGATCCTGCTGGCGGTCTGCTGCGCGTTCTTCGCGCTCTCCGCCGGGCAGCCGGCCTGGGTGGCCGCGGTCTGCCTGGTCGTCGGCGCGACGGTCCACGTGTGCGGGGAGATGCTGCACTCCGCGGGGTCGTGGGCGCTGTCGTACGAGCTCGCGCCCGCCCACGCGCACGGCCAGTACCAGGGCATGTTCAACCTTGCCCAGCGCGTGGGCGGCGCGGTGACGCCCGCGCTCACCACCGCGGTGATCATCGGCTGGGGCTGGCCGGGCTGGCTGCTCTTCGGGGCCGTCCTGCTGGCCGGCGGACTGGCCACCCCGGCGGTGGCCCGCTGGGCGGCCCGTACCCGGGTGGTGGCGGAGCCCGCCGAGGCGGCCGAGCCCGCGTCCGCCCGGCCCGCGTCCGCCGCGCCCGCGGCCGTACCGCCGCCTTCCGCCGACGAGACCGCCCCCGCGCGCGCCTGACCCGCGGCTACGCCACCCGAGCCCGTACCGCAAGACACGCAAGACACGCAAGACACCCGTACGACACAGAGAGACACGCGTGGACTTCAGCCTGTTCTACTTCGGCAACGACAGCACCTCACCGGACACCGGCAACCGCTACGAACTGGTCCTCGAAGGCGCCCGGTTCGCGGACACGCACGACTTCACCGCCGTGTGGACGCCCGAGCGCCACTTCCACCCCTTCGGAGGCCTCTACCCCAATCCGGCCGTGACCGGTGCCGCGATCGCCGCGGCCACCAGCCGCGTCGCGATCCGCGCGGGCAGCGTGGTCGCCCCCCTGCACCACCCGCTCCGGATCGCCGAGGAGTGGGCGGTCGTCGACAACATCTCGGACGGCAGGGTCGGCCTCGCCTTCGCCTCCGGCTGGCACGCGACCGACTTCGCCCTGCGCCCCGAGTCCTACGAGAACCGCCGCGAGGTGCTGCTGGACACGGTGCGCCAGGTGCGCGGCCTGTGGCGCGGCGAGGAGGCGGAGGTCCTCGACGGCACCGGCAGCCCGCGCGCCGTGCGCTCGTACCCGCGTCCCGTGCAGCGCGACCTGCCCGTCTGGATCACCAGCGCCGGCGGCGTGGAGACCTTCCGCAACGCGGGCGCCCTCGGGGCCGGCGTGCTCACCCACCTGCTCGGCCAGGACCTGGACGAGCTCGCCGGGAAGATCACCGCGTACCGGGAGGCGTACGCGGCCCGCCCCGGCGCCGGACCGGGGGACCGGGGCCACGTGGTGGTCATGGTCCACACGTACCTGGACGACGACGAGGACACGGCCCGCGACCTGGTGCGGGCGCCGCTCACGGAGTACCTGCGCACCTCGGTCGGGCTGCTCGTCGGCTCCCAGGCGCACGGCAGCGCGCGGAAGATCGATCCGGCGAAGCTGCGCGACAAGGACCTGGACTTCCTGGCCCGGCGCGCCTTCGAGCGGTACTACGAGGACGGCGGGCTGCTCGGCACCCTGCCCAAGGCCGCCAAGGTGGTGGAGCGACTCGGCGCGCTCGGCGTCGACGAGATCGCCTGCCTCATCGACTTCGGGCTCCCCACGAAGACCGTGCTCGACGGGCTGGAACAGCTCGACGCGCTGCGAAAGCTGAGCTCATGACGCCCGCCGGTCCGCCGCCCGCGGTCGCTCTCGCCGGTCGGACCGAAGACGCGGCGGCGGCGCGGCAGCGCTTCCGGCGGACCGCCGGACGGTTCGCCACCGGGGTCACGGTGGTGACGACCACGGCCGGGGGCCAGCCGCACGGCACCACCGTCAACTCCTTCACCACCGTCTCCATGGACCCGTTCATGGTGCTGGTCTCGCTCGGCCGCGCATCGCGGCTGCACGACCACGTCCTCGCATCGTGGAGCTTCTGCGTCAGCGTCCTCGCGGAGGACCAGGAGGCCGACGCCCGCTGGTTCGCCGACCGCTCGCGTCCGGTCGGCGCCGAGGCCTTCGCCGGACGGCCGTGGCGGGCCGCCCCGCACTCGGGGGCGCCCGTCCTGCTCGACGGCGTCGCGTACTTCGACTGCACCGTGGCCGAGGTCCGCCCGGCGGGCGACCACACCCTGCTGCTCGGGCGGGTCGAGTCCTTCGACGTCCTGTCCGACCGCCGGGCCCTCGTGTTCGCCGACAGCCGGTTCAGCCACCGGGAGGATCACCCGTGACCCGCGTCTTCATGTTCCCCGGCCAGGGCACCCAGCGCCCCGGCATGGGCAGAGCCCTGCTGGACCGCTTCCCCGACCGGGTCGCGGAGGCCGACGAGGTGCTCGGCTATTCGATCCGTGAGCTGTGCCTGGACGGCCCGCAGGAGCGGCTGTCCCGGACGGAGTTCACCCAGCCCGCCGTCTACGTCGTGGGCGCGCTCGCCTACGAGGCCGTACGGGAGGACGCGCCGGAGCCCGACGTGGCCATCGGGCACAGCCTGGGCGAATACAACGCGCTCCAGGCGGCCGGGGTGTTCGGCTTCGCCGAAGGACTGCGGCTGGTGGTCACCCGGGCCCGGGCCATGGCCCGGATCACGGACGGCTCGATGGCAGCCGTCATCGGCATGGACGAGGCGGTCATCCGGCTGCTGCTGCGCCGGGCCGGGCTGGAGGCCGTGGAGGTCGCCAACTACAACACCGCCGACCAGACGATCGTCGCCGGGCCGCTGGCGAAGCTGGAGACCGCGGCCGAGCTGCTGCGGGAGTCCGGTGCGAAGGCGGTGCGCCGGCTCGATGTCAGCGGCCCCTTCCACACCCGCCACATGACGCCGGCGGCCGAGGAGTTCCGGCCGGCGGCCGCCGCGGCCGCCCTGCGCGCGCCGCGCTTCCCGGTGATCGCGAACCGCACCGCCCGGCCCTACGCGCCGGGCGAGCTGGCCGACGTGCTCACCGCGCAGATCGACCACCCCGTGCTGTGGCGGCAGACCGTCGAGGAGCTGCTCGACACCGACCCGCGGGCCGAGTTCCAGGAGCTCGGGGACAGCCAGGTGCTGACCCGGCTGCTGCGGGCCATCCGCACCGAAGGAGCGAAGAGATGAGCGGGCCGAACCCTGTACGCGACCGGGTCCCGGCGGTGGTCCGGCCGCGCCCGGTGGACGACCCCGAGCTGCGGCTCTTCGTCTTCCACCACGCGGGGGGCTCCCATCTGTCCTACGCGCAGTGGGCGGAGCACTTCCCGACCGGGTGGGACATCTGCCTGCCGGAGGCGCCCGGCCGCGGCCCCTTGAGCGGTGTCGCACCGTGCAGGACGGCGGCGGAGCTGGCCGCGTACCTGCTGGAGGACCTGGTTCCCTGGCTGGGCGGCACGCCGTTCGCCTTCTTCGGGCACAGCATGGGCGCGCTCGTCGCGTACGAGATGAGCCGGCAGCTCGCGGAGCGGGGCCTGGAGGAGCCGGTGTGGCTGGGTGTCTCCGCCTGCGAGTCCCCGTTCGAACCGGTCATGGACGCGGCTCACGGCGGCGAGCCGATGCACCTGATGGAGTCCGCGCGGCTGCGCGCGGCGCTGGCGGAGATGGGCGGCCTGCCGACGGCCATCCTGGAGGACGACGAACTGTGGGCGCTCTGCGAGGCCCGGATGCGCGCCGACTTCGAGGTGGTGGAGACCTGGCGGCCGCGCCCGGGCGGATCGTCGCGGATCACCGTCCCGATCTCGCTCTTCGGCGGCGAGGACGACCACGTGGTGAGCCGGGAGCAGCTGGCGGCGTGGGCGCAGGGCGCCGACGAAGTGCTCGGCGAGTACCTGTACCCGGGCGCGCACTTCTTCTGGGAGGCCCAGATCCCGGTGGTGGCCGAGCAGATCGCGCAGGAGATCGACACGGCGGCGCCGGGCCTGCTGGCCTGGTGAGCACCGCGGAGTCCTGATCGGCAGGACACCGCTGGGGCCTGGGGTGCCGGGGCGCGGCGGGTGCCCGATCCTGGGGGCATGGGTGCCGACCGCGCCGCCTACGCGGGGGCGGCCCGCCGCTCGCTGCGGGTCACGGCGGCGGCGGGGGCCGCGTTCTACCTGTTCCTGTATGGCTTCGGGCAGCCCGTCGCGGCCACCTACGCGCTGTTCGCCGCGGTGGCGCTGGCCGGGCTCTCGCGCATCCCGGGGACCGGGCGGCAGCGGGCCGCCGTGCTGGGGCGGTCGCTCCCGGCGGCCTGGCTGCTGGTCGCCGCGGGCACCTTCCTGGCCGTACGCACCTGGAGCGCGGTGGCCGGGATGCTGGTCATCGGCTTCGCCCTGGCCTTCCTCGCCGTGGCCGGCCCCCGCCCGGCCGGCGCGGCGCCCGGGCTCCAGCTTCTCTACATCCTGCCGTCCTTCCCGCCGTACGCCCCGGACACCCTGGGCGAGCGGTTCGCCGGGACCACCGTCGGGATCCTCCTGCTGATCCTCGCCGAGGCGTTCCTGTTCCCCGATCCGCCGACCGTGCCGTACCGGGAACTCGCCGCCCGCGCCGCGGTCACGGCCGAGCGCTGCGCCGGGGAGCTGGCCCGGGCGCCGTACGCGCTCTCCCCGGCGCAGCGCGAAGCGGCCCGCACGGCGAGCGAGGCGCTGCGGCCCTCGCGGGTTCCGGAGGCGGAGCGTCCCGCCGGGCCCGGGGTGCGCTCCCGCGGCCTGGCCCAGACCGGGCTGGCGGGCCGTACGCTGCTGAACCGGCTGGCCCGGATGGCCGCCGTACCACCGGGCCGGGAGCCCACGCAGGCGGGCCTGGACCTGCTGCGCGCCGTCGGGCGGTCCGCGGCGGACACCGCCGCGCTGCTGCGCGGGGATCCTGGAGCGGGCGCGGCGCACTCCGGCCCGACTCGCGAGCGCGCGCTGCTGGCCGGGGCTCCGACCGGGCACGCCCTCCCGGCGTCGCTGCGCCGCCGCGCGGCCCTGCTGGAGGTGGCCGACGCCGCGCTGGCGCTGTCGGCGGCCGCGGGACTGGCGGTACGGGGGCGGGCGGCCGCGGCCGGCCTGCCCGCCGACCGGTTCTGGTACGCGCGGATGCGGGCGCCGCAGCTGTGGTGGCGGCGGCTGGTGGGGCACACGGGGAGCAGGTCGGTCCTCTTCCAGAACGCCGTGCGGATCAGCCTGGCGCTCGCGGCCGCCCGGGCCGTCGCCGGCCTGGCCACGCTGCCGCACGGCTTCTGGGCGATGCTGGCCACCCTGACGCTGACCCGTACCACCCTGGACGCGACCCGGACCGGCATCCGCCACGCCCTGGCCGGGACCCTGATCGGAGCCGGGTGCGTGGCCGGCGTCCTCGCCCTGGTCGGTACGGACACCACGGTGTACGCCGTCGTGATGCCCGTGCTGCTCCTGTTCACCTTCACGGTGGGGCCGGTGAAGGGCGTCGGCTGGTCACAGGCGCTGTTCGCGCTGGTGGTCGCCCTGGTGTTCGCGCAGCTGGCGCCGACCACCTGGCGGCTGGCCGAGGTCCGGCTGCTGGACGTGCTGATCGGAAGCGCCATCGGTGCCGTGTTCGGGCTGCTGGCCTGGCCGCGCGGCGCGCACGAGGAGGTGCGCCGCTCGGGCGCGGCGCTGCTGCGGGCCGCCGCCGAGGCGGTGGTCACCACGGTGTCGGCGATCGCGGCCGGCGGGGCGCGGGAGCCGGGTCAGCCGCCGGGGCACGGAGCGCTGCGGCACTCGCTCGTCCTGGCGGAGTCGGCGTTCGCGCAGTTCCAGATCGAACCGGGGCACGGGCCCGGGGACGGCCCGCAGGCCGTCGACTGGCAGGCGGTGCTGCTGACCGGCCACCACACCCTGTGGGGCGCCGAGCGGATGCTGCTGGCGCCCGTGCCGCCGGCGGGCCCGCCGCCGCCACCCGCGGTGGCCGCCGCGGTGACCCGCCTCGGGGACCGGGTGGCGGGACGGATGCTGCTGCTGTCCGCGGTGCTGGACCCGATGGGCGACCCCGAACCGACGCCGGGGCGGCCCCCCGACGCGCCGGACGCGTCGAGGACCGCCCCAGACGGGGCGCCGAGCAGCTACTTCGTGGCGGAGACCTGGCTGGACGCGCTGCTGACGGACCTGGAACGGATCACTGTTTACGAGGCTGGTTGAAGCGCAGCATGTTGCCGGAAGGATCGCGGAAGGCACAGTCCCGGACGCCGTAGGGCTGGTCGATCGGCTCCTGGAGCACCTCGCCACCCGCGGCGCGGATCCGTTCGAAGGTGGCGTCGACGTCGTCGGTCCTGAAGATGACACCCCGCAGCAGGCCCTTGGCCAGCAGCTCCGCCATGGTCTCCTTGTCGGCGGCCGAGGCGTTCGGGTCCGCGAGCGGCGGCTCCAGGACGATCTCCACGTCCGGCTGCGACGGCGAGCCGACGGTCACCCATCGCATCCCCTCGAACCCGACGTCGTTGCGGACCTCCATCCCGAGGGCGTCCCGGTAGAAGGCGAGCGCCTTGTCGTGGTCGTCGACGGCGATGAAGCACTGAGTGAGTTTGATGTCCATGCGTACGACGCTAAGGGCGGGGGTCGGGTTTTGCTTCTCCATTCCTGACCGGTCGCGTGTGGATCTTGGCGACGCAGGCCGGGATGGCGGCGCCCTCGTCATGGGGACGGGCCCGGTAGGCGCTCGGGCTCTCGCCCACCAGCTCGGTGAACCGCGAGCTGAACGACCCCAGCGAGGTACAGCCGACCGCGAAGCAGACCTCCGTCACCGACAGGTCCCCCCGCCGCAGCAGCGCCTTCGCCCGCTCGATCCGGCGCGTCATCAGGTAGCCGTACGGGGTCTCCCCGTAGGCGGCGCGGAAGCTGCGGGAGAAGTGGCCGGGCGACATGAGCGCGGCGCGCGCCAGCGTCGGAACGTCGAGCGGCTCCGCGTACTCGCGGTCCATCCGGTCACGGGCCCGGCGCAGCCGGACGAGGTCCTCCAAGTTCACCCGACCACCATCGCACAGCGCGGGGCGCCGGCCCGGGCCTTTTCTCCGCACGGTCCGCTGACCGGCCGCGGCCTCGGTTCGGCCGCGGCCCGGTCCCCGTGTCGGCCGGGTCAGGCGCCTTGGGCGACGTAGGCCGAGAGGTGCTCGCCGGTGAGGGTCGAGCGGGCGGCGACGAGGTCGGCGGGCGTGCCCTCGAAGACGATCCGGCCGCCGTCGTGCCCGGCGCCGGGGCCGAGGTCGATGATCCAGTCGGCGTGCGCCATGACCGCTTGGTGGTGCTCGATGACGATGACCGACTTGCCGGAGTCGACCAGCCGGTCGAGCAGGCCGAGGAGGTGCTCGACGTCGGCGAGGTGGAGGCCGGTGGTCGGCTCGTCGAGGACGTAGACGCCGCTCTTCTCCGACATGTGGGTGGCCAGCTTGAGCCGCTGCCGCTCGCCGCCGGACAGCGTGGTCAGCGGCTGGCCGAGGGTGAGGTAGCCGAGCCCGACGTCGGCGAGCCGCTCGAGGATCTTGTGCGCGGCCGGCGTGCGGGCCTCGCCGGCGCCGAAGAACTCCTCGGCCTCGGTCACCGACATCGCGAGCACTTCGCTGATGTCGCGGCCGCCGAGGTGGTAGTCCAGCACCGATGCCTGGAACCGCTTGCCTTCACAGTCCTCGCAGGTGGTGGCGACGCCGGCCATCATGGCCAGGTCGGTGTAGATGACGCCGGCGCCGTTGCAGGTGGGGCAGGCGCCCTCGGAGTTGGCGCTGAACAGCGCCGGCTTGACGTCGTTGGCCTTCGCGAACGCCTTGCGGATCGGGTCGAGCAGCCCGGTGTAGGTGGCCGGGTTGCTCCGCCGCGAACCGCGGATCGGACTCTGGTCGATCGAGACCACGTCCTCACCGGCAGGGATCGACGCATGCACGAGCGAGCTCTTGCCGGAGCCCGCGACACCGGTGACGACGACCAGCACCCCGAGCGGAATGTCGACGTCGACGTTCCGCAGGTTGTTCGCCGTCGCGCCGCGGATCTCCAGGGCGCCGGCGGGCTCGCGTACGGTCTCCTTGACGGCGGCCCGGTCGTCGAGATGGCGGCCCGTGACGGTGCCGCTGGCCCGCAGTCCCTCGACGGTGCCCTCGAAGCAGACGGTGCCGCCGCCCGTACCGGCGCCGGGGCCCAGGTCGACCACGTGGTCGGCGATCGCGATCGCCTCCGGCTTGTGCTCCACGACCAGCACCGTGTTGCCCTTGTCCCGCAGCCTCAGCAGCAGGTTGTTCATCCGCTCGATGTCATGGGGGTGCAGCCCGATCGTCGGCTCGTCGAAGACGTAGGTGACGTCGGTGAGCGCGGAGCCGAGGTGGCGGATCATCTTCACGCGCTGCGCCTCGCCGCCGGACAGCGTGCCCGCCGGCCGCTCCAGCGAGAGGTAGCCGAGCCCGATCTCCACGAACGACTCGAGGGTGTGCCGGAGCGCGGTGAGCAGCGGTGCCACCGAGGGCTCCTTCAGTCCCCGGACCCATGCGGCCAGGTCGCTGATCTGCATCGCGCAGGCGTCGGCGATGCTGATCTGCTTGATCTTCGACGCCCGGGCCCCCTCGCTGAGCCGGGTCCCTTCGCACTCGGGGCAGGTGGTGAAGGTGACCGCCCGCTCCACGAACGCCCGGATGTGCGGCTGCATGGCCTCCTTGTCCTTGGACAGCATCGACTTCTGCAGCTTGGGGATCAGCCCCTCGTAGGTGAGGTTGACGCCGTTGACCTTCACCTTGGTCGGCTCCCGGTACAGGAAGTCCTGCATCTCCCGCTTGGTGAACTTGGCGATCGGCTTGTTCGGGTCGAGGAAGCCCGACTCGGCGTAGACCTGCACGGTCCAGAAGCTGTCCGACTTCCAGCCGGGGATGGTGAACGCGCCCTCGGCGAGCGACTTGGAGTCGTCGTAGAGCTGGGTGAGGTCGATGTCGGAGACCGCGCCCCGGCCCTCGCAGCGCGTACACATGCCGCCGGTGCGGTTGAAGGTCGCCTTGACGGCCTTCTTGGCACCGCGCTCCACGGTGATGGCGCCGCTCGCCCGGACCGAGGGGACGTTGAAGGCGTACGCGCTGGGCGGGCCGATGTGCGGCTTGCCGAGCCGGCTGAAGAGGATGCGCAGCATCGCGTTCGCGTCGGTGACGGTGCCGACCGTGGAGCGGGGGTCGGCCCCCATCCGCTGCTGGTCGACGCTGATCGCGGTCGTCAGCCCCTCCAGGACGTCGACCTCGGGACGGGCGAGCGTCGGCATGAAGCCCTGGACGAAGGCGCTGTACGTCTCGTTGATCAGCCGTTGCGACTCCGCGGCGATCGTGTCGAACACCAGCGAGCTCTTGCCCGAGCCGGAGACGCCGGTGAAGACCGTCAGCCGGCGCTTCGGGATCTCGATGCTGACGTCCTTCAGGTTGTTCTCGCGCGCTCCGTGCACGCGGATCACGTCGTGGCTGTCGGTGGCGTGCGGCGCGGGCGACCCCGTGTTCGTCTTCCTGGCCATGCTCATCGTGTCTCCATCCACAGGGGCGTCGCCCGGCCTGGTCTCATCGGCTTCGAGCAGTATGTATCGACGATCGGGAGGCTCAGCGGACTTCGTCGAGGCCGACCTCGTTGATGCGGATCAGGTTGCCCGCGGGATCGCGGACGGCGCAGTCGCGAATGCCGTACGGCTGGTCGGTCGGCTCCTGGACGACCTCGGCGCCACCGGCCCGCAGCCGCGCGAAGGTGGCGTCCAGGTCGGCGCTGGCCAGGATGGTGCGGGCGTAGGTGCCCTTGGCCATCATCTCGACGATGGTGCGGCGCTCGTCGTCGGTGAGGCCGGGGTCGGCGGCCGGCGGCTCCAGGACGATGGACGTGCCGGGCTGGTCGGCGGGGCCGACCGTGAGCCAGCGCATGCCGTCGTATCCGACGTCCTTGCGGACCTCGAAGCCGAGCAGGTCGCGGTAGAAGGCCAGGGAGGCCTCGGGGTCGTGGTGCGGGAGGAAGCTCGCGTGCAGGCTGATGTCCATGACCGTCACGCTAGGCGCGGCCCGTGGGCCGGCGCTTCTCCGATCCTGATCGATCCGGTCCGGCTCCGTGGCCCCCTCCGCGTTAGGGTTCGTACGTGAGTCTTCATGTCGTCATGGGTTATGGGCCTGCCGGGGCGGCGACGGCCCGGCTGCTGGCCGAACAGGGTCATTCCGTCAGGGTCGTCACCACGTCGGGCCGCCGTCCGGAGCCCGGGATCGAGCACGTCGCGCTGGACGCGACGGACGGCGGGCGACTGACAGCGGCCGCGCGGGGCGCGGCGGCGATCTACAGCTGCGCCGCCCCTCCCTACCCCCGCTGGGCGAGCGCGTGGCCCCCGCTGGCCTCGTCGGCCTGTGCCGCGGCCGAGGCGACCGGGGCCGTACTCGTCATGCTGGGGAACCTCTACGGCTACGGCCCGGTGGACGGCCCCATGACCGAGGAGCTGCCGCTCGCGGCGACCGGCCCCAAGGGGCGTGTGCGCGCAGCCGTTTGGGAGCAGGCGCGGACCCTGCACGAGCAGGGCCGCATCAAGGCCGTCGAGGTGCGGGCCGGCGACTTCTTCGGGCCCGGTGTGACCGACGGCGGCCACCTGGCCGTGCGGGTCGTGCCGCGGCTGCTGCGCGGCAAGCCGGTCTCCACCCTCGGGGACCCGGACGCCCCGCACAGCTGGACCTACCTCCCCGATGTGGCCAGGGCCCTGGTCGAGGTCGCGGGCGAGGAAGGGGCCTGGGGGCGGCCCTGGCACGTCCCGACGGAGCCCGCGCGCTCCACCCGGGAGATGGTCGACCGCCTCGCCGCCCAGGCCGGCACGGGCCCGGTCGCGGTGCGCAGGCTCCCGTCGGCGGCGCTCGGCGTCGCGTCGCTCTTCTCCCCGCTGATCCGCGAACTGAAGGAGATCCGCTACCAGTTCGACCGTCCCTTCGTGGTCGATTCGAGCGCGTACGAGGCCGCGTTCGCCGTACGGGCCACCCCCCTCGACGAGCAGCTCAAGGCGACCGTGGAGTGGTGGCGGGAGCGACTGGCCACCGCCGGGTGACTCCGCGCAGCACGGCTGTCCACAGCTTCGGGCGGACGGAGCCGGGCTGTCGGCGGATGACGTTACGCTGTGTGAATGGCCCTTCCCGACGCTTCCCCCGAGATCTCCGATGCTCTGCAGGTGCTGCACCGCGTCTTCGGCTACAGCTCCTTCCGCGGTGAGCAGCAGGAGATCATCGAGCAGGTCGTCGGCGGCGGTGACGCCCTCGTCCTGATGCCGACCGGCGGTGGCAAATCGCTCTGCTACCAGATCCCGGCGCTGGTCAGAGAAGGCACGGGCGTCGTGATCTCGCCGCTCATCGCGCTGATGCAGGACCAGGTGAACGCGCTCACCGCCCTCGGCGTGCGGGCCGGATTCCTGAACTCCACGCAGGACCCGTACGAGCGGCAGGCCGTCGAGCAGGCCTTCCTCGCCGACGAGCTGGACCTGCTCTACCTGGCGCCCGAGCGGCTGCGCACCGAGGGCACGCAGCGGCTGCTGGACCGGGGCAAGGTGGCGCTCTTCGCGATCGACGAGGCGCACTGCGTCGCCCAGTGGGGCCACGACTTCCGGCCCGACTACCTCGCGCTGTCCATGCTGCACGAGCGCTGGCCGAAGGTGCCGCGGATCGCGCTGACCGCGACGGCCACCGAGGCCACCCACGCCGAGATCGTGGCGCGGCTCGGCCTGGAGGACGCCCGGCACTTCGTCGCCAGCTTCGACCGGCCGAACATCCAGTACCGCATCGCCCCGAAGAACAACCCCCTCAAGCAGCTCCTGGAGCTGATCCGGGCCGAGCACGACGGGGACGCCGGAGTCGTCTACTGCCTCTCGCGGTCCTCGGTGGAGAAGACCGCGGCCTTCCTGGCGGAGCAGGGCATCGACGCCGTGGCCTACCACGCGGGAATGGACGCCCGGACGCGTGCGGCGAACCAGGCGCGCTTCCTGCGGGAGGACGGAGTCGTGGTGGTGGCCACGATCGCCTTCGGCATGGGCATCGACAAGCCGGACGTGCGCTTCGTGGCACACCTCGACCTGCCGAAGTCGGTCGAGGGCTACTACCAGGAGACCGGCCGGGCCGGCCGCGACGGCGAGCCGGCCACGGCGTGGCTGGCGTACGGCCTCCAGGACGTGGTCCAGCAGCGCAAGCTCATCGACGGCTCCGAGGGGGACGAGGCGCACCGCCGGTCCCTGGGCATGCACCTGGACGCCATGCTGGCGCTGTGCGAGACGGTCACCTGCCGCCGGGTGCGGCTGCTGGCGTACTTCGGGCAGTCGGGCGAGCCGTGCGGCAACTGCGACACGTGTCTGACGCCGGCCGAGTCCTGGGACGGGACGGTCGCGGCTCAGAAGCTGCTCTCCACGGTGTGGCGGCTGGCGAAGGAACGGCGCCAGAAGTTCGGCGCCGGCCAGATCATCGACATCTTGCAGGGCAAGAAGACGGCCAAGGTCATCCAGTTCGACCACGACGCGCTCTCGGTGTTCGGCGTCGGCGCGGACCTGAGCACCGCGGAGTGGCGAGGGGTCGTACGGCAGTTGCTGGCCCTGGGACTGCTGGCGGTGGAGGGCGAGTACGGGACGCTCGTCCTGACGGACGCCAGCGGCGAGGTGCTGGGAGGCCGCCGGACCGTCTCGATGCGCAAGGAGAAGGCGCCGGCCGCCGGCTCGTCCGGAAAGGCGTCCGGGTCGGGCTCCGGGAAGGCCGCCCGCGTCCCGGTCGACCTGCCGGCCGCGGCCGAACCGGTGTTCCTGGCGCTGCGCGCCTGGCGGGCCGCGACGGCGCGCGAGCAGGGCGTGCCGGCGTACGTCGTCTTCCACGACGCGACGCTGCGGGAGATCGCGACGCGGCTTCCCGCCACGGTGGAGGAGCTGGGCACCATCGGCGGGGTCGGCGAGGCCAAACTCGCCAAGTACGCCCAGGGGGTCCTCGACACCCTGGCGGAGTGCGACGCCACCGCGCCCGCCCCCGCCACCGCGCCCGCCCCCGCCACCGTGCCTGCCCCGGCCACTGTGCCTGCCCAGGCCACCGTGCCGGCCCGCGCCGCCGCGCTCGCGGAGGAGTTCGAGGAGCCGCCCTTCGACCCGGAGGAGACGGAACCGCCCTGGGACGACTGGGAGTAGCGCGCGATCGGTATCGTGAGCCGTCCGGGCTCCTGCAGGGGCTGTTGCGACATCCGTCGCGGCAGTCCCTGCGCTGCTGTTCCCTCGTCGTCGGTGTGAGACGAGGGTCGGTCGGGAAGCCAACGCCCGGTACGAGGACGGATGGTGTGCTGTGGAGGGATCCTTGGTCGGGTCACGTGTGGGCGGCGTTCCCACTGCTGCGACCGTGTGCGTCATCGGTGCGGGGCTGGCGGGGCTGGCGACCGCGCACGCCCTCTCGGCCAGGGGGATCGACTTCGTCTGCCTGGAGAAGGCACCGGACGTCGGCGGGATCTGGCGCCAGCCGGAGGCGGGGGAGCGGGGCCCGGCCTATCTGTCGCTGCATCTGAACAGTGCCAAACAGCTCACCGGGTACGCCGATTTCCCGATGCCGTCCGAACTGCCCCTCTACCCCAGGCACTGCGATGTCGCCGCCTATCTGCGGTCGTTCGCCGAGTGGGCCGGCTTGCTGCCCCGTATCGAACTGCGCACCGAAGTGCTCTCCGTACGACAGGACGGCGACGGCGCCTGGACGGTCACGAGCCGCGACGCGCGGGGCGAGACGACGCAGCGGCGTTTCGGGCAGGTGATCGTGGCCTCGGGCCACAACACGGAGGCGGTGCTGCCGAATCCGCTGCCGCCGGGCTCCGACTCCTTCGCGGGAACGATTCTGCATTCCATGGACTACCGCGACGGCAGTGACTTCGCCGGGCAGCGGGTCGTCGTCGTGGGGATGGGGGCGTCGGGCGTGGACATCGCCGCGGACCTTTCCCGGCACGCCGCGCAGACCGTGCTCTCCGTCCGCCGGGGGCTGCACATCGTGCCCAAGCAGCTCTTCGGCATGTCCGTGGACCTGATCGCCGATGCGCCGTGGTGGAACGAGATGTCCTTCCCCGAACAGCGGCGCTTCGTCGAGCAGGCGCTGCTCGTGGCGCGGGGGAAGCTGTCGGACTACGGCCTGCCCGAGCCCGACCATCCCGTCTTCTCCTCGGCCGTGACCATCTCGGACGAGATCCTCAGCCGGATACGGCACGGCGCGGTGCTCCCGAGGCCCGCGATCGACTCCCTGGACGGCAGCCGGGTGTGCTTCACCGACGGGACCGCGGTGGAGGCGGACGCGATCGTCTACTGCACCGGATTCCGCATGGCCTTCCCGTTCCTGCCCGCCGGGTGTCCGGCGGGTCCGCGGCAGGAGGCGGTCGAGCTGTACAAGCGTGTCGTCGCGCCCGACCGGCCCGGCCTGTACTTCGTCGGTCTGATCCGTCCCCACGGCTCGATCACGCGCCTCGTGGAAGCACAGTCGCGGTGGGTGGCGCGGATCGTCGACGGAGACCTCGCCCTGCCGTCCGCGGACGTCATGCGCGAGGAGATCAGTACGTACCTGAGCCGCATCGAGAAGCGCTACGGGCGGACCGAGGGCGCTTCCATCCAGGTGGACGTCGGCTCCTACCTGCGGGAGCTGCGGGAGTTGCAGGACGCGTAGGGTCCGCCGACGGGCGGATCCGGTGGCGGATCCGGTGGGCGAAGCTCCTGGTGGGTGACCTCCGAGAGCTTCGCTCGCCGGCGAGGTGCCTCAGTGGGCGGCTGCGGTCCGCGGGGACGGTACGGCGGCCGGAGGCCTCACCTCGTACGCCTCCGAGGAGATGTAGGCGGTCACCCGCGGCGGCCGACCCTGCTGGTGGGCGAGCCCCAGGTAGGCGATGAGCCCCACACCGTCCTGCAGCGGCCGGGCCGTGACGGCGGACAGCGACCGGATGAGCGGGGCGGCGTCCATGCCGTGCCGGCCGAGGACGGTCACCGCCCGGTCGAGGGCCTCGCCGTCGTCCCGCGCGTAGTCGCGGACCGGGATGTAGAGCGTGAAGCCGCTCGGCCGGCCGGTCGCCGTCTCGGTGAAGGCGTGGCAGGACTGGAAGGGCCGGCGGACGAGTCGGGAGTCCTGCCCGTTCGCCGCGTCGAAGCCGTCGGCGTCGGCGTCGGTGTCGTGCCCGGCCGCCATGCGGAAGAAGCTGGTGACCTCGCTCTGCCCGGGGCCGCCGTCCACGCGGGAAAGGCCGGCCGCCTCGGCGGCCGACAGGTCCTGGTGCGCGAGGTAGACCTTCACCCGGGGCTCTTCCCAGTCGCCCAGGTCCAAGGCGAAGAACAAGTAGCGGTCGCCCTCGGGGAGCGCCGTGAACGCCTGCCGGTGGCCGAGCCGGCGCAGGGCCTCGCGCACCGTCTCGGCGGAACGTTCCTGCCCGGACGCCGCGGGGTTCAGGTACACCTTGATCTTGGGGACTCCGCCGGGGAGCAGTTCCAGCGCGCACCAGAGCGCCAGAGGGCCCTCGGGGGACGGCGGGAAGAACAGGTCCTCCAGTTCGTCCAGCCGCTTGGTGTCGAATCCCCATCGCTGCGCCATCTCGCGGACGACCCGCAGCCCGGTGCGGCCGTTCTGCGTCAGGCTGCCGGCGCCGTACCCCGGCTCCAGCAGCACGCGCAGGGTCGGCTCCGCGTCCGGTACGAAGGCGAGCGAGAACTCCACCGGCGTGTGATCGTCGGAGAGGAACGAGCGGTCGTCGGGCGGCAGATCGAGCGATCGCTCCGCGACGGGGCCCAGCACCGCGAGCAGCGTCCGCGCGTACTCCGCGGAGTCGGCCCCGCTCAACCCCGAGGCCTCGCACAGCCGCAGCACCTGTCTCGCCGCGTGACCGCCCAGTGTCTCCACAACGGGCGGTCTCGGGCCGGCGAGCGGTGGGGCGGTCACCGGAACCCTGGCCGCGGACCGGAGCGCCCAAGAAGATACCCGCCTGGAGGGGCGGGTATCGAGGGCTCCCAGCTCGGTGGGGTGCTGTATGACAGCGGCGTCGTCGGATATCTGGTCCACGACACCTCCTTTGCCTCGTGAGTAGGAGTGAACAACGCGTTCCTCACTACCCCCGAGGTCGAACGTTCATGCGGTGGAGGGGGAGCCGGTGTGAGTTAAGTGGCTCACGTTGTGAGCCAGTTGAGGAACTGGCTCCACATGCGTTCGCGCTTGCCGTTCGCCTTGGCCGCCTCGGGGCGGGCGGGCGCCTCCGGACCGGCCTGCGGGACCGTCCGGCGCACCTCCTCGACCGGCGTGAACCGGGCGGGCAGCGTGGCGAGGCCGCGGTTGAAGGGGCCGGGGCGCCACACCAGGCTGTCCTCCGGCACGGCGAGCTCGACGTCGGGAAGCTGGTTGAGGAGGTTCTCGACGGCGGTCACGGTGATCTGCCGGGCCGGCTCCTTCGACGGGCAGGCGTGCGGGCCCGCGCTCCACGACAGGTGGGCGCGGTTGCTGCCGGCCTGACGCGCGGCCGACAGCGCCGGCCCGGTGTTGGCGGCCGCGAAGCTGACCAGCACGAGCTCGCCCGCCTGGAGCTTCTGCCCCGCGAACTCCATGTCGGCCGCCGGATAGTGCGGCGCGAGGTTCTGCATGGGCGGGTTCTCCCACAGCGTGTCGTCGATGGCCTCGTCGATCAGACCGCCCTTGTGGGCGTACGCGTCGTGGGTGAGCAGCCGGTGCAGGGTGTTGCCGATGAGGTTGCGCAGCGGCTCGTTGCCCGCCACCAACAGGAGGGCGAGCTGATGGACCATCTCCTCGTCGGTCAGCTTCGCCTCGTGCTGCATCAGCCACGAGGTCACGTCCTCGCCCGGCCGGGCACGCTTGAGCGCCACCAGTTCGCCGACGGCTCCGAACAGCACCTCGATCGCCCGGTCGGCGTTGACGCCGTCGAACATGCCGCTGATGCCGAACAGCACGCGGTCGCCGATGTCGGCGGGGCAGCCGAAGAGCTCGTTGAACACGAACAGCGGCAACTGCTTCGCGTAGTCACCGAGCAGGTCGGCGGAACCACGTGAACCGAGCAGGGATATGAGGTAATTGGAGACCTGCTCGGTGCTCTGGCGCAGCCTGCGCGCGTCGACGCGGGCCATGCTGTCCGTCACCGCCTGACGGAGCCTCAGGTGCTCGGCGCCGTCGGTGAACATGCAGTTGGGCCGGTACGCCAGCACGGGCACGACGGGGTTGTCCGGGCTGATCCGGCCTTCGTTCAGGTCCCGCCAGCGGCGCGCGTCCTTGCGGAAGGAGCCGGAGTCCTGAAGGAGTTGCAGCGCCGTCGAGTAATCGGTGACGAGGGTCGCCTCCACTCCCGGAGCGAGCTCCACGGGGGCGGTCGGGCCGTAGTGTCGCAGGTAGGCGTAGTAGGCCTGCGGATCGGCCGCGAACCCCGGTCCGTGCAGCGGAACCCGGGCGCCGGAATGGTGGGCAGGGCACCCCGGCGGGGGCACGGGGGCGGTGGGTCGAGCGTCCATGTCTGTTCCTAGTGAGCGCGGTGCAGCAAATAGCGGACGAGTGTGATCAGCGCGTCGGCGGACGACTTCTCGTCGCGCGCGTCGCAGGTGACGACCGGGGTGTCGTCGAGCAGGTCCAGCGCCTCGCGCAGCGCCCGTACCTCGCGGTCGGGCGTGCCGTCGAAGCGGTTGACGGCGATCGCGTAGTCGAGGCCGTACTGCTCGATCAGGTCGATCACGGCGAAGGAGTCCGCCAGCCGCTCGGGGTCCACCAGCACCAGCGCTCCGAGCGCGCCGCGTGCCATGTCCTCCCACATCTGCACGAAGCGCTGCTGGCCGGGGGTCCCGAACAGGTACAGCACCACGCGTTCGCTGATGGTGAGACGGCCGAAGTCCATGGCCACCGTGGTGGTGGTCTTGCTCCGGACTCCCTTGAGGTCGTCGAACGACTCGCCGGCGCGGGTCATCGTCTCCTCCGTGGACAGCGGAGGGATCTCCGATATCGCACGGATGAAAGTGGTCTTGCCGACGGCGAAGTGACCGACGACGAGGATCTTCACGGCGGTCTGGGTCGCTCCGCCACGGACGTACGCCCGCTCACCCAAACTTGGTGCGGAGTCCATTCAGTACCTCCTCGAGGATGCGTCTGTCCGTGAGCGGGGCGCGCTGCACGGGTGGGCGGGTGATGAGGTAGCCGCCCTCGGTGAGGGCGGAGAGGAGGATCTTCACCACACCCATCGGCAGCCGCATGTGCCCCGCGATCTCGGCGACCGAGAGATAGCCGGCGGCGCACAGGTCCAGCAGGCTCTGCTCCTCGGGAGACAACCGGGTCGGCCGCTGTTGGTGATCGCCCGCGGCGGTGACCAAGGTGATCAGGGACAGCTGCGCCTCGTCGGGCAGACCGCGTCCCTTGGTGATGACATACGGACGCACTAAATCCGCGGCCCCGGGCTCCCACCCGTCGAAGCCGGTCATGACCGGATGCCGAGGTTCTCACGCGGCGGCGTCGTCAAGGCCTTGCCGAGCTGGCCGACGAGCTGCTGCATCCGGAAGGTGATGTCCTGCATGTCGACGTCCGGGGTCGCCGAGACGCCGAGGTAGGCACCCTCCCCGGCGGAGATCAGAAAGACCCAGCCGCCGTCGAACTCGACCAGCGTCTGGCGCCACTGCAGTTGGCCCGACTCGATGAAGAACCCGAGCGAGCGGCTGAGCGACTGTACGCCGCTCATCGCGGCGGCGACGGTGTCGGCGTTGTCCTTGCCGAAGTCCTTCGTCCGGGCCATCAGCAGACCGTCGGCGGAGACCAGGACCGCGTGCAGCGCCCCGGGAATCTCCAAGGCGCTGTCAAGCATCCATGACAGATCGTCGTTCACGAGACCCCATGCCCTTCGCTGCTCGCATCACGTGTGCTGCTCGTTTGATCCGGCGAGTCCGAGCGTGTGGCCCGTCCGGATTGCGTGCCTCGCTGGAAGGCCCCCATGATCGCTGCCGTTTCCGCACCGGAGCGAGTCGCCGCCGGCATGCCCGACGTGCTGCCCGGCACGATGGCCATCGGCCGCTTGCGGCTGCGCTTCGGCAGACCGTCCACGGTCGAGGACGTGGTCACCGCGGATTCGGGGCCGCTCGGGTCCGCCGCGGACATGGCGGGGACGGCCGGCGCCGGGGCCTTCTTCTCCGGCATGCCGGAGAGCAGCTCGTGCGGCAGCAGGAGGACCGCGCGGACGCCTCCGTACGGAGAGTCGGAGTCCACGGACACCTCGAAGCCGAAGCGTTCGCTGAGCACGCCGATCACCGCGAAGCCGAACTGCGGGGGGCTGCCGAGCCCTGAGACGCCGGAGACCCGCTCCGTCGTCAGGAGCTTCGCGGCCTTGGCCCGCTCCTCGTCGTTCATGCCGACGCCGGCATCGTCGACGACGATGCAGATGCCCTTGGGGACGGTACGAATGTTGATTTCGACCACGGTGTCCGGGCTGGAATAGCTGGTGGCGTTGTCGAGCAGCTCGGCGAGAGCCAGTGCCACCGGCTCGACGGCCCGGCTGGTGATGCCGAAGTCGACTTGCGAGAGGATTTCCACTCGCCGGAAGTGACGGATCCGGCCCTGCGCGCTGCGGACCACGTCATAAACCGAGGCGGCGTCACGCTGTCGCCCGAGCCAGCCGTCACACAAAACGGCGATGGACTGGGCGCGCCGTCCGAACTGAGAGTTCGTGTGGTCGATCTCCAGGAGGTCCTGGAGAATGACGGACTCGCCATACTTGCTCTGCAGCCCGGAGATGACCGACTGCTGCTCGGCGGCAAGGCCCTGGAGCGTCCGCATCGCGGACTTCAGGACCGACTTCGTCGCGTCCTGAGCATGCTCCTTCTCGATCTCGACGGATTTCGAGAAGCCATGCTCCAGCTCGGCGTAATGGGCTTTGATCTCCTCGACCTCGCGCCGCAACGCCTGTGCCGCCGTGCGCTGGCGAGCAATGACGGCGAATGCGCCGAGGGCGGCGACGAGGAGGGCCCAGAGCACTGGGTTCTGTATGTACTGCGTCATAAGACTCTCTTCAGGCGCTGACGGCCAGTTGTTGAATTCCGTCAATGCGGGTGGACCGGCGGACCATGCGTACCGGGGGCACTGCCGGATGGCCGCCGTGGTCGGAGATGTCGTAGTACGCCCATCCGCCGCTCCGCAAGTGTGTTGATCGTATCACCGGGCGTCAGGACGTGACCGACCGTCAACAAGGAGTTCCTTGGTGTGCATTGGCCTGATTCGGCCGACTTCACTGGAAGTGAATGAAGAGCGGGAGCATCTCGCAACAGAGGTTGTGCCGGGATGGCACGGTGTCCGATTGAGGCAATCTATGGCTTTCGAGACTTGGGGGCGGCCGACTGGATGCCTCTTCGTCGATGCCTATCCAGACGCCCTTTGCCGGCCGTGAGGCGGCCGTAGGCGCCGACCGGGCCGAGGGTCGAGCGGGCGGCGCGACGCAAGGAGCGTGCGGACATTCGCCAGTTGGCTTGGAATTGCTCTCAAGTGGCGAGGGTCATACGGGTGGCTCGCGTCCGCACCGGGGTACGGGGCGCCCGGCGGCCGTGCCGGCCGGGCCCGGGAGCCCTGCGGCCCGGCGCTCGCCGGCCCCCGGTCCGGGGCCGGACGCCGGAGAACCGCCTCGCGCCGTGATGTGCCGAAATGCTTCAGGCGATGGAGCCGTGTTTCGGCGGCCAGCCGGCCGATTTCACGGCGGCCTTCAAGTCGGGCCGGGAGAAGCTCTCTTGAGGAGATCAACTGTCCTGCCGCTGTCTTCTCACGCGGAGCGGATCAGGATCCTCATGCAGGGTGTGTCGTGTGGCCCGAAGGCCTCGTCCGCACAAAGTCCGGCGCGCGCACGGACATTGACGGGGGAGGGGCATCAGCGTCCACGGTTCCGGGCTCGGCCGGGTCGGAGTGGATCAGGGTGTGGCGTCCCCGCGCTGCCGGGAAGCGGAACCTCGAGGCCGACTCATCGGACTGTTAGCCGACTTCGGCCCGCAGGACGTAGAAAGCGCCTCCGACCACGGCGGGAATCGGGCTCGGTCGTCCTCGTTGTTACTGGTCAGAGGCATTTTATGTGTGCTGATCACAGCCGGACGACCCATGCGTAAAAGTGTGAGGCTAACACGGTCACGGTGAAGTCATCCAGCAGTCGACCGATAGAAGTGAAAATCGCGCATTCGATTATTAAGATCTCATTCCGCTGGAACGGGATCGACTTCGGTGGGTCATTGCGCTATCGGCGTTCTGGTGGTTAATCTTAGTTCTGCGTCCGATGCCGGGTCTGTGCCGGTGGGGCGCTCGCGCCCGTGTACCAAAAATAGGGCCGTGCACGGTCGACCTGACGAGGAGAAGGTCACCTCGACAGTCGATGGCACAGCCCTATTCGGAAAACGCGGCACTCAGACCCAGTTCGAATCCCGGGCAATCCGTAACGCGTCTATTCGGTTGCGCGCCCCCAGCTTGGCAACCATGGACGAGAGGTAGTTGCGCACGGTCCCCTGAGAGAGGTGTAAGCGCGCCGCGATCTCGGTGACCGTGTCACCTCGGGAGACATGCTCGAGCACGGAGAACTCCCGCAGGGTCAAGGGGCAGTCCTCGTTGACCAGCGCGGCGACGGTCAGCTCCGCGTCGAAGACCCGCTCACCCTGATGCACCCGGTGGATGGCCTCGAAGAACTGGCGCGGAGGCATGCTTCGCTCCACGATGCCGCCGATCCCGGCGGCGAAGGCCTGGCGGACGACGGATCGGGTGAACGCCGTGGCGAGCAACATGCTCCGGCACCCCGGAAGGCTCGCAATCTTCTCGGCAATTGCGATCGCGTCAATGTCCCCGCCCTCGAAACTGATGATCACCACGTCCGGCTTGTGCCGCTCGGCGAACTCCAGCGCGTCAAGGTTGCTGTCCGCTGATCCGACGACGCGGATCTCCTCGTGTCGCTCAAGTAATGCAGTGAGCCCGAAACGGGACAAGTGCAGGTCGTCGGACACCAATACATCGATTCCCACTCGATCCCCCAAGGTAGTTCCTCGACCGCCCTATTGGGCTGTAATCTGTAATGCTCATTCGATAATACCGTTCGTTTTCTGAATCCTGAAGTCGGTCTCCATTCCGTGCCACATCCGGCACAAAAGCGGATCAGGGCCGATCGGGCTGGTGATCACCCGGGTCTGAGGGGTTGTCACTCCGATGTGCAGCCATGGGGTTGATCCGGGATCGGGGCGAGCTCACCGGATCCGGCGTCGGTCACGTGGTCGTGCGGTCAGGTGCGCGGCGGCGCCCTCGGCGTCGAACCGCCGGGCTGTCGCCAGACGGGTCCTGATCGAGCCGCCGGCCGCGAGGGCTACCTTCTGATCCAGCTGTCCCATGGCATCCACTTCCCATGACGTACCGGTGTACCGGTTTGGTTGCTTCTGGCGGCAGCGAAGACGGTGGCCCCGAGGACTGCGGCTGCCGGAGCGGTTGGTCATTGACGCCTCGGCGACTCAGCAGCTGGTCGGCGGCCTGGAGCGAGAGCAACCTGCGGGTGGAGTCCCGGTTCGCTCGCGCGAGCTCTCGTCGTTCAACAGTGCTTTCAGCTCAGCCAGTTGCTGGTGTCGGCCCACAAACCGGTGGGCCGGGGGAGGAGGTTGCGGCGGAGTGGTGCCTGACACGTGCGGTCGGGCGCGTGCCGGTCCCAAGAGTTGCGGCTTGCGTCCCGGTAAGTCCGAATGTGTCACATGTAGCGGAGCCGCAATTTCTATATTCAGGGATATAGACGAACTGTCGGGTTCCCTGTACAGCGCATGCGTGGTAAAAATATCGGAGGCGAAGAGTCCGGCTGCCGTTTCCATCACATATCTCTCCTCTGGGCAGGGGTAATCGCGTCAAGGATTTGCCCGTAGCACGTATTCAGCAGAAAGAGGTGTGCCGCATGAGCAGACCACAACATACGGGCCCGCAAACGCGAAAATGAGCACGCGTCGCCGCGCCTCGATGCCATGAAGGCGGCGCGGGAACGATTGAAACGGCAAAATGACGTGCTGGACGTCAGGTTGAAATGCCGCGACCCGCACCTCCATGAGGAGCTGGCACCGTCGGTCGTCGACCATCGGAACCCGGACGGCCGCAGGTCAGATTAGCCAGGGGCCTTCGCTGGATCAACTCCTATGCGAGACGCCTACAGGGTCGTCATGGCAGCGATGGCGCTATCGAGTACCGCCGTGGTCGCCGGCGTCCGTGCGTCGGCGCAGCCGTATCAAATCCCCCGAGTAAACCACCAGTCAATGATTGACTGAGCACGTTTCCCCCGTCTTGTCACCCGTAAGATGTACTCGTAGCAGACATTAGCGGTGGCCCGGCTGGTTGTCACCCCTCCCCCTCGCGGCGCGTCAACGCCCGCGAGCAGCATGCCGGAATCCGGCCGCGCGCCACATCTGATGGCAGTCGAGGGAGTGCATTTCGCCGACGGATGCCGTGGTCAGAGCGGCTCCCACGGGTCCTCGGCAAGCAGCGGGGGAGCCCTCGGCGCGACGCTCGGGAAGGTCGCCGACATGCTCGCCGTCGCTCGGGCGACGCCCTGTCACCACCTGCGCGTCAGCCAAAGGCCGACACAACTTCTTTGAGCGAACTCTCGCCACTGGCACCCCTCCGTATGTCAATGGTGACGTTGCGTCAGCATACCTGTAGCGGACGCAAGTCGACGCGCGTGTCCCGGAAACCTGAGAACGCGTCAGCCCTGGTCCGAGGTAGGGTAATATTCGCACGCGTTTCAAAACGGAGGGATGCGTGATGAGCACGATCGGCCCTGCCCGGAACACGGGACAGCTGCTGCGCCCCTTCGTCCGGAGTTTCGCGGCTGTGGTGATTCTGCAGGTCATCGGTGCTTTGGCGGGTCTGGCGCCGTTGCTGGCGGTGGTGGAGCTGGGGCGTAGTCTGCTGAAGCCGGGTCCGGTTGATCGTGATCATGTGTGGGCTGTCGTGACCGTGGGTGCGGTCGGGATGTTCGTCCGTCTGGTGTTCACGGCGGCGTCGTCGGGGATCGGCCATGTGATGGACGGCAAGGTCCAGTTGGCGTTCCGCCGGCAGTTGGCGGACCGGTTGGGCCGGGTGCCGATCGGCTGGTTCTCCAAGCGTCGGACGGGTGAGCTGGCGAAGGTGGTGGGGGAGGACGTCAGCGCGGTCCATCCGTTCATCGCTCACACGCCTGGTGAGATCGTTTCGGCGTTCGTGGTTCCGCTGGCTTCGCTGGTGTATCTGTTCACTGTTGACTGGCGGTTGACGCTGATCGCGTTGGTGCCGGTGGTCGCGGCGATGGCGCAGGTTCCGTTCATGATGACGCCGACGCGGACGCGGACGCGGGAGCAGGAGGAGTTCGATACGGCCATGGGCCGGATCTCTTCCTCGGTGATCGAGTTCGTGCAGGGCATCGCGGTGGTCAAGGCGATCGGCCAGTCGGGGCGGGCGCACCGGAAGTTCCTGAAGTCCACGGATGATTTCGTGGCCGTGGCGGCCCTGGGCCATGGTTTCGACGACATCCAGGCCGCGCAGCGGGCGGTCGGACGGATCCGCGAGGTGTTGGACGTGCAGTCCCTGCCGGAGCCGGCGACGCCCGTCGCGCCGCAGGGGCACCGGGTGGAGCTGCGTGATGTGCGCTTCGGCTACGAGGAGGACCGCGAGGTCGTGCGCGGCATCGACCTGGTCCTCGAGCCGGGCACCGTTACCGCGGCCGTCGGCCCCTCCGGAAGCGGCAAGTCCAGCCAGCTCTACCGCATGGTCTCCTTCGTCTTCCAGGACGTGCGTCTCCTGCGCGCGACGGTCGCCGACAACATCGCCCTCGCGGTCCCCCACGCGAACCTCGACGACGTGGTGCGCGCCGCGAAACTGGCCAACATCCACGACCGGATCCTTGAACTGCCGCGCGGCTACGAGTCGGTGATCGGCGAGGACGCGGGCCTCTCAGGCGGCGAAGCACAACGCATCGCGATCGCCCGCGCCCTGCTCGCCGACACCCCCATCCTGGTCCTCGACGAGGCCACCGCCTTCGCAGACCCCCAGACCGAACAGGCAGTACGCCGCGCCCTGGCCACACTCGAAGGCAACCGCACGGTCCTGGCAGATCGCCATCGTCTTCCAGGACGTCTACCTCTTCGACGGCACCATCGAGGAAAACATCCGCCTCGGCCGCCCCGACGCCACCGACACCGAAATCCGCGCCGCCGCCACCGCGGCCCGCCTCGACGAAGTCACCTCCGCACTCGACCCCGTCAACGAAGCCGCCGTCCACGAAAGCATCGAACGCCTCATGGCCGGCCGCACCGTCGTCATGGTCGCCCACCGCATGCGCACCGTCCAACGCGCCGACCGCGTCGTCTTCCTCGACAACGGCCACATCGTCGAAGAAGGCACCCACGACGAACTCCTCCAACACGGCGGCCGCTACGCCGAATTCTGGAACATCTCCATGGCACCGGCAACGAGGGAATAAGAGCCGACCGAGATTCCCCGACACTCCTCGCTCATAGGCCAGTAATGCCTGTCCATACATGAGTTCCTCATCCCGTCTCGTGACATATACACGCCCGGTGCATGGCTCTGGGTGTTTAAAAGATCACTACTCGCCGGTAAGCTTCAATTAGCGACCGGAATCACCTGGTGCCGCCCCGTGAAGTCAGCCGGGGTGTTGCCCGGCCAGGGGGTTTCTCAAGGCTGTGCAGTATTAATCGCAAGTCATGAGGAACACATATGCGAATGATCAGGGGCGACGCTGTAGCGTGGGCTTTATTCCGATGAAACGTTCGCGATCTGATGGCCCGGATCGCCGAGCGTGATCGCGCCGGATGGCACACGGATCAGGTCGCCACCGACGCGATACTCGACGGGCATTCACACTCGGAGGAAGTTAGACAATGAGCACCCCTGTCTACATTGCGTCGGCTGCGGCCTGGATTCCGCCCGCGGAATCGGCAAAGGATGCGGTGGCCGCCGGCAAGTACACCACCGACGAAATGGCCGTCAACGACATCCCTTGCCTGCCGGTCTCCACGGATGAGCTCTCGGTTCCGGACATGGGCGTGATAGCCGGACGCAAGGCTCTCGAGCGAGCCGCAGACGTGGTCGGAGACCAGGTCGATCTGATATTGCACGCATCGATTTATCACCAGGGCCGCGATCACCACTGGAATTCGGCTCCCTACATCCAGCGCGAGCTGGGGATCACCGACGCCTTCGCGGTGAACGTGGAGGGGATGTCGAACGGCGGTATGGCGGCGATCGACCTGGCGATGGCCCAGCTCGAAGTGGGCCGGGGGACGAGCGCCCTGATCACCACCGCGGACCGGTTCTGTGCGCCCGGATTCGACCGGTGGCGGGGTTCGTACGGCATCGTCTTCGGCGACGGCTCCACGGCGCTGGTGCTCTCCACGACCGGTGGCTTCGCCCGTATCCACGCCGTCGCGTCTCTCACCGACGCCACCCTGGAACCGCTGCACCGCGGCACCGGCCCGTTCACCAATGCGTACGGGGTGGTCGTCGACGAGAACCTGCGCACGCCCAAGAAGTCCTATCTGGAAGAGGTCGGAGTCGAGTCGGTGCTGAAGCGCGCCGAGGACGCGCTGCTGAGCGTCGTCCGTACGGTGCTCGACAAGACCGGACACAAGCTCGACGACTTCGCCAAGGTCCTCCTGCCCAACATGGGCAGCATGATGATGCAGGTCCAGTTCTTCAACCCGCTGGGCATCCCGGCCGAACGCACGCTGTGGAACTGGGGCCGCTACACCGGGCACCTGGGCGCCGGCGACCTGAGCGCGGCCGTGGCCCGTCTGGTGGAGACGAAGGAAGTCAACCCGGGCGACCTCCTGCTCCTCGTCGGTACCGGTGGCGGTTACTCGCTGACCGCAGCGGTGGTCGAGATCGAGTCGGTTCCGGACTGGACCGAAGTCACCACGGACTTCGCCCTGCCCGCCGACGTCACGGCATGACATCGGCGCCGGAACCTGTGTTCCGGTCCGTGTGACGCCCATGCCGAGGTGGGCGGCCCGGCTGATGTCGACGATGCCTGGATCGTGCGGAAACAGGCATGCGCGAACGTCGCCGGGCCGAACCCGGCCAGGCCACATCTGAGTAACCCCGACACCGGATCCACAGCAGCCGGCGACGGCGCCGTTCGCGCCGCACCGGAATCCGCGCGGGTCCCGTCGGGGGTCCACCATGCTGTTCGGCGACGGAGCCGGTACCGGTGCGGGCAGTCACCGGCGACCGGCTCCGGTCGCGCCGCATGGTGGGCGAAATCGCCAACACAGGTTCCGCGTCGATGCGTTGACCTGGACCACGCGGCCCGTGTTTCCCGTACCACCGGCTTCGCGGGTTCGAACTGCTGAATCCTTCGCTGGTGTGACCCGAGGAGAGTCTCGTGCCCATGGACCGTTTCATCCGCGCCTTGATCCAATGGCAGACCGCCGACCGGCCTGCGCCGGCGCGCACCCTCACCGTGGAGCAGGTACGCCGTCGGTACGCCGACAGTGCGGCCAGCAAGCGCGGTGGTGCCGAGCCGGAACCGGTTGCCGCGGTGGCGGACCAGCTGATCGACGGCCGAGGCGGCCGCTTCCGTGTGCGGACGTATCTGCCGGTCACCGACCGGGGCCGCCTCGTGACCTTCTTGCACGGCGGGGGCTGGGTGGTCGGCGACGTCGACACCCACGACGGGGTGTGCCGTCGCATGGCCGCCGCCCTCGGAGCGGTCGTCGTCTCCGTCGACTACCGCCGCGCCCCGGAACACCCCTATCCCGGCCCGCTCCAGGACGGCATCGCCGCCTCGGAATGGGCGGCCGGCCAGTTCCCCGGCCGCGACCACGTGATCGCCGGTGACAGTGCCGGAGCGGGGCTGGCCTTGGGGATCGCGTTGCACCACCGTGACCACGGCGGTGTCGAGTTCGCCGCACAGCTGCTGGTGTATCCGCCGGCCGATCCGAGCATGACCTCGGAATCCCTGCACAGGTACGCATCGGGATACCTGGCGGACCTCGACGATCTGCGCTGGTACTACGAGCAGTACGTGACGAATCCGGAGCACGCCACCGACCCGGCGATCGACCTGATCAACGCCGACCACCAGGGGCTGCCGCCGACGGTGATCGGCACGGCCGAATTCGACGGGCTGCACGACGAGGGCGTCGAACTGGCGGCGCGCATGGCCGCCAGCGGCGTTGCCGTGCAGCACGTTCCGGCGCCGGGCCTGGTCCACGGCTATCTCCTCCTGGCCGACGTCGTCCCCGCGGCCGCCGAGGCGACACGCGAAGTGCTGGCGGTGCTGGACCGGACGTTGACGTCGGTACCGGTGCCGAACTAGGTCCCTGCCCCCGCGAAGTTCGGCCGGGCAGGGCCCAGGCGCGGTGCGCCAAGAGCCGGCCCGGGTGGAGCCGAGGCGCCCCACCGTGACCGTCCGGAATTCCCGGCCTCCAGCCCTGGACCACTCCTTCGACATCCCCAGCCCCGACGGGCAGACGGTGCACCTGAACGGGACGTGCACCGACGTGCTGATCCGCAATGAAAGGCGAGTGGCGCCCGGCTGCCCATCGTCCGGTCCCGGACGAGCAGCACGCCGCCCAGGCCCGCCCCCCACCACCCGGCTCCGTGCACGACGACCGGCCAACAAGGAGATCTGACCGTGAGCACCACCGGAAGCCATTCGACCGCAGACGTGCGCACCCTCCCCGACGCCCTGCGGTTACGCAACGAGAAACAACCCGACGAAACCGCCTACGTCTTCCTGCGGGACGGCGAGGAACCGCAAGAAGCGCTCACCTACCGCGAACTCCACGACCAGGCCGGGCCGCGCGCCGCCGCGTTCGCGGCCGCGGGGCTCGCCGGCCGCAGCGCCGTACTGATGTACCCCGCGGGCCTGGAGTTCGTACGGACCCTCCTCGGGTGCATGTACGGCCGCGTGGCCAGTGCCCCCGTGCAGGTGCCCCGGCGCCGCGACGAGGTCGAGCGGCTGCGCCGGATAGCCGACGACGCCGGCACCTCGACCGTCCTCACCACCGCCGACGTCGCCCGCGACGTCCAGGAGAACTTCGGCGACATGGCCGCCCTGGCCGGGCTCACCCTGCTGGCCACGGACACCCTCGTGTACGACGCGGACGCGGCCGAGCCGCCGTCCCCGAGCCCCGAGGACACCGCCCTCCTGCAGTACACCTCCGGTTCCACGGGGGACCCCAAGGGGGTCGTGGTCACCCACGCCAACTTCCTGGCGAACGTGGCCGAGACCGACGAGGTGTGCCCGTGCGAGCCGGACGGCACCGTGGTGAGCTGGCTGCCGCACTTCCACGACATGGGCATGCTGTTCGGTGTCGTCATGCCCCTGTGCGCGGGCATCCCCTCGTACCTGATGGCCCCGGAAGCCTTCATCCGCCGCCCCACCCGCTGGCTGGAAGCCATCGCCCGGTTCGGCGGAACGCATTCCGCCGGGCCCAGCTTCGCCTACGAGCTGTGCGCGCGGGCCGCCGCGGAAGGCAAGGCCGGCGCCGTGGGGGACCTGTCCCGCTGGCGGGTCGCCGCCAACGGCGCCGAGCCCGTCCGCTGGTCCACCGTCCGGTCGTTCATCGACGCGTTCGCGCCGTACGGCTTCAACCCGCGCGCCATGTGCCCCGGGTTCGGTCTGGCCGAGAACACCCTCAAGACCACCGGCCACGCCCCGGACCTGGAGCCCACCGCCCTGTGGGTGTCCGCCGAGGTCCTGCGCGAGGGCACCGTGCAGCCCGTCGGCGAGGGCGCCGAAGGAGCCGTACCCCTGGTCAGCACCGGCAAAACGGCGGGCCGCACCCGGGTACGGATCGTGGACCCCGCCACCCTGCGGGCCCTTCCCGAGGGACGGGTCGGCGAGATCTGGATCAACGGCCCCTGCGTGGCGGCCGGTTACCTGGGGCGCCCCGAGGCGACCGAGGAGACGTTCCGGGCACGCATCGCGGGCGAGGACGCACCCGGCGGCACCCACCTGCGCACCGGCGACCTCGGCTTCCTGTACGAGGACGAGCTGTACGTCACCGGACGCCTGAAGGACGTCATCATCCGCAAGGGCCGCAACCACTACCCGCAGGACTTCGAGCTGTCCGCCGAACGCGCCGTTCCGGGGCTGCACCCGAACAGCGCTGCCGCCTTCTCCTGTGAGGACGGTGAGCGCGAGCGGCTCGTGGTGGTCGTCGAGGCCGACGGCCGGCTCCTCAACTCCGTGGGCGCCGACACCGTACACCGACGCGTGTACGACACCATTCGGGACCGGCACCGGATCACCCCGGACGACGTCCTGGTCGTACGGCGCGGATCGCTGCCGAAGACCTCCAGCGGCAAGGTGCAGCGCCGGGAGTGCAAGCGGCGCTACGAGAACGGCGATCTGACCTCCGTGAGCGCGGGTGCCGCCACCGCCTGAAAGGAAGTGTGACGGGCCGGATCCGCCCGCCCCGGGCGGGGCCGCATTCGACGAAGTGCCTCTGACCAGCGAGAACGAGGAGCTCCGAGGTCTTTGTTCCCGCCGCGGTCGGAGGCACTTTTCCGTCGGGGGCCGAGCAGGAGCACTGAAACAGCTCGGTGATGGGTAGCAGTCGAGTCCGGCCCGCATTTATTTCTCCAATGCGTATATGTAAAACGCATGGGGACGTATGTGAAGTTAATCTGTTGCGGCCCGATCCGTGGCTGGTACCGTCGAGTTCGTTCCGCAGATTCAGCAGAAGAGCTGGCGGGAATGGTCGCAATGATAGGCACCGGGTCTTCGGCGCGGTCCTATTGCCTGGAGGGATAGGCTGTGCCACACGAAACTGTAGCCTCGGATACGCCCTGGGAAAAGGTGGCGAATTCTATCGAATTCATCCCCGCCGAATATTCCAGCAAGACCCAGTCGGAATCCGTGGCGCAGGAAATGCTGCGCTGTGACCCTGTCGATATCAACACGCTCGTCGACGCGGGTCTGCCGTTCGAGGACCGGTCGGGTGTGCGCCATTTCGACGCGAACGATCTGTACAACCTCGGGATGTATTCGCAGAAGTCGAACACGCAGCCGGAACTCACGTTCCGCCTGCTCTTCCGCTTCGCCGGCCGTTCGGTCGAGGATCTGCTGCGCCCGAAGGCATGGGACTTCCGCGTCCGCCTGGACTGCGTCGAGTGCGAAGGGGTCGCGCCCTGGCATTTCGAAGCGCCCGATGTGGTCCGGTTCGGCGGAAGCGTCGTCGGCGGGGCGATGCCGGAGCCGAGCTCCGGGTCGGCCGAGTACGCGGCCACGATCACCACGACGGGCGCGCGGACTCCTCTGGTCTCCTCCGAGCTGCGGAGCCTGACCCGCGAGTACCTCGACGCCGGCTATCGCTGGCAGATGATCCCGGTCGCCATGCAGGCCGACTACAAGCTGGTACACGAGCTGGGCGCGACGAGCTGCATCGCCGCGAGCCTGCTGCTGGCCGAGCGGTTCCGTGCGGCGGGCTACCGGGCCGAGGCGAAGCGGGGCTGGTTCTGCGGAGTGCTCGGCGGCGCCCTCGATCTGCCGCACGCGTGCGTGGAGGTCGAGGACGAGGACGGCGTCTTCAAGACCATCGACATCGCCAAGGCGCAGCTGGCCGCGCGACTGTCGCCGAACACCGGGGATTTCCAGGAGCTGTGCCTCGGGTCGATCTACAACAAGGTGATCCCGTCCACCGCTTCCGGTAATGCTTCTTTCGGCTATCACGAATGTGGTTCACGACTGCCGGCCCATGTGCACGCAGATATTCGATCGGCTCGCTGAAGTTGAATTCTCGCACCACTGTGTTTGGAAGGACGAATATAAATGGCGGTACGTGAAATCGAACCGGTCGTGCTTGAGCTGGACCGGTTGGAGAACATGGCCGAATCCGGCTATTACAACCCGTACACGATGTTTGACTGGCCCGACGCCATCGAGCCTGACATGCCGTGGATGAGCGAGAACCTGACCACGCTGGCCGGCACGCCGATGTGGGACGAGCTGACGCGTGAGCAGCAGATCGCGCTGACCCGGTACGAGGCGATCAACTTCTTCAGCCTCAACATCCACGGTATCCGTGAGCTGATGAGCGAGGTCGTGATGCGCATTCACGACCGGACCTACGCGGACGTCTCGGAGTTCCTGCACCACTTCATCGGTGAGGAAAACGAGCACATGTGGTTCTTCGCGCAGTTCTGCCTGCGCTACGGCGGCAAGCTGTACCCGGCGCAGCCGACGCTGAAGGCCGATTCGGTCGAGCACCTGTCGCCGGTCGCCCGCGAGCTGATCGTGTTCGCGCGCATCCTCATCTTCGAGGAGATCGTCGACTACTACAACGCGCTCATGGCGACCGACCAGACGCTCCCGCACATCGCCCGTGAGATCAACCGGGTGCACCACCAGGACGAGAGCCGGCACGTCGCCTTCGGCCGGATGATCTTCACCAATCTGCTCGGCCAGGTGGTCAAGCGCGACCCGGCCGAGGCGCCGGTGGTCGCCGAATACCTGGAGAACTACCTCCAGTACAGCATCGGCACCCTCTACAACCCGGCCGCCTACCGCGACGCGGGCATCCCGGACGCGCTCGCGCTGCGGCGGCGTGCGCTGGAGCACCCCGCCCGGAACGAGGCCCACGAGCAGGTGCTGAAGCGGACCCGGAAGTTCCTTTCCAAGTCAGGCGTAGGCAGGGAAACGATCAAGCGATGACCGACCCGATGCAGGCGGTCCAGGACTTCATCCTGGGCCGCAACCCCAAGCTCGACCAGCTGACCCGCGAGCTGGACCTGATCGACAGCCGGGCCATCAACTCGCTGGCCTTCGTCGAGTTCATCTTCCTCCTGGAGGAGTTGACCGGCGAGTCGATCGATCCGGAAGACCTGGATCTGGACGACTTCCGCACCCTCGATGCGCTCGAAGCACGATTCTTCAAGAAGGAAGCGGCGCGATGACCACAGCAACCGACAACGGCCTGGGAGTTCTCAACGGCAGCCAGCTGCGGCTGCTGCGGGCTTTCGACGCGCTGGTCCTGCGCTGGGCCGAGTCCTGGGACGCACCGGAGTTCCGGTTCCCTTTCCTGATGCGCTGCAAGGATCTCGACACCTTCGACTACTACGACAACTTCCCGCACCTGGGCCTTGCCGCGACCCGGCTCGACCCGCAGCGCCTCGGCGCCCATCTGGCCGAGACGCCCCGGCCGGTCGACCGGATGCCCACCGAGGTGATGGAGCCGACCGCGTTCGCGCTGCCCTCCGCGGCGTGCTACTCGATCTACCTCGACCTGGCCGGGTCCACGCTGCCCGCAGAGGGCACCCTGCGGACCACGGTCGGCACCTGCTTCCGCAACGAGGACCACTACCAGGGTCTTCAGCGGCTGCTCGGCTTCTCCATGCGGGAGATCGTCTTCGTCGGACCGGAGGACGGGGCGAAGAACCACCTGGTGCGCGCCAAGGAAGCCGTGACGGGCCTGTGCGCCGAGCTCGGGCTGGACCTCAAGCTGGAGGTCGCCACCGACCCGTTCTTCGACAAGAACGGCGGCAAGGCGAAGATGCAGAAGCTGTTCCCGGTGAAGGAGGAGTTCACCGTCAACGGCCTGGCGATCGGCTCCGTCAACTACCACCGGAACTTCTTCGGTGAGCGGTGCGAGATCCAGGCAGGCGGAGACACGGCGCACACCAGCTGCCTCGCCTTCGGCCTGGAGCGCTGGGTGCACACCCTGACCGAGCGGTTCGGCAGCGCCGAAGCGGCGGTGTCGGCGCTCGAAAGCCTGCGCTGATGCGTTCCACGCTGGCAGAGGTGCTCGGCCTCGAAGTGGGCCTGCTGCAGTCTGGCATGGGCGGCGTCGCGGGCGCGGAACTCGCCTGCGCGGTGTCCAACGCCGGCGCGGCAGGCTGCGTGGGCGGCTACAAGCTGGTCGACGAGGCGCTGTCCGCCATCCTCGACCGGCTGACCACCGGCACCGACCGCCCCGTCGGCGTGAACCTGATCCCGGAGGTGGTCGGGCCGGAGGAGCTCGACCGCCAGGTGGCGCAGGTGCTCGCCGAGACGCCGCAGAACGTGTACGTGTCCCTGTTCGGCATGCCCGACGACGCGGTCTTCGAGCGCGTCGTCGCGGCGGGCCGGCACCTGGTCGTCCAGGTCGGGACCGTCGAGGACGGGGTGCACGCCGCCGAGCGGGGCGCCGTCGTGGTGGCCCAGGGCATCGAGGCCGGCGGTCACCTCCTCGGTCACTCGCAGCGGGACGACCTGGTCGCCGCGCTGCGCGACCGGCTGCCGGAGGCCTGCATCGTCGCCTCGGGCGGAATCGGCTCGCCGGCCGAGGCCGAGCGGGCCATCGCCGCCGGAGCCGATGGCGTACTGCTCGGCACCGCATTCGTCGTCGCACACGAATCGCGGGCCCACAGCCAGTTCAAGTCGGCGGTGACCGCCGCCGACGAGACCGACACCGTGATCACCGATGTCTACGAGATCGGCTGGACGGGCCGGCGACACCGCGTGCTGGCCACGGCCGTCACCGCCGACCCCGACCAGCCCAAGAAGTTCATCGGCAAGACGGTGGTCGAGGGGAAGCCGTACCTGGTCCCGCGGTTCAGCTCGGCGGTGCCGACCACCGCGACCACCGGCCGTATCGAGGAGATGGCCCTGTACTGCGGCCAGTCCTGCAGCGCCGTTTCCCAGGAGATCTCGGCGGCCGACGTGGTCGCCGGATTCGCGAGTGTCCTTCCGGGCGCCGAACTCGCCAGCAATTAGAAAGGACGAAAGCCATGTCGGAAAGCGAAATCCAGGGCCCCTACGACCTGTCCTACCAGGAGGGCACCGAGCGGATCCGTACCCGGGAGGGCGTCGAGCTCTACTACGAGTCCAGCGGTGAGGGCCCCGCCATCACGCTGCTCAACAACTTCTTCATCACCGCCCCGTTCTGGCGGGCGCACGTCGAGGGACTGGTTGAGGGCCACCGTGTCATCAGCTACGACATGGCCAACCACGGCAAGTCCTCGCACCACGACGAGGAGCCGACCTGGGAGGAGCACGCGGAGGACGTGATCGGTCTCCTCGACGGACTGGGGATCGAGTCGACCTACCTGGTCGCCACCTCCGCCTCCACCCAGCTCGCCCGCGACCTGGCCATCGCGCACCCGGACCGGATCAAGGGCATGGTGCTGGCCGGCCCGGTCTTCGGCCTCAAGAACATGCGGCGCCACCGGGGCCTGAACAAGTCGTGGCTGCAGACGCTGCAGGACCACGGCATGACGGGTCTGTACAACCAGATCTACGCCGAGGTGGTCAGCGGCGAGATGAACGAAGAGGGCGGTACCCCCGGCTTCCTCGGCTTCCGGGAGAGCTTCCTGGCGATGTCCACCGCGGAGGACCTCGCCAACGGCCTGAAGCGCGCGGTCACCGGTGACGCCAGCTCCGAGCTGCTGGCCCAGGTCACCCAGCCGACGGTGATCTACGTCGGTGACGACGACATCCTGCTGAGCCCGCAGCGCGCCCGCGGTGTGGCCGCGCTGTTCCAGGACGGTCGCTGCGAGATCGTGCCGAACGCCGGCCACGTGCCGTTCCTCGATGACCCCGAGGGCTTCCAGGTGACCATCGCCAAGCTCGTCGAAGAAGTGGAATCGCGTGTCTGACAAGGAAGCCGAAGTCCGACAGCGCATCCGTGGACTGCTGGTCGGCATTGGCGGTGACCGCTTCGTCGGCGGTTCCCTGGACTCCGTGTCGTTGCGCGAGGCCGGGCTGCCCTCCACCGCACTGGTCAGTCTGCTGGTGGCGATGGAGGACGAGTTCGGGTTCGAGTGGGACGACGAAGTACAGCCGGAGGTGCTCCGCTCGATCGACTCGCTGACGGGTCACGTCCTGGCTTTGGCCAGCTGAGGGACACAAGGACACGTGGTGGCTGGTGAGCCGGATTTACCCGCGGGCCTCGCGCCGGATACGTGGATCGAATTCCACCCGGTGCCGTGGCCGCACGGACCGGCTCAGCAGTCCGTGGCGGGTCGTTGCGCCGCCGCCACGGCGCTGGCCTCCGCCGGATCGGCTGATCGGATCGTGCCCCGTGAACCCGACGGGCGGCCGCGCTTCCCGCGGGGCTTCGCCGGTTCGATCTCCCACACCGATCACCTGGCGGTCGCCGTGGTGGTCCCCGATGCGGAGGCGGTCGGCGTCGACATCGAGAGTGCGGCCGTCACTCCTCGCATGGCCGCATTCGTCCTTCGTGAGCGGGAGCGGCACACGCTGCTCCCGCCGGCCGGGGAGTACACCGCACGCGAGCTGTTCGTCGCCAAGGAAGCAGCCTTCAAGGCTCTGAACGGCATCGGCACACTGGGCGAGTTCCTGTTCTGGCGGATCGAACTCAGACAGTCCGGTGGCACGTTGATCGCCTCGTACCGCGGCGAACCGGTACCGGTGTGGGTTCGCTCGGGGGAAGACCTTTCGTTCGCCGTGGCGATACGGCGTTGAACTCTGCGATCCGCCTTGTCCTTCTGAGCCCGTATCGGCCGAAGGGATAGTGTTCGAATGGGGAAAGAAATATGAACCGCGACATTCTTGAGGTCGTCGACGAGTTGTTCCGTCGCGAGCTGCAGGTACCTGAACTCGACCCCGACGTCCCGCTTGTGGATTACGGCCTCGATTCCATCCGGTCTATCACCTTGATCGTCGAAATGGAATCCAAGTTCGATGTGCACATTTCGGATGAACAGGCAGCTGCGATGCAGACACTGCGCGACGTCGTGGACGAGGTCTCCGCGTCGCTGACGGTGCGGGTCGGGCAAGGAGACAGTGACGCATGAACGCCGATTCTGGTTTCGCGCGATACGCCCGGCCGGAGCTCGCCAGGCTCTTCCGCGCACTCAATCTTGATGTGACCTACCGGACCGGCCAGGGTGACCGCCTGACCCGGGAGCCGCTGGACGGAGCGGACCGCTCCGAGACCGCCGACGAGGTACTCGACCTGGTCGGCGGGGCGGGTTCGTCGCTGTTCGGGCACAACAACCCGCAGCTGCTCGCGGTTGCGCGGCGGTGCTTCGACGAGCAGACCCCGTTCAACGCCCAGGCCAGCATCCGCCCGGGCGCGGCCGAGCTGGCGCAGCGGCTGTCGGAGATCGTCGGCGCCACGACCGGTTCGAGCTACGTGGTCACCCTCGGCAGCACCGGCGCCGACGCGGTGGAAGGCGCGGTGAAGCACGCGACGGTCGAGCACCGGCGGCGGCTCGGCGCGTTGCACGAGGAAATCGAGGTTTCCCTGCGGCGCGTGCGGCGCGACGGTCTCGCGGACGTCCCGTGCGCGAGCGGGCCCGCGGAAGGGCGCCCCTGCGCGGCGGTGCTGACCGAGGCCCTCGACCAGATCGCCGGCCTGCGGCAGGTGGATCCGGTCTTCGTCTCCTTGCGGAACGCCTTCCACGGCAAGTCGGCCGCCGCCGGCACGCTGACGCACGGTGGCAACGCTCCCGAGGACCTGCACGTACCGGGACCGCAGCACCGACGCCTGCACGACTGGACGCCCGAGGCCGTGGTGACCGCGCTCGATTCCGAGCGCGTCCCGGTCCACACGATCCGTGTCGACGCCGCCGGAGTGCCGCACTCCGCCGTCCGCCACCTGTCGCCGGTCGCCGCCTGCTTCGTCGAGCCCATCCAGGGCGAATCCGGAGTGCACGAGGTTCCGGCCGAGACCCTCGCCGCCCTGCGCGAGCTGGCCGATCGGCACGAAGCGGCGCTGGTGTTCGACGAGATCCAGTGCGGCATGGGGCGCACGGGCACCTTCCTGGCGTCCGAGAACTCCGGTGTGGTCGCCGACTACTACCTGTTCTCGAAGTCCCTCGGCGGCGGTCTCGCCAAGATCTCGGCGCTGCTCGTCTCCGAGAACCGGTACGTCGCGGACTTCGGACGCCACCACACGTCCACCTTCGCCGACGACGACTTCTCGTCGCGGATCGCCACGGCCGCGCTGGACCTCTCCTTCGAGTACCAGGGCCGCATCGTCGAGACGGGCGCGCTGCTGCGCGACCGGCTGGCCGAGGTGGCGGCGCGCTGGCCCGACGCCATCGTCGAGGTGCGGGGACGGGGGCTGCTCCTGGGCGTCGAATTCGCCGTGCCCCAGCCCGATTCGGCCATGCTGCGCGCAGTGATCGACGACGAGTCGCTCGGCTTCCTGATCGCCGGCCGGATGCTGCACGAGCACCGGATCCGGGTCATCCCCACCCTGTCCGCGGGCACGACCGTCCGCGTCCAGCCGTCGGCGCTCCTGGAGCCCGCCGATGTGGACCGCATCGCCGTCGCGTTCGACGAGGTCGCGCGGCTGCTGTCGCAACGCGAGTACGCGACCCTGCTCGAGCACCTGACGGTGCCGGCGGCCGGCGCCTGGCAGCCGCGGCAGCACGTCCCGCTGCCGCGCCGCGACCGCCCGGTGCTCCACCGCCCGGCCAACGGCGGCATCCAGCGCGTCGCGTTCCTCGCGAACATGGACGTCCCGAGCAAACTCTCGACCATGGCGCCGGAGTTGGCGGACTGGTCGGCGGAGCAGTGCGAGGCCGCGCTCGACCGGATGTGGGGCGAGTTCGACCCGTACGAGGTCGCTCGGCACCACATCAAGTCCGCGACCCAGGGCGAGGTCGAGGTCATCATGGTGGCCGCCCCGTTCACCGCTGCCCAGGCCAATGCCGCGCTGCGGGCGGGCCAGAGGTCGTGGCTGCGCCGGGCCGTGCTCGACGCGGTGGAACTGGGTGTGTCGCTCGGCGCCGAAGTCATCGGTCTCGGCGGCCACACCTCGATCGTCACCAACGCCGGGCGCGATGTGGTGGAGAGCGACCTCAGGGTGACCTCGGGCAATTCGCTGACCGCCGCCTGCGCCTACGATCTGCTCTTGCAGCAGCTGGCCCGGTCCGGGCCCGGCGAGCGCCGTGTCGGCATCGTCGGCGGACTCGGCAACATCGGCGCGGTGATGGCCGAACTCATCGCCCCGTACTGCGATTCGCTGGTGCTGGTCGGCAGGCCCGGCTCGGGGCGGCGACTCGCGACGGTCGGCGACCGGCTCTCCCACCTGGTGGACGTTTCCGTGGCGGAGGACCTCGACGCTCTGCGGGACTGCCCGATCGTGGTCAGCGCCACCAACTCGGCCGACCCGGTGATCCTGCCGCATCACCTCGCCGGCGACCGCAAGGTCCTCGTCTGCGATCTCGCCGTCCCCGGCGACGTACACCCCGCGGTGCAGGGCCTGTCGAACGTGGAGCTGGTGTCCGGCGGTCGCATCCAGCTTCCGGGCGGGCAGACTCCCGACTTCCCGGGCATCACGCTGCCGCCGGGAATCCTGTACTCCTGCCTGGCCGAAACCATCCTGCTCGGCCTCGAGCCGGAGACGCCGAGCCCGTCCTACGGCGGTCTTTCTTCGGCCGGCGTGCTGGCCGCCAGGGACCTGGCCGCTCGGCACGGGCTGCTGCCCGCCCGCATCGTCGCAGACGACGTCTCGGTACAACCGTGGACCGTCGACCCGCTCAGCACCGCTCTCGAGGAGAACATCGGATGACCACACTTCGACCGCGTTTCCCGAGCATCCTGCACGCACTGGTGGCAGAGGCAGAACGAGGCTCCGACGCATCGGGGGTGACCCTGATACCTGAGCCGGGCAGAGAGGAAACGCTGCGCTACGACGTTCTCCTCGAGGCCGCCGCGCGGAGTGCGGCAGCCCTCGCGGAGCACGGTGTCCGCCAGGGCGACCGGGTGTTGTTCTGCCTGCCGACCGGCGTGGAGTTCATTACCTCCTTCTTCGGGGCCCAACTGCTCGGAGCCATGCCGACGGCGATCTCGCTGCCCATCACCTTCGGGGGTGCGGCGGGGTTCGAGGGCCAGCTGAAGGAGCTCGTGGGATACCTGCGGCCCACCGCGATCATCACCACGGCAGCGGTGATCGCGAACCTTCCCCACGTCGGCGACACCCAGCTGCTCGACGGCGCCGCGCTGTACGCGCGCGCCACGTCGAGTGACGCGCCGATGGCGCCCATTCGCCTGCCGGAGGGTGACGAGCTGGCGTTGATCCAGTGCACGTCCGGTTCGACGGGCACGCCCAAGGGCGTCATGATCTCGCACGCCAGCCTGGTCGCCAACTGCGAACAGATCAACAGGGCCCTCGCCGCGGTGCGTGGGGACACGACGGTCAGCTGGGCGCCGCTCTACCACGACATGGGTCTGATCACCGGGCTCCTGACCCCGATCTACGGCGGCGGGAACACGGTGCTCATGCCGACCACCCGGTTCTTGCGCGCCCCGGCCGAGTGGCTGCAGCTCATCAGCAAGTACCGCGGCGCGTTCGGGTCCGGGCCGAACTTCGCCTACGGCTACGTCACCTCCCGCGTGCGCGACGAGGAACTCGAAGGCGTGGACCTGTCGAGCTGGCGCGTGGCGATCTGTGGAGCGGAACCCATCCAGCCCGTCACCGCGCGGCGCTTCACCGAGCGCTTCGCCCGCTGGGGGCTGTCCCCCAACGCGTTCACGGCCGGCTACGGCATGGCGGAGGCCACCCTGGCCCTCACCTACACGCGGCCGGACGTGCCCTTCGCGTACGACTCCATCGACCGGCAGGCCGCCGCCACCGAGGGGCGGGCGGTCGACGTCGACCCGCAGAGCCCGGACGCGGTGCAGATCGTGGACTGCGGCGAGCCGCTGGACGACACGGAGATCCGCATCGTGGACGGCGACGGTCACCCCCTGGGCGAGAACGGGATCGGGCACGTCCAGTTCCGCAGCCCCTCGCGCACGACCGGATACTTCAACCTGCCGGAGGCGACCGCGGAAGCGATCGACGCTCCGGACTGGTGGAAGACCGGTGACGTCGGCTACCTGCGGGACGGCCACCTGCGGATCACCAGCCGGGCCAAGGACCTGATCATCATCAGGGGTGCCAACTACATCCCGTCGGACTTCGAGCAGGCCGCGGAGACCGTGGCCGGTGTTCGCCTCGGCGCTGTGGTCGCGGTGGGATACCGGGACGAGCGGAGCGACTCGGAGGAACTCCACCTGATCGTCGAGACGGAGCTGGACGCCGAGCAGCACGAGGCGCTGCGCCGGTCCATCACGGCCGCCGTCACGTCTCGGACCGGGGTGCGGGCCGTCGCGATCCACCTGGTTCCGAAGCGGAGCATTCCCAAGACGACCAGCGGGAAGCTTCAGCGGGCGAAGGCCCGGCAGATGTTCGTCGAGGGATGGCTGCCCGCCTGATCCGACGCTTGCGGCGACGACGCGCTCGTGGATGAACCTCCAGGGTTCTCCGCGAGCGCGTTTTCGTGTTCACGGCCTGCCCCTGGATGCCGCAACTCCCGTACCGGCTCGGTCCTGTGCGCCCTGATCAGCGATCGCGCTGATCAGCGATCCTGGCGCTGCGGGGTCGCCGGCGCGGCCTGTGCGAGCAGTCCGTCGACGAAGGCCTGGAGCGCCTGGGGGTAGGTGTTCTGCCAGGCCAGCTCCGCCCATTGGTCGTTGAGGGCGGCCAGGCGCGGCAGTTGGGCCGCGAGGTGGCTGCTGAATTCGCGGGAGAGCGGTACCTCGTCGTTCGCCCTCGCGCGGGCGGAGTGCGCGCGGACGAGGATCTCGCCGACGGTGTAGTACCAGATGCTGCGGAAGACATAGACGGACTGTGCGGGCGTGCATCCGCAGTCGATGGCCCCGGCCAGGATGACCTCGACCAGCCACAGGGCCGAGTCGCCGAGTCGCATGATGAAACCGTCGGTGGTGAGCACCTCGGCGGCCCACGGCCACGCCGCGAGGGAATCGTGGATCGCGGTGGCGGCCCCGATGATGCGGTCCCGCGGATCGGCGGGCAGATCCGGGTGCGGGATCTGGTCCGCGTGCTCGTGGATCAGCAGGAGCAGCAAGTCCTCTTTGTCCCGCACGTGGTGGTACAGGGTCGTCGCCCCGATGCCGATCTCGGCAGCCAGCCGACGGATGGTCAGCTTGTCCCAGCCGTCCCGATCGATGAGCCGGCGGGCCGCGCTCAGGATCTGCGCACGGGAGGTCACGGGGGGTCGGCCGACACGGCCGTGCGGTGCTGCATTGGGAGACATCGTCCCATCATGCACTAGCCCAACCCGGCGCCTTCGACCCCTGCGCTCGACAGCGAGCCGGTCCTGGTGTTAATTTTAGAACGAGTTCGGAAACTCGACTGACACCTTGAGATCGCAGAGGGACTGAGTTGCTGTGACAAACACGGAATTAACTAACGAGGCATCAGAAACCGACGGTGGTGCTCAGGCCGGGCTCACCCTTGCCGCGGTGGCCGTCGTGCAGTTCATGGTCTCCCTGGACCTGTCGGTCGTGAACGTCGGACTCCCGGAGATCGGCTCCAGTCTCGGCTTCAGTGAGGTGGGCCTGACCTGGGTGATCCACGCTTACGCCCTCACCTTCGGCGGACTGCTCCTCCTGGGCGGCAAGATCGCCGACCGGTACGGCCACAAGCGGCTCATGATGCTCGGGCTCCCCGTATTCGGTCTCGCCTCCCTCATCGGCGGCTTCGCGACGGAACCCGGTCATCTGGTGGCTGCCCGCGCCGTACAGGGCGTCGGGGCCGCACTCCTCGCTCCGGCCGCACTGGCGCTGCTGACCGCGACCTTCCCCTCCGGCAAGGCGCGCGTGAAGGCGTTCGGCGTGTGGAGCGCGATGAACGCCGCCGGTGGCGCCTTGGGCGTCCTGATCGGTGGCGTGCTCACCGAGTACGCGGGCTGGGAATGGGTGATGTTCGTCAACGTTCCCATGGCCGCCATCGCACTGTTCCTGACCTGGCGCGGTGTCGTCGCCGACGGGCCCATCGCGAGCCGCGGCCGCCCGGACGTGCTGGGCGCGGTCCTCGCCACTGCCGGAATGACCCTGCTCGTGTTCGGCGTCGTCCGCACCGACCAGCACCCGTGGACCTCGTCGGAGACCCTGACGGCGCTGGGGGTCTCGGTCGTACTGCTGGCCGCGTTCATCTTCGTCGAGAAGACCACCGCCCGCGACCCCCTGATCCGACTCGGACTGTTCAGCAACCGCTCGGTCGTCGGCGCGAACGTCTTCAACCTCCTGCTCGGCGGCGCCATGGCGTCGGCCTTCTACTTCGTGTCCCTCTACCTCCAGCGCGTGCTGGGGACGGGTCCGGCCAAGACGGGCGTCCAGTTCCTGCCGTTCGCGCTCGGTGTGATCGTCGGGTCGGTCATCGCCATCAAGCTCGGCTACAAGATCGCTCCCCGGTTCATCCTGCTCGCCGGCGGGCTGCTCACCGGGATCGGGTTCGCCTGGTTCGGCCTGATCAGCGCCGACGGCTCCTTCACCGTCGACGTCCTGGGCCCGTCGATCATCGCCAGCATCGGATTCGGCCTCTGCCTCGCGCCCATGCTCAACCTCGCCACCGCGGGTGTCGAGGCCCACGAGGCGGGCACCGCCGGCGGCCTGGTCAACAGCTCACGTCAGATCGGCGCCGCCATCGGACTGGCCGCCCTCGGCACCGCCGCCAATGAGAAGACCGGTGATGTCGGCACGCTCGAGGCCCTCAACGACGGGTACGCGCTGGGCATGACGATCGGCGGCGTGATGGTGGTCGGCGCCGTGCTCATCGCCATCAGCGTCCTGCCCCGCACCCCCGCGCCGAAGGCGGCGCAGTAGGGCAACGGCTGACCTGGTCCCCGACCGGGACGGACCCGCCGTGCCACACCGGCGAGCGGGCCGCCGACTGACCTGACCCGTCTGCGAGGTCATCCTTCCAGGCAAGACGAGCTGGGGCACCCTGCATGTCGAACGCGACCTCTGATGATCAAGGCTGTCGAAGCCTTCGATCACTGACAGGGGTCGCGTTCGCGCGTCGTTCCCCCGGCCCGGGGCCGATCCTTCAATTGATTGCTCCATTCCGTATATGTGAAATGCATGGGGTTCAATGTGGAAATGATCTGTTGCTGTGTGATATCCGGCTGGTATCGTCGAGATGCTTCCGTGGATTTCTGCGTTCCGTATGTTCTTCCGATTCGCCGGCCGTTCTTGGTTTCCCCGGTGTGTGCGGACATTCGATCGGCTCGTCGAAGCTGAATTCTCAAACCAACCGGTCGTGCCTGAAACGGACCGGTTGGAGGGCACGGCAGGCAGGGAACTGGGGCGTTCCCAACTTCGGGTCGAAGCGTGGTGAAGGACGAGGGCGGGCGGCCCGCGTCCACCGGGAGCCGGGAGCCGTTGCTCCTCCCCGGTCTGGGCTGATCCGGAGCGTGCAGCACACACAAGGGGGGTAGCAGTGGAATTCCGCGTTCTCGGACCGGTCGGAATACGTCAGGCAGGACGGGATCTCACGCTGGTGGCGGAGAAGCCCAAGACAGTGCTCGCCGCGCTGCTCCTGGCGGGCAACCGCGTCGTTTCCGACGCGCACTTACGCGAGGTCACCTGGGGGCCGACACCTCCGGCCACGGTCAACCAGCAGCTCTACACGTACGTTTCGCGGCTGCGCAAGCTGCTCTATCCCGCCGCGGTGATCCGGCGCCACCGGCCGGGCTATCGGCTCGTGCTGACCGACGCGACTCTCGACCACGCCGAGTTCGACCGGCTGGCCGGCCTCGGCTACGACGCGCTGAAGACACGCCGTCACGCCGTGGCCGCCGAACACCTGGCCGCGGCGCTCGCGCTGTGGCGCGGTCCCGCTCTCGGCGGTGTGACCGAGCACCTGGCCCGGCTCGAGCTCCCCCGGCTGGAGGAAGCGCGCATGGCCGCGTTAGAGGGACGGATCTCCGCCGACCTCGCGCTCGGCCGCCAGGACGCGCTCGTTTCCGAGCTCGTCGACCTGGTGGAGGCCTATCCGGTCCGCGAGCGGCTGCGCGCCCAGCTGATGACCACGCTCTACCGGGTCGGGCGGCAGGCCGACGCCTTGGCCGAGTACCAGCGCGGACGGCAGATCCTCGCCGAGGAACTGGGCATCGAGCCCAGCTCGGCGCTCACCGAGGTCTTCCAGTCCATCCTGTCCGCGGACCCGGGGCTCACCGCCCCCGCCGCGCCTCCCCAGCAGATCCGGGTCCAGTCCCGACGCCAGGTGCGGCCGGCGATGCTGCCCCCCTGCGTCGCCGACTTCACGGGCCGCCAGACCCAGCTGCGCGAGCTGTCCGACCTGCTGTGCGGCGACCAGGTCGGAGCGGCACCGGTCGTGGTGACCGGTACGGCGGGAGTGGGCAAGAGCGCCCTCGCCGTCCAGGCCGGCCGACTCTGCCTCGATGCCTTCCCCGACGGCCAGCTCTACGCGGACCTGGGCGGGTCACAGGACGGTCCGCGCGACCCCCACGACGTACTCGAATGGTTCCTCCAGGCGCTGTGCGAGCCCGGAAGCCCGATGCCCGAGACGGTGGAAGCGCGCACCCAGCTCTACCGCAGCGTGCTCGCCGAACGCCGGGTCCTGGTCGTCCTGGACAACGCCCAGCACGAGCAGCAGGTGCGACCGCTGCTCCCGGGAGCCGCCTGCAGCCGGGTGATCGTGACGACCCGGTCACGCTTCACCGCCCTGGAAGGCGCGCGCTCGCTGGAGCTGGACGTCTTCGACCAGGGCGAGGCGCTCACCCTGCTGCGCCGGGTGGCCGGCCCCGGTCGCGTCGTGGCGGAGCACGACACGGCCGACTCGCTGATCGACCGGTGCGGGCGACTGCCGCTCGCCGTCCGGGTGGTGGCCGGACGGCTGGCAGCCAAACCCCATTGGACGCTGGCCGAGATGGAGCGCAGGCTGGCCGACGGCGACCGGCGCCCGCTGGACGAACTGCGTCTCGCCGACATAGACGTCCGGTCCTCGCTGCGCCCCAGTTACCTGCGCCTGGCGGCCGGGGCCAGGACCGCCCTGTGCCGGCTGTCGCTGCTGAACACCGGCGAGATACCGTCCTGGCTGGCGGCCGCCGTGCTGGAGACCGACGAGTCACGGGCCGAGGACCTGCTCGAAACCCTGGTCGACGCCCGGCTGCTGGAAGTCGGCGAGACGGATCGCACCGGCCGGCTCCGCTATCGGATGCCCCCCGTGATCCGCCTGTTCGCCCACGAACGCGCGGAGGCCGAGAGCAGCGCCGCCGAACGCCGCGCGGCGGTCGACCGGGCGCTCAACGCTTGGCTCCAGCGGGCCCGCGCTGCCGTCGTGGCCCTGGCCGACAAGCGCCAAGTGGGCGCCAGAACCGCCCTGTTCTGGTTCGAGACGGAGAAGAACGGGCTCGTCGCGGCGTTCCGTCAGGCGGACGCCGACGGTCACGACGCCACGGCCCGCTCGCTCGCCCGTACCCTGACGGAGCTCCGCAGGCTCAGTGGTGCGGCCGACGGTCGCACGGTCACCCGGCGCCGGTCCTCATCGGCCCTGCCTCAGACCCTCACCAGGGTCTGAGGCAGGGCCGCTCGCTGCGCCGGCTACGGCGTGCACGGGTGCGGGCTGCCCGGCGCCGCCCATGGCCCGTTCGGCCTGCCCGCCGTCTGAGTCCGGTACGCCGCGGTCCCCACGGGGCGGGGGAAGTGACGGAAGCCCGCCGACATGGCCGATGAGGCGCGAAGGGACATGGTCGTGGACCACACGCACCCGGAGAGTGGCCGTCAGGTTCCGGTGCCGGGCCTTCCGACGGGTGTCGGCCTCCTCACGGCTCTGTGTACGGCCAGGGCGCGGGCGGCGGAGAGCCACCGCTCCGACCGGCTCTTCGAGGACCCGGTCGCCCGGGTGGCGGCCGAGGCCGTCGGCGGGCCGCCGCGTACGCCCGGCCGACCGGGGCGGCAGCCCGCAGGGGAGAGCGCGTCGATGCGGGACCTCATCGCCCTGCGCACCCGGTTCTTCGACGACGAACTGCGCGCCGCGTCGGCGCAGTGCCGCCAAGTGGTCCTGCTGGGCGCGGGCTTGGACTCCCGGGCCTTCCGACTCGACTGGGCGCAGGGCACCGAGGTGTACGAACTGGACCGGGGCGACGTCCTGCGGTTCAAGCAGGGCATCGTGGCCAGGGCCGGCCAGGAGCCCCGCTGTGCGCGGGTGGAGGTGGCCGCGGACCTCCGGGGCGACTGGCCCGGCGCGCTGCGGGCCGCGGGCTTCAATCCGTGGCGGCCCACGGCGTGGGCCGCCGAGGAGCTGCTGCCCTACCTGAGCCGCACCGAGAACGACCGGCTGCTGAGCGGGATCACGGCGATGTCCGCGCCGGGCAGCCGACTGGTGGCGGACCACGTCGACAGCGCCCTGCGGGACGCGGTGGAACTCACCGCGATGACGGAGGTCATGCGCGCGGTCGGCGCGTCCTGGCGTTCCACCCTGGAGGCTCCGGAAGAGTGGCTCGCCCCGCACGGCTGGACCTTCGGTCTGACCGACCCCGCGGAACTCGCCGACCGCGGCGGACGGGAGCTTCCGGCTCTGTTCGGACCGTCCGGAGGGGGCGGGGGACGCCTGTGGCTCATCAGCGCGGTTCGCTGAGGGTCCCCACTGACCTGCGGGATGTAGCCGGGATATGGCTTCCTTCGGCCTCGGTATAGCAACCGTCAGCAAGATATGGGCCTGAGCGAGCGGCCGTGTGGACGTCTCGCCGAATCGAATGCCTACGGGGGAGTGCCATGAGCGAGGGGCGAACCGATCGCGCCGCCCGGACCGTGCCGGCCCGCTCCGGTTACCGGCCCGGGGAATTCGGCGCGCTGCCGTCCGCGGGCTCGGTGTCGCCCCCGTCGATGGAGGAGCTGCACCGCGGCGGAGAGCCCCTGTTCCCGTACGGTCCCACGGTGGGACGCGCCCTCGGCCTGGAGGACGACCGTGCTTGACGGATGTACGCCGTGGTCCGAGGAACGGGCGGAGCACTACCGGGCGGTGGGTCACTGGCAGGGCGACAGCCTGGCGGACCTGCTGACCGACGCCGCGGAGGCACACGGCGACCGCACCGCGCTCGTGCACGGCCGACTCCGCCTGACCTACGCCGAACTCGACCGGCGGGTGGCACGGACGGCCGCGGGCTTCCTCGCGCAGGGCATCGCCGCGGGCGACCGGGTCGTCGTACAGCTGCCGAACGTACCCGAGTTCGTCATCGTCTGCTTCGCCCTGTTCCGCATGGGGGCCGAGCCGGTGTTCTCGCTCGTCTCGCACCGGCTCGACGAGCTCCGTCTCCTGTGCGCGCTCTCCGGGGCCGCGGCCTGCGTGGTGCCGGGCACGTACCAGGGCTTCGACCACACACGGCTGGCCCTCGATCTCGTGGGCGAGTACGCCACCCTGCGGAAGGTCTTCGTCCTCGACGCGGCGGCCCGGGCCGCGGCCGTCGCCCCCGAAGGGCTGCTCGTCGCGCTGGACGACGTCGACGCAGAGCCGCTGCCGCCGGCCGCGCCCGATCCGTCCGATGTCGCGTTCTTCCTGCTGTCCGGTGGTACGACGGCGCTGCCGAAGCTGATCCCCAGGACCCACGACGACTACGCGTACCAGATCCGGGCGGCCGCCGAACTGCTCGAACTGGACGAGGAGGACGTCCACCTGGCCGTGCTCCCGACGGAGTTCAACTTCACCTGGGGGTGTCCCGGCGTCGTGGGAACCCTGAGCTCCGGGGGCACCGTGGTCCTGATGGACGCGCCCGTCGCCGACGAGTGCTTCGAGACCATCGAGCGCGAAGGCGTCACCTTCACGGCGTTGGTGCCGGCCCTGGCCGAGGCGTGGCTGGAGGCCGCCGAGTGGAACACGGCCGACCTGTCGAGCCTGAAGCTCGTGCAGATCGGCGGGGCCCGGCTGCCCGTCTCGGTCGTGGAGCGCATCAGGCCGGTCCTCGGATGCCGGCTGCAACAGGTCTTCGGGATGGCGGAGGGGCAGCACACCTTCACCCGTGACACGGACACCGACGATCCACTCGTCGAAGGCCGCATCACGGCAGGAGACGCCGTCCTGTAATTGCTGTTCGAAGGCCACGCACCGGGGGATATCTCATGTGTCGATGAGGTTGCCTCATGTGAGGTCAGGTGCCGCCGATGACGCAGATGTGGAACGGCAAGGTGACCCTGGAGCCCGGACGGCTCACGTTCCGGGGAAGGATCGGCACGACCCATGCACATGCTCACGCCGCCGTGCAGATCGTGATCGTCACGTCCGGCACGGTCGAGGTGATCGACGGCCACGGTCATGGCCGTTCGGTGCGGGGCGCGGTGATTCCCGCTCGGGCGGTGCACGCCGTACGTGCTCTCGACGCCTGGGGAACCCTGGTGTACTGCGACGCGGACTCCCTCCTCGGCCGCCGCGTGCAGTCACCCGGCGCCGCGGGGGACGGGATAGCCGACTGGGTGAGGGCGGGGCCGCCGGGGCGGCCGGGGGAGGAGGGCGCCGCGCCTCGGCTGCGGGACCTGTTGCTGGTGGTGGCCAGCGGAAATGCGGCGGCCGGTGGTACGCATCCTGCCGTGCGGGCGGCGATCGCCCGCACGCAGTCGCTCCTCGGCGGGCCGATCCGTCTGGAGGACGTGGCGGCTGCCGCGGGGATCTCTCCCAGCCGGCTCGGTCACCTCTTCGCGCAGGAGGTCGGCATGTCCTTCCCGACCTATCTGCGATGGGCGCGGCTGCGCCGCGCCATCGAACTCGTCCGTTCCGGGGCGACCTTGACCCGGGCGGCGTACGGCGCGGGCTTCAGTGACAGCTCACACCTCACCCGGGTCGTGCACGAGATGTTCGGCCTGGCGCCCTCGGAGCTCCTGCGCGGCGTTCGCTGGGAGGATTCCGCCACGGCGAGGACCGCGTGAAAGCCGGCCACAGCACTAGCCACCGGCAGGCGTCGAGCCGGACATGTGCTGTCCGGCCCGTGGCCTGCCGATGCCCAGTGCCGGCCGGCGTGTGTGGACGGTCAGATAGGTCAGGCCGTCGTCACCGGCCCGCAAGGACCGCTGAGTGGAACGCGGGAGCCATACGATCACGCCCGGCGTGAGGACGCTGCCGGTCGCGTCCGGTCCTGAACCGAGAGAGCCCTGCCCCGCGACGACGACCAGCAGGACGTCGACGGCGTCCTCGACGTGGTTGTCCACGCCCGCGCCGGCCGGGAGGTGGACGATGTTGGCGTCCAGCTCCCGGCCGGGTTCGGTGAGGCGCCACAGGGCACCGCGGTGCCGCACGTCCGCGGTGTCCACGAGAGGGCCGAGCTCTGCCAGGATCCTGGGGTTCGCCGGCAGGCGGAAGCCGGCGGCCCGGCCGGCGGACTCGTCCACGGCGCCGGTCAGCCGTGGCCGAAGGGGCATCCGCCCTTGCCGCGGTCCTTGGCGTCGTCGTCCAGGTAGAAGTTGGGGCGCTGGTCGGCCTCGTCGTAGTAGCGGTGGAAGACCGGGGTGATGCCGCCGGAGACCGGAGGCACGATCCAGCTCCAGTCCGCGGGCACGGTGCGACCCTGCTTCTCCTCCTTGTCCAGGTGCGTCATGAAGTGCCGGGACTCGGTGTGGTGGTCACTGATCTTGACGCCGGCTTGGGTGAAGGAGTGCAGCACGGCGACGTTGAGCTCGACCAGGGCGCGATCGCGCCACAGGGTGGTGTCGCTGCTGGTGTCGAGCCCGAGGTGGGCGGCGATGACCGGCAGCAGGTTGTACCGGTCGGTGTCGACGAGGTTGCGGGCGCCGATCTCGGTACCCATGTACCAGCCGTTGAACGGGGCCAGCGGGTAGTTGATGCCGCCGATCCGCAGCCGCATGTTGGAGATCGCCGGGACGGCGTGCCAGCGCAGACCCAGGTCGGCGAAGTCCGGACGGTCGGGGTGGGTGAGGTGCACTTCGAGAACGAGGTCCTGGGGGACGTCGAAGAGCTGCGGCTTGTCCCCGTCGGTGTCGATCACCCAGGGCAGCACGTCCCAGGCGCCGCCGGGGGCCTGCCAGCCCAGGCGCTGGACGGCCTCGGTGAAGTCGGTGTAGGTGGGGTCGCCGACGATGTCGCCGCCCTCTTGCCGGTAGCCGGCGTAGCGGATGAGCTGGTCGTTCCACACCCGGGGCGCCCGGCTCTCGGGGGTCTCCGGGGCGAAGATGGAGATCGTCGGGCGGATGCGTCCGTCGTTGGTGGCCTGACGCAGGTGCTCGCACAGCTCGTGGTGGATCTGCTCGGGCGTGGTGGCCCGTCGGCGGTCCAGTACGCGCAGGCTCTTCCAGTACAGGCGGCCGATGCAGCGGCTCGAGTTGCGCCAGGCCACCCGGGCTCCGAAAGTGAGCTCGTCGTCGGTGTGGGTGTAGGTGCCGGTCTGCTCGATCTCCGTGCGAACCTGCTCCAGCCGGGCGGCCAGCGGCACGGCCTGGTCGGGGTACTCGCTGTGGTGGAGGCGTACGAACTCCTCCGCTTCGTCCCAGTCGGCTTCGGCGGAGTGCGACTGGCCGGCCGGCGCGGGTCGGGAATCCGACATGCCCGGGTCGGCGGCGTCGGCGTCGGTGTCGAGGGTGTAGATGCGAGCCAGAAGCGTTTCGGAGTTCATGGGTTCCTCGCGGGTGGCGTTCGGCTCCGGCATCCGGTCCTTGCGGTGGGCGGACATGCCGGGTGAGCTGTTGCGCGACGAGGCGCGGGCACCCGCGCGGGGGGCATCGACGACTTGAGGGTTTAGCCGTACGCCGCGGGGGTGCCCGCACCGGTCAGGAGCCGGACCGCTGGACCGGCGGGGTCGGTCAGGCGACTGGTTCGCCGGACCGGGACTGGCGCGCGATGGAGGTTCCGAACAGCTCGTCCCAGTACGGGGCGGAGATGCCGAAGCCCTTGGTGTCGTCGCGGAAGTGATGGCGCATGTGCAGCGACCGCAGGTGTCGCATGAGCCGGTTCTTCGGGGTGGCGAGGTGCAGGTACAGGTGGAACAGGTCGTACGTGAGGTAGCCGAAGGTGTAGCCGGCTCCGAAGATCAGCGGCAGCGACCCCAGCCCGGAAGCCAGGTAGATCGTGCCGCCGACCATCGGAATGCTGAGCAGCGGGCTGAGGATGGAGCGCCGGGGATCCGTGGGGTAGTCGTGGTGGATCCCGTGCAGTACGTAGTGCAGGCGCGCGCCGAAGCCCTTCTCGGGCTCGTAGTGCAGCACGATGCGGTGGCCCCAGTACTCCGACAGCGTCCAGGTCAGGTAGCCGGCGGCCGCCCAACCGAGCAGCGCCCAGCCCCCGGTCTGCTCGCGGGCGACCGAATACCAGACACAGACGGCCATCACCGGTGTGAACATGGCGATCGTCGTGACCGGGTGGACGTGGATGAGGTGGTCCAGCCAGCGCCAGCCGACGACGGCCGGCGCCTTGCCGCGTTTGACGGCGCCCTTGTAGTTGCTGGGGCGAGCGGGTGTGGCGGAGGTCACGCCCCGGCTCCTTCCGCGGTGGGGACCTTCACCCGGGCCTCGTACGCGATGCGGGCCTGGTAGTCGGTGGTGCGCAGCAGCTGGTCCGCCTTGAGGAAGCGGCCCATCGCGTCCCGCCACGGCTGGGGCAGCAGGAACAGGGAGCGGGTGACCGGGTTGGTCCAGCCCGGCACGTACCGGTTGTAGACGGGCCGGCGGGCGGTGCGCAGAACCGACTTCGCGATGTCATCGGGCGTGAGCAGGGGCACGAAGCGGCCCTTGCCGACACCGGAGGTCAGCTCGGTCTGCGCGGGGATGGGCAGGATGATCGACAGGTCCACGCCGGACCCGCGCAGCTCGGCGCGCACGCCCTCGGACAGACCGACGACGCCGTGCTTGGCGGCGGAGTACGTGGCACAGCCGGGCAGGCCGATCATGCCCACGGCCGACACCATGTTGATGATGTGGCCGCGGCCGCGCCGGCGCATCGGGCCGATGGCGGTCTTCATCCCGTTGAGGGTGCCCAGCAGGTTGACGCCGAGCTGGTGCGCGGTGTCCTCGGCGGACTCCTTCTCGAAGGGTCCGACGATCATCTCGCCCGCGTTGTTGACGAAGATGTCGATGGGGCCGAGGTCGGCCTCGACCGCGTTGAAGAACGCCTCGACGCTGACCGGGTTGGTGACGTCCAGCTGGTAGGCGCGGGCGCCGATGTCGGAGGCGACCTTGGCGGCGAGGTCGAGGTTGCGGGCGCCGATGGCGACCTTCGCGCCGGCGGCGATGAACTGCTCGGCGGTGGCGCGGCCGATACCACGGCTGCCGCCGGTGATGGCAACGATCTTGTTGTTGATGTCCCTGGGCACTGTGGGAGCCTCCAGTAGAGTCGCGGTCCGCTCGGGGCGGCGGTCAGACGAGGGTGCGGAACGTGCGGTTGTGCCAAAGCAACGGGTGTCCGCCGCCCAGGCCGAGCTGGCGGACTTCGGCCGTGAGGATGGTGTGGTCCCCGCCGGGGTAGGTGGCCTCGACGGTGCACGCCAGCCAGGCCAGCGCGTCGTCGAGGACCGGGAGGCCGCCGTCCACCAGGTGGTGGGCGGTGGCGGCGAAGCGAGCCTCCTGGTCGAGCTGCGGGTCGGCGAACCGCCGGGCGAGATGGGCTTGGTCCTCGCGCAGCAGGTTGACGACCAGCACCCCGGTGGTACGGATCCGGGTCAGGGTGCGGCTGCTGTTGGCCGCGCAGGCCAGGATCATCGGCGGATCGAGGGAGAGGGAGCAGACGGCGCTCGCCGTCATGCCCGCCATCCCCGTCCCGTCGGGTCCGCTGGTGGTCAGCACGGTGACGCCGGAGGGCAGGTGCGCGAGGACGTCCTTGAACTCACGGGCCGTCACCGCCGGCGAAGTGGTGCTTCGTTGGGCGTACGTGGTGGCGCTCGTGAGGGCTCCCGTCACGGTGCGTCCGCTGCCGCCGAGGCGCCGACCGGCTCGGCCTCGGGGGTGGTGAGGGTGATGTGCTCCCCCAGCAGGCCGCGCAGGATGAGGCTGATCGCCTCGACGAGGGCCTCGCAGGCGATCGGGTCGATGATCGCGGCAAGGCTGGGCATGCCGAGGTCGAAGCGTGCGTGGAACCGTACGGTGGCCGTGCCGTCGTCGTGGCCGATGACGCTCCAGGCGCCGTCGAACTGGTCGAAGTCACCCTCGGTCTGGGTGAATTCGATGGTCAGGGTGGCGGCGTCGACGCGGTCGCGTTCGGTCCAGCACAGGATGCCGTTGCGGAAGTTCACCGACCAGTCCGAGTCCATGGTGTCGCCGCCGGTGTCGGTGACGTTCACCTCGCGGACGGCGTCGGTGTACTTCGGGTAGGCGGCGAAGTCCCGCAGCAGTTCGAAGACGTCCGGTGCGGTCGTGTCGGGAATGAGGGCGTCGAGAGTCACCTCGGGCATCAGCGTGTCCCCTTCGTGGAAGCGGTGGTGCGGGCCAGGACGGCGGCCGCGGAAGTGAAGGCGTCGGTGATCCGGTCGACCTCGGCCGGTGTGAGCACTGCGGGCGGGGTCAGACGCACCACTCGTTGGGCGTTGAGGGAGTGGTTGACCAGCAGCCCCGACTCCATGAGGTGCAGGACGAGTTCGCCGGCGGCGCCCTCGTCGCGCATCTCGATGCCCAGGAGCAGGCCACGGCCCCGGATGTCCACCACGGCGCTGCCGAGCACCGGGGCCAGGGCCGAGTGGAGACGGTCCAGCAGGACCGCGCCCAGGGTGCGGGCCCGCTCCACCAGGCCCTCGTCGGCGATCGCGGTGACCGCTGCCGCGGCGGCCGCCATCGCCACCGGGGAGGCCGCGAAGGTGGAGGTGTGCAGGAACGGATCCTTGTCGAACGGCGCGTACGCCTGGGGCGTGGCGACCGCGGCGGCGACCGGGATCACTCCGCCGCTGAGGTTCTTGCCGACCAGCAGCACATCCGGGCGCACCCCCTCGGCGTCGGCGCCCCACCAGGTGCCCAGCCGGCCGAGACCGGTCTGGATCTCGTCGAGGACGAACATCGCCCCGTGCTCGGCGCACAGCTGCTGCACCCGGGTGAGGTAGCCGGCCGGCGGAAGGACGGCGCCGCCCTCGCCCTGCATGGGCTCGAGGATCACACAGGCCGGATCCCCGCCGGCGAGCGCCCGCTCCAGGGCGTCGGCGTCTCCGTACGGGACGTGCTCGGCCGGCAGCAGCGGCCTGAACGGGTCCTGGTACAGCGGCTTGGCCGTGACGGCGAGCGCGCCGGTGGTCTTGCCGTGGTACCCGCCGATCGCGGAGATCAGCCGGTGCTTGCCGTGCGCGCGGGCGAGTTTGATCGCGGTCTCGGTCGCCTCGGCACCGGAGTTGACGAAGTGGACCCGCTCCAGGCCGGGCGGCGTGACGGCGGCGAGCGCCGCCGCCGCCTTCGCGGCGACCGGCTCCAGCAGCAGCCGGGTGGCCATCGGATGCCGGCGGATCTGCTCGATCACGGCGTCCACCACCCGGGGGTGGCGGTGGCCGAGGATGAACACCCCGTACCCGCCGCAGTCCAGGTACTCCTTGCCGTCCGCGTCCCACACCAGGCTGCCCTCGGAGGCGACCTCCATGGCGGCGCCGGTCAGCGAGGCCAGACGCGCCCGGCCCTTGCTCAGGTGGCGGCGGTAGACGGCCAGCACTTCCGCGGTCGAGGCCTCGGCGGGGACCGGGGCGGCCGGGGCGGGAATGGTCAGTTCGCTCATGCCGGCACCCGCTCGCTCGCGAACGCCGGCTCCGGCAGGTCGCGGACCATGCCCTTGGCGCGGGCCATGTAGGCGACCGAGGTCCGCAGCGCGGCCTCCAGGTCCGTCGTGCTGGGGGCCTTCGGGATTCCGGCGAGCTGGCCCAGGCTGGAGGGGAACACGTGCCCGTGGGCGAACAGGGCCGTCATCGCGAGCATGTCGTCGAAGCGGCGGCGCGCCCTGGGGTGCAGGTTCGCGATGAACACCGGACGGATGAGCCGGTCGACCATCTCCGGGCCGACCATGCGCGGCCGCGTCGGGGCGAGGCCGAGGTCGTCCGCGGTGTCGCCGACGACCTGGAGGAGCCGCTCGGTGCTCAGTGCGTTGGCCCCGGCGGTGACCCAGACCTCGCCGTCACGCCGACCCTCGCGGATCAGGCCCGCGATGGTGGCGGCGACGAGGTCCTGCGGTACGAAGTCGACGGGCGAGGCGGCGGGCACCGGCACCAGCGGAAGCAGTCCGCGCAGCAGCCCGTGGATGATCCCGTGCATGCCCTGGAAGGCGGAGATGGCACCGGTGACGGCGTCGCCGATCACCACCGACGGGCGGACGATCACCGCCGGGACTCCCGAGGACCGGACGACTTCCTCGCCGGCGCGCTTGGAGTCCAGGTAGTCCTCGGGCCGCGCGGTGGCCTCGCCGTGGTCCTGGCCGAGCTGTGCCCGGGTCAGGTCGGTGCGGTCCACGAACGCCGTGGACACGTGGTAGAACACCGCACCCGCATCCGCGGCGAGCTGCACCATCTGCCGAGTGCCGGCCTCGTTGAGGGCGTGGGTGGCCTCGGGGCCCATGGAGAAACCGGTGATGGCCGCGCAGTGCACGATGACGTCGACCCGTGAGACGAGACGCCGGTAGGCGTCCGCGTCGAGGCCGAGCCGCGGCGCGGTCAGATCGCCGGCCAGCTGCTCGTCGGCGCCGGCGACGGGGTTGCGGTGGATCAGGGCGATGGTGTGGCAGTCGGGCAGCTGGGGGAGCAGAGCGCTGCCCACGACACCGGACGCGCCGGTGATGAGGACGGTGGGATGGCTGGGCACGATCGAGCACCTCACGGACGGTTCAGCGGACGTACAGGAGTCGAAGCCAGGGGGGAGCGGGGCCGAGGCCCCGCGGGAGGGGCACCCTCAGGGGATACGGAGGGGGGAGGTGCCGGTGAAGAACTCGGTCAGGGGGGTTGCCATGCGGGCACGCGACGGCGGGTGGAAGGACAGCGCGCGACACGCGGAGTTGAGGTAGGCGACGTCGCCGGAGCCGATGAAGGACATGCCGCCCAGCGCCTCGACGCACAGGTCGAGGACCCGGCTGATCGCGTCCTGGGCCGCGTACCGGCACACCAGGGAGCGGGCCAGGGTGTCCTGGGTGACGCCCTGCTGGGTCACCTCGGCGGCGAGCCCTTCCAGCGTGAGGGAGACGGACTCGACGAGGGTCACCGCCTCGGCGGTGACGGCCGCGTTCCCGCGGGGGTTGCCGAGGACGCGCTCGACCAGGGCGGAGACGGCCCCGAGGTAGCTGGCGGTCATGAGGGCCTCGAACCAGACGAAGCCCACGGTCTGCAGCTGGTCCAGCTGCCCGTCGGAGGTGACGTCCGTACGCACCAGCAGTTCGGCCGGTACCTCCACGTCGTCCAGGACGACCTCGTCGCTCTCGGCGCCGGCCAGGATCGGGTTGCCCCAGAACGGCTTGACCGATACCCCGGGGGCGTCGGCGGGGACCAGCGCGAACGCCAGCCGCTCCTCGCCGTCCGGGCCGGGCAGGGGCAGTGAGAGGGTGAGCAGGTCCATGGAGTGGGCGAGGCTGCACGGCTTCTTCGACCCGCTCAGGAACACCTTGTCGCCATCGGTGCGGGCGGTCAGGGACGGGTTGAGGATGCCCTGGCCGGTGCGTCCCTCGGCGAAGCCGGAGGCGAGCAGCAGGTTGTCCTTCGCGATGGCGGCGAGCAGCAGCCACTCCATGCCGTTGTTGGCTGCCGCCGCCTCGACCATGGACGCCACGGAGAAGTGGTGCATCGTGGTCGCCACGGCCAGCGACGGGGAGCGGGAGCCGAGGGCCCGCTGGACCCGCAGGGCGGTCAGCAGGTCCGCACCGTGGCCGCCGTGCTCGGCGGGCACCAGCAGGCGGGGACCGCCGGCCTCACGGAACAGCTTCACACCGGGGCCGCCGGCGGCCTCCAGGTCGACCAGGTCGACCGAGGCGAGCTCCTGGTCCAAGCCGGGCAGCAATTCCTCGACGACGGCACGTTCACGCTGCAGAAAGCGCATGGCCCGGGTCCCCCCACCTGGTAGTTCGACACGTTACTGGCCACTTGGGACGCCACGCGGGCGGATCATTCGGACGTCTCAACGGCACGGCCCACGCTATGAGCCGACGATGCAGGGTCCGTACAGCGGACCTCTAGGTTCCGCTCATGTGTTCGGCATGATCTCCTGTGATGGTCGTTGTACGTGTGACGGCCGTCGCTCGGCGGGGAACGCCGACGGGGCGCGAGCCGTGTCGGCCCGCGCCCCGCCAGGATCTTTCGGTGTGTCAGTCGTGGAGCCCGATCTTCTTGTGCAGCCGGGCGAGCGGCCGTGGGGCCCACCAGTTGGCCCGGCCGGCCAGGCGCATGAACGCCGGGACGAGGATGCCGCGTACCAGGGTGGCGTCGACGATCACGGCGAGCGCCAGGCCGATGCCGAGGAGCTTGAGCGGGGTCACGGAGGACGTCGCGAAGGAGAGCAGGACCGTGGCGATCAGGGCGGCGGCCGCGGTGACCAGCCGTCCGGTGCGCTGCAGGCCCCAGGCGACGGCGGAGACGTTGTCGCCGGTGCGGTGGTACTCCTCCTTGATCCGGGACAGCAGGAAGACCTCGTAGTCCATGGACAGGCCGAAGGCGACGCAGAACATCAGGATCGGCGTGTCGATGTCGAGCATGCCGGTCGGCGTGAAGTCACCGACCAGCCAGCGCAGGTGTCCGTCCTGGAAGATGTAGACCATCGCGCCGAAGGTGGCCGTCAGGCTGAGCAGGTTCAGCAGGATGGCCTTGACGGGGATGAGGAGGCTGCCGGTGAACAGGAACAGCAGAATGATCGTCGACAGCGCGATGATCCCCAGCGTCCAGGGAAGCTTGTCGCCGATGGTGGCCTTGGAGTCCACCAGCAGCGCGGCCTGCCCGCCGACGAGCACGTCGGCCGGAGCCGGCTGTGCGCGCAGGGTGTCGACCAGGTCCATGCCGCGCGGCGAGTAGGGCTCGGTGTCGGACACCACGGACAGCCAGGTGCCCTCGTCGGCCTTGAACCGCTCGGAGGCCGACCCCGGCGGAGCGACCTCGGTGCCCTCGCTGTAGGAGCCGGTCAGGGCGTCGACCCGGGTGATGCCGGGCACGGTGGACAACTGCTTGGCGTAGTCGGTCACCTTGTAGGAATCCGCGACCGGGTCGATGTCGGGCAGGACCACGTTCAGCGGCGAGCCCTCCCGGTTGTCGAACTCCTCGCGCAGAACCTGCGCGCCCTGGTACGCGGGGGAGCTGGCGGGCAGCACACGGTCGTCGCTGTCACCGAACTCCGCCCGCATGAACGGCAGGCCCAGCGCCACCAGGACGGCCGCGACCGCGAGGGCGAACGGCAGCGGCCGCCGCATCACCGCCATGGCCAGCTTGTGCCAGAACCCCGCGGTGTCGGTGCGGGCGGTGGCCACCTTGGCGTTGCGGCGGAAGAGGCGCCTGACGTTGAGGGAGTCGATGCGGTGACCCAGTACGGCCAGCAGCGCGGGCAGCACCACGACGGAGCCGAACGCCGCGAGGAGCACCACGGCGATCCCGGAATAGGCGAAGGACCGCAGGTGGTACATGGGGAAGACGAGCATCGCCGACAGGGACACGGCGACCGTCAGCGCGGAGAACAGCACCGTGCGGCCCGAGGTGCGCACGGATTCGGCGATCGCCTCGTGGACGGTGCGGCCGCGGGCGAGTTCCTCGCGGTAGCGGGTGACGATGAACAGGCTGTAGTCGATGGCCAGGCCGAGTCCCAGCGCGGTGGTGATGTTCACCGCGAACACCGACACCTGCACGACCATGTCGAGCAGCCGCAGGATGACGAAGGAACCGATCACGGCGAAGATGCCGACCGCCAGGGGTGCGCTGGCGGCCACCACGCTTCCGAACACCAGCAGCAGGATGATCAGCACCAGCGGGCCGGACAGCATCTCTGCCCGGTTGAGGTCTTCCTCGCTGAGCCTTTCGACCTCCATGCGCACGGCGGTCACGCCGGTCGCGGTGACCTTCAGGGGACCCTGCTCGCCGACCACCTCCGGCAGGATCCGTGCCGCCGCCTTGCGGATCTGGTCCTCGTCCCCGGCCAGGCGCACCATGATCAGACCGGTGTTGCCGTCCTTCGAGCGGAGCGTGGACGCCTTGTCCAGCGTCCAGTAGGACGCCGCCTGCACCACGTCCGGCTCCTTGGCCAGGCGCTCGGTCAGCGCCGTCGCCGCGCCGGCGACCTCGGGGCTGTCGACGCTGGTGCCCGCTGCCGCGACGAACACCAGGTGCGGGGAGCCGCCCTCGAAGCGGGTGTTGAGCAGTTCGTCGGCGCGGGCCGACTCCGAGCCGGGGACGGTGATGCCGCCCTCCGACAGGCGGCTCTCCACATCGGAGCCGAACGGCACCGCGACGATCAGCGCCGCCAAGGTGAGCAGCAGGACCAGGAGTCTGCGTCGGGCCAGCCAGCGGCCCAGTGCGGCCAAGCCCCTGGGGCGAACCGGCGCTGGGGCCTTGGGCGGCGTTTGACTGCTGACGGTGGACTGGGAACCCACGCTTCCTCCTTGGAGGATGAGATACGAGAAGGGGGATCAGGGAAGCGGCCCGTACGGAGACGCGCAGGAATGGGGGTAGGGGGTCGGAAGACAGGGGCGGGCTGACCTACCGCGCAAGGTGGTACCGGGCGTCACTGTAGAAACGCCCGCTGCAGCGGCCCGGCAGGGATTGTGCAGGGGACGTGCAAGATGGAAGCCAAGATCACCCTCGTTGGATGGGAAGGACGGTGGAGGAGCGGTGCCCGCGTGCCGGAAGGCGCACCTCGGCGTGCAGCCCCCCACCGGGAGCCTCTTCGAGCAGGACCTGACCGTTGTTCACCCGGGCGAGACTGGCGGCGATGGCCAGCCCCAGCCCGGATCCCTCGCCGCTGGCGGCCTTGGCCCCGCGCCAGAAGCGGTCGCAGGCACGAGCCCGCTCGGCAGCGTTCATTCCGGGACCGGAGTCGATGAACTGGACCGCCACCATGGTCCCGTCGTCGACCAGGCGCACCCGGACCGTGGAACCGGCCGGTGACATGCGCAGGGCATTGTCGAGGAACACGTCGAGGATCTGATCGACGGTGCCGGCGACCGCCGACGCGACGAGGTCCCCCTCGCTGTCGATGGTCAGGGTGATGTCCCTGGGCTCCGCCACCAGCCGCCAGGACGCCACCCGTTCCTCGGCGACCGCCAGCACGTCCACGCTCTCGACGGCCTGGGCGCCGGACTCCGCGCGGGCCAGGAGCAGCAGCGCGTTGAGGATGCCGGTCATCCGGTCCACCTCGTCCAGCGCCTGCTCCAGACCGCGACTTCCGTCCGGCTCGATGTGGGGTTCCAAGTTCTCCAGGCGCAGCCGCAGCGCCACCAGCGGTGACCTGAGCTGATGGGAGGCATCGGAGACGAAGGCCTTCTGCACCGTGACCTGGTTCTGGACCTGCTCGGCCAGGTGGTTGAAGGTCTCCGCGAGCACCCGGAGGTCAGGCGGGCCGAGATGGACCGGCACGCGAGCGGTGTGGTCACCGGCGGCGAACCGGCGCGCGGCCGCCTCCAGATAACGTACGGGCCTGAGGATCCAGCGGGCCAGCGGCTCGGCCAGGAAGCCGCTCATCGCGAGGGCCAGGGTCCCGATCACGGCGACCACGGCCCAGATCGTCCACTGCTGAACCTCCAGATCGTCCAGGGACGAGCACACCACGACGACACCGGTCAGTGACTTCTCGTGGATGACCGGCACCGCCACGATCAGTTCTTCGGAGTTCTCGGAGTTCTCCGGCCCCCGCCTGTCGGAGGAGTCGGTGTACTTTCCGTCCAGGGCCGCGCGCACCACCTCGTGCTGCGCGAGTTCCTCGGGCGAAAGCCGGCACAACGCCCCCTCCACCGACTGCCCTTGGGCGTTGTAGACGTGTGCGCGGGCGCCGGTACGGTCCTGGTACTCGGCGATCCGCTGCCGCAGCCCTGCCCGCTCACCACTCTCCAGCGCCTCCACCGCGGTGGGTAACAGCTCACGTGCTTGTGCAGCCCGCGTGTGCGCGAGTTCCCGCAGCGCCTCGTCGCTGCGCTGCAGGGCCAGTGGCAGTCCCAGGACGGTGACCACCGCGACCGGTAAGGCGACCAACGCGGCCACCAGATGACGTCGCACGCCAGAACTCCCCCTTCATCCCGCCCCGGTCACATCGGCCGTCTGGTCACTGCTGGTCGGGTAGGACCAGGCGGAAGCCCACGCCCCGCACCGACTGGATCCACTTGCGACTGCCGAGCTTGGACCGAAGGGAACCGATGTGGACGTCCAACGTCCGGGTCGAACCGTGCCAGTTGGGATCCCAGACCTCGTTGATCAGGTCCTCCCGGGCGTGCACCGCGCCGGCGTCCGTCAGAAGGGCGGCCAGCAGGTCGAACTCACGGCGCGTCAGATGGACCGCAGCTCCCTCCATCTCCACCTGACGCGTCCGTATGTCCACCGACAGCGGCCCGAACAGGCAGAGTTCGGCCGCACCACCGGCGCCGCCGGACGCCTGCGCGGGGGCCGACGCGTTCACCCGGCGCGCCACGGCCTCCATCCGCGCCAATAACTCACGCATGCTGTACGGCTTGACCAGGTAGTCATCCGCGCCCGTCTGGAGCAGCAGCACCCGGTCGAGCTCCTCGGACCGGGCCGTCACCGCGATGATCGGCACGGCCGAGGTCTCCCGGACGCGCCGGCAGACCTCCTGGCCGTCGAGGTCGGGCAGCCCCAGATCCAGCAGTACGAACTCGGTGGACTGCGCGGCCTTCAACGCCTCGGCCCCGCTGCCCACCCAGTCCACGTCGTGCCCGAACCGCTGTAACGCTTCGGTCAGCGCTTCGGCGATCCGTGTGTCGTCTTCCACCACGAGAACCTGCATGTTTCCGTTCCCCCCAGTCGCGAGCGGAGCCGTCCCCCAGACGGCCCGCTCCGACATCGGATGCTACCGATGTGATACGAACGAATGGCGAAACCTGAAAGTAATTGGGCCGTCGAACGTACCCCCACGTCATCGGGTTGCGGACGATGAAAAGCGTGTCTCCCCGGCGCCTTCGGCGGGCAGTGGCCACCCCCGCCGGCGGAGGATGACGCGGCCGGATCGCCCGGCTGCTCGCGGCCGTCGCCCAGCGTGAGCGATCAGTCTCACACACCCGAAACCGGGTGGGGAGGCCCAACTTGTCGGGTGTTGTCACAGCAGGAAGGGAGCGAGCCGGCAGCGTCGGGCCGGCGGCCGCTGCAGAACCTGCGGCAGCTCGTCCTCGTGGCCGCCGGTTTTGCGGCCGGACCGGCCCGGGCCGGGTCGCAAGCCCGGGGCCGGTCGGCGGCCCACACCGGCGGACCCGGGAGGGCCTGGGCCGCGGGCGCAACCACGGGCTGCCTGGTGACCGGCCTGTAGCCGCGCACGCACGGACCGCCTCCCATGACGACCGGCGACCAGGTCCCACCGGGCCGACCACCGGCGTCCATTCCCGCATGCCTGCGACCGTCACACCCGGCGTGCGGTAGTGCGGATCCGCGTCGAGGATGCTTTCCAACTCGGCGGGCTCCACATCGAACACCAGCAGCGCGCCCGAGTCGTCCGCCCAGGGACCCACCACCACGGCCGGCACCGACCTGCTCGGTACGACCCGGGTGACGGTCAGCCGCCTGCTCGCCCGGTTGCGCCGCGACGGTGTGGTCGAGGTCACGCGCCGCACCGTCACCGTGCGCGCGCCGGAGCTCCTCGCTCTGCGCAGCGACCCGCTCAAAGGTCGGTAAACATACGCGAATTGGCACTATGTCCTACTTTGGTGGATTTAGAATAGCTTGCCCCTTGATGGTGTGTCAGTCGCAGACACGTGAGGCATAATCGGCCCCGGTCGTCTCCGGAAGCAGTGGAGCCATCGGGGGGCTGACTGACCTCTGACCTCCCGGGCACCTTCCCGCACCGGATCGATCCTCAAGGCGTTCTAGATGTCCCTGGCCAGGCGCACCCGCCTCGCGGCCTCGCTCGCCGCGCTCGCCGCGTTCTCCGTCGGCGCCGTCGGCGCGACGACCTGGGCCTACGGGTACGCGACCGCGCAGCCGCCGGCCGCCCCCGCTCCCGCCTCCGCGCCCGGCGTCCGCGCGAGCGTGACCGAGGGCTCGGTCCTCCAGGTCGTCGCACATCCCGATGACGACCTCTTCTTCATGAACCCCGACCTGAGCCGTTCCATATCGACGGGCATCAAGGTCACCACCGTCTACCTGACCTCCGGCGAGGCCGACGGCAGGAACGAGGCCCACAGCCCGCACCTGGAGGACGCCGCGCGTCCCGCCGACCGCGCCGCCTACGCGGAGGCCCGGCAGAACGGCATACGGGCCGCCTACGCGGAGATGGCCACCGGTCTGCGCACCAGTGCCTGGAAGCGGACGTCCATACCCACCGTCGGCGGGGGGAGCGCGGAGATGGACGTGCTCGTCGCCAGGCCCGAGGTCAACCTGGTCTGGATGCAGCTGCGCGAGGCCCGCAGCATCTCCGATGACAACCCGGACAGCCTCCGCGGCCTCTGGGACGGCCGGATTCCCGCACTGGGCGCCCAGCTGACCTCCGGGACGCCGGTCAAGGGCTCGTTCTCGTACACCAAGGACCAGGCGATAGACGCCATCGCGAGCGTGTTCGCGAGGTACCGGCCGACCACGATACGGACGCAGGACCCGACGCCCGGCAGGGCGGAGGGCGGCGGCGCCTTCCTGGACCACCAGGACCACATGTACGGCGCCCGCTTCGTCCAGGCCGCCGCCGACCGTTACGCGAAGTCCACGAGGCGGCCGCACTTCTCGGTCCAGAACTACGTCAGCTACCCCAACAGCTCGCTGCCTCCGACGCTCGACCCGCGGACGGCCGAGGAGAAGCTCGGCTACCTCAAGACCTACGCCTGGATGGACCACCAGGACTGGTGCGGCAGCCCCGCCGGCTGCGGCGACCGCAAGACCGCGACCCGGCCCGCGGGGGCCGGCTGGAGCCAGACCATTCGCTACAGCCGGGGCGAAAGCACCTCCTGGATGACCGAGGGTGTCTCCGGCGGGCTGTGGGCCTTCGCCGTTCTCGACGGCCGGATGGCGTACTGGTCGCGCGGCGGCCCGCAGGCCCCCTGGGAGGGGCCCCTGTTCCTCCCAGGCGGTGGCATCGACACGGGTGCGACGACGGTCCGGCTGCCCGACGGCAGGATCGCGGTGTTCGCCACCCGCACCACCCTGGGCGCGGCGCCGCAGGACTACGGCCGCGACCTCGTGTACGCCGTCCAGGACACGGCCGACGGCACCTTCGGCCCGTGGCGGTCGCTGGGCACCCCCGACACGGCGGACAGGTCGGGCACCTCGGCGATCAGCGGACCGGCCGTCGCCGTGGACCCGGCGGGCCGCATGACCGTATATGTACGCGATTCCCGGCGTACGCTGCGCGCCCGCGCGCAGGAGACCCCGGCCGGCGCGTTCGGCGCGTGGCAGGCTCTGGGCGGCTCCGGTCTCCAGGGCGATCCCGTCACCGCGACCGACCGGTCGGGGCGGCGTCACGTGTACGCGGCGACGGCCGGCAGCGTGCAGGTCTGGGTCCAGCGCACACCGGACGCCCCGCTCGGCGGCCCCGTCCCGACCGGGCTGCCGTCGACCACGGGCCCGCTGTCGGTCAGCCCGGAGGGCGACGGCGTCCGCCTGTACTTCCGTCGGCCCGGCACGGGCACCGTCGGCACGAGCCTGGCCGACGCGGGAGGGCCCGCGCCGACGTTCTCCCCGGTCGCGGAGACGGGCGGCCGGGCGGGCTACGGCGCTGTGGGCGTCGCGGGCCGGCTGCTCGCGGGCCGGGCGGGCGCGGGCACGGTCAGCGTGGGCGGCACGGACGGTCCGCCGTCCTGGCTCGAGTCCCAGATGCTGTACACGGGCGCCCCGGCAGGCGTGGCCGAGTCGGTCGGCAGGTCCGTCGCGGCCGCCCTCGGCCTGGACGCCGAGCTGCACGTCACCACGGTTTCGGCGGGGTCGGAGCCGTTCGGCAGCGGCTCTCCCTCCCCGTGGCACCGGGCGGTCGGCCAGCCCGGGACGACGGCGCCGGCCGGTCGCACGGGTCCGGCCTCCGCGGCGTCGCGGCTGCCGTAGGGGACCGGCCCCGACCGGCCCCGCGGCGCACACCCCCGGGCCTCCGGGTGGCAGCGCGGATCGGGGCGGGTGAGGATGCGGGCAGACCACGTCGCGTCCGGCGGCGGTCGCCTCCTCACCCACGGACGATCGGGGCTCGCATGATCCCCTCCCTCATATCGAACAGGCGCGTGAGATCGGGAACGATCCGCGCGGTGGCCTCCCTCACCGTCCTCGCGGCCTGCGCCACCGCGTGCAGGAACGACGCCGTGCCGGCATGGGGGTACCCGGAGCTCAAGGCGACCTTGCAGTCGTTTTCCCGGGCGCTTGACGAGGAGTGCGACGAGACGACCCCTGCGAGCTGCGTGGACGATCTCGACCGGCTGGGCACGCTGGCGGCGGCCGCCTTCGGCGAGGTGCTCGACCACGAGCTCCTCGACGCCGGATACGTCGAGGCGATGACCGCTCTGGACAGAGCGAGGGCACTGCGCGTCGCCGCCGAGGCAGAGGCTCGGGCACGGCGCGATCCGCACCACCTCCCGTTCAGGCGTGCGGTGGAGGCGGAGAGGCGCGCGTACGAGCGCCTCCTCGCCGCACTGCGGAGCGTCCGCACCGCTCCGCCTCCCGGTGACGGGATGCAGCCCGTCTGACGCGCTGCCCGGCCTGATCGACAAGACACCCCCTAGCGCTGCAAGGGCGGTGTGGGGAGCGGCCTGCCGTCCAGTGCCAGGAGGGCGAGGACGGCGATCGCACCCGTCCAGGCCAGCGGGGCGACCGATGAGGGATTGCCCGCCTTGTCCACTTTCTCAGGCAGCTCGCCGAGCGAGTTCCGCTTGGACAGGACCCAGTCCAGCACCTGTCCTGCCTTCGCCGTCCTCCCCGTGCCGGCCCATGCGAGGGCGAAGAACGAGGTACTGGGCGTCCAGGCGGCTCCGCCCCAGGGGGCCGCGGGGTCGTTTCCGGGGCTGAGGCCCCCATTGGGCAGGAGCAGGGCCTTGTACGTGACATCGAGCGCTCGGGGAAGGTCGGCCGGGGCCGCGTTGAAGGGCGGCGCCATGAACGCCACCGCGCTGTCATGCCCGTGCCGCCCGTCGACGGTGCGCTGATATCCCAGGGGTGCGAACTTCGTGGAGATGCCCGCCCGGAGCCGCAGGCCGGCGCTGGTCCAGCGTGCCGCGTCGTCCGGTCGGTTGAGTTCCCTGGCGAGGTCCGCGGAGGCGCCCAGCCCCGCGAGCAGCGGAGCCGCCGTACCGATGTTCGCCGTGGTCGTCGCCAGCTCCCAGTAGTCGGGGGAGGCCGGGGGCAGCCCGTCCGCCCGCAGCGAGGCCGCCGCGCGGTCGGCCGCCTTGCGGATCATCGGGTAGAGGCCGGTCAACCGGGCGTGGCGGGTGGCTCGGGGCGCCGCCTGGTACCACTGCCAGGTGGCCCAGGGGACCCAGCCGTTGGCGTCGAGCTGCCACCGTCTGCCGTCGGGCGGGCCGGATCCGTCGAGTTTCGTCCGCGCGTCCCAGGTGCCGTCCTTGCGCTGGGTCGATGCGCTGTAGAGGAGGATCCGGTAGGCCTCCGTGTCATGGCCGGTGTGCGCGAACGCGGCCGAGGCGAAGCTGGAGTCACGCGGCCAGCTGTACTTCCAGCCGGCGGTCCATCCCGCCGCCAGGGCGCCGTTCGGCTGCAGCAGGGCGCGCATCGCCAGGAGGGCCCGCTCGGCCGCCGCACGCCGCTCGGGGGTACCGCCGGGGATCGTACCGGCGGCCAGCCAGGCGCGGCTCTGCGTGATCTGCAGCCGGGCGGCCGGATCGTCGGGGGCCACCACGGCCGACGCCGTCCGGCCGGCGGGGAGGTACTTCCACCGGCCGGACGGCAACCGCAGCACGTTGCTCTGACGGACGTACCGCGCGCCCTTGGCGCTGAACGGGGAGATGCCCTCGGCGGCGGTCGTGTTGGAGAGGAGCCCGACGGTGGGGACCGCCGGCAGCGACATCGCGGCGTAGCTGCCCTCGGCATCGCCACGGCTCTGGTGCCCCACCGGACTGACGAAGAACACCGGCCGCTCTTCACCGGAGGGCCGGCCGGCAGGGCGCCCCGCGGCACCCGGGGGGAAGGCGACGGTTGCCAGAGACGTCGTGATGAGCGCCCAGCGCACGAGCAGCACAGCGGGCAACGGCAACCCCACTCCTTCCAGGGGGCTCCCTGCGCGGACCCCGGAGCTTCCATGCTGGAACAGCTGTGCGGAAGCCGCCACGGCGCCACCGCCGCTCGGGTGAGCCGGGTGGCGTGTCTGCGATGCCGGTGGCGGAGGAGCCTGCACAATCGGCGGGCATATCAGCCGTTCATCAGATCGGATCTGGCGGTAAAGGGTGGCCGAATGAGACCTGCTTTCGTCCACAGGCTTCTGCCGGGGATGGGCGGGCTCCTGGTGGCGGCTGCCGGTGGCCTGATCGCCGTCGGGTGCTTCCTCGGGCTCTACGTGCGACCCACGTCCGATGACTGGTGCGCCGCCTGGAAATCCCGTGATCTGGGAGTCTTCGGCATCACGTCCGACTTCTACACGACCCAGAACGGCAGGATCGCCAATGCCTTCCTGAGCGGTGTCATCTACGGCGACGGCCTAGCCGGACCCAAGATCCTGCCCACGGTCATCGCCGTCACCTTCACCGTCGGCCTGGTCCTGCTGGGGTGCGAGTTCATCCGGCTTCGCGGCGGAAAGCCACGGGTGCTGCTCCTGACCTCCTGCGCCCTCGTCATCCAGGCAGTGCTCTACTACGCCGGTACGCGCAGCTACCAAGTGCTGCTCTGGGCCCCCGCGACGATTTCGCACACCCTGCCCAGCGTCATCGGACTGTGGGCGCTCCTGCTGGGCATCCGCACCGCCCGCCATCCCGGCGCCGCCGTGCGCAGAGGCGGCCTCGCCTCGGCGCTCCTCGTCGGATGCGCACTCGGCACCCTGAGCGAGCCGTTCGCGCTCGTCAGCGGTCTGCTCGCGGCCGGAGCCGGGCTGTTGGCCCTGCCCCGCCTCAAACTGGCCCGGAACTGGTATCCGTTCACCTGGTGCCTGCTCTGGTGCTCCGGCCTCGTCTGCGGCCTGATCGTGCTCTACACGTCCCCCGGCGCCCGGTGGCGACGCGCGCAGCAGCCCGACAAGGAGTCCCTGCTGTCGGCGAGGGAACTCAGGGGCACCTACGAGGGCTGGCTGCACATGTGGGACTCCGTCACCAGTCAGTGGGCCTACCTCGGAGCCGCCGCCGTCGGCGTCCTCCTGGGCCTGGGGCTGAGCCTTCGTACCGCCGCGCCCCGCGAGCGGGAGCCGCGACGGGCCGCCCCGCGGAACATGCTGATCGGCATGGTGCTGCTCCCGGTACCCGTGGTGGTGCTGGGGTCCTTCGCGGTGATGCTGGGCCTGCGCAGCGGCTACGGCGCGACCGGGTGGACGTACGCCCGTACCTGGACGAGCTTTCTCGTACTGATGGAACTGGCGCTGTGCGTGTACGGCGCCCTGCTCGGACAGTGGGGCGGCCGGCTCCTGGCACGCCGCCGGAACACCGGCGTGGTCCTGTCGGCCGCCATCGTGGCGGCGGCCGGCCTGGCGCTGGCCTCGGTGGCCGTGCTCGTCCCGGGCGTCCGGCAGCTCACGACGGTCACGGTCACCCGTGCGGTGGCGTGGGACGCCCAGAACTCCCGCATCCGCGCCGAGGCCGCGCACGGCGCCGCGGACGTGGGCTACAAGCCCTTGTACATCGGAGCTCTGGCCGAGCCCTTCTTCACCTCCGCCTACGAGCGGGACTGGGCCGCCGCCTGCGTGTCGAAGTGGTACGGCGTCGACCGGATCCACCGTCTTCGATGAGCCCGAGGCGTTCGAGCGGGAACGTGCCCATTGCGTAAGGGAGTTCGACGGAACATGTGTGCGAGATGGGGGTGACGTGGAGGACCTTTTAAGAAACCTTGTTGAATAAGTCCTTACCCCGGGTTCGCTCTTGATTTGCTCCTGTCAATCGGAACAGGGTTCTTCAGAACGTTTGACGCCCCACACGTCAAGACGAGGAGAACCCTCTACATGGCAACTCACAAGCGATCCAACGGTCTTCGCGCCGCGGCCATAGCAACGGGCGCCGCAACAGCGGCCGCTGCGGCCCTGTTCGCGAGCCCCCTCGCGGGGGCGGCCACACCGGCCGAAGGGACCGTGCACGGACTCGGCGCCCCCGGCGCCGTGGACGGCAGCTTCGTCGTCATCCTCGACGCATCCGCGAACAAGGAGGATCTGGCAAAGAAGTACGGCGGCAAGCTGGAGCGTTCCTACGGCTCCCAGGTCAACGGCTTCTCCGCATCCGGTCTTACGGAGAAGGAGGCCAAGCGGCTCGCGGCGGACCCCGCAGTGGGCACGGTCGCGCAGAACAAGCGCTTCAGCATCAACGAGACGCAGGAGAAGCCTCCGTCCTGGGGCCTGGACCGGATCGACCAGGCCGGCACGGCTCCCGACCAGAAGTACACGTACCCCGACAACGGCGGCGAGGGGGTGACCGCGTACGTCATCGACACCGGCGTCAGGGTCTCGCACAAGGACTTCGGCGGGCGGGCCGGTCACGGTTTCGACGCGATCGACAACGACGACACCGCTGACGACGGCAACGGCCACGGCACGCACGTGGCGGGCACCATTGCCGGCACCTCCCACGGCGTCGCCAAGAAGGCCAAGGTCGTCGCGGTGCGAGTGCTGGACGACAACGGATCCGGCACCACCGAACAGGTCGTGGCGGGCATCGACTGGGTGACGAAGAACCACTCCGGGCCGTCGGTCGCCAACATGAGCCTGGGCGGCGGCGCCGACGAGGCGCTGGACGCGGCCGTCAAGCGCGCCATCGCCTCCGGTGTGTCCTTCGCCGTGGCGGCGGGCAACGAGTCCTCCGATGCCGGCCAGGGCTCGCCCTCCCGGGTGCCCGAGGCCCTCACGGTCGCGTCCAGCACGAAGGAGGACCAGCAGTCGGACTTCTCGAACTTCGGCTCGGTGGTGGACGTGTACGCGCCCGGCTCGGACATCACGTCGGCCTGGAACGACAGCGACACCGGCGTCAAGACGATCTCCGGGACGTCGATGGCGTCCCCCCACGTCGCGGGCGCCGCTGCTCTCTACCTGGCGGCCAACCCGAAGGCGACACCTGCCGACACGGCCGCCGCGCTGACCGGGGCCGCGACGGCGGGTGCCATCAAGAACCCGTCCTCCGGCACCGCGAACAAGCTGCTGAAGGTAGCGCCGTAACGGCGCAGCGCCGCATGTCGGCGTAGGCCCGGGCGGGCACGGCAACGCCGTTCCCGCCCGGCCGCCCCACCGGGAGCGGCCCTCCGCACAGCGGAGGGCCGCTCTGCCGGCGTATTGCGCCGTGCGGGGGCGGAGAGAGGCCGTAGAGCGTCCGTTCGGGTGGCTTCATCCCTTCGCCGACGGCAAGTGCCGCTGGAAGCACGTCGGTCCGTGCTGTGCTGTGGCCACGGCCGGAAGACGGCCGTACGCGGGCCCGCCCGCTGTTCGTGGCAGGTCCGCCCCAACAGCGAAGGAGGACTGATGTCGCGCAACCGGAAGGACCGGCGAAGCCGGCGCCTGATCGGCCAACTGCTGGCCTCTGTAGTGTTGTTGACCGTGACTCTGTTGGACGTCTCCGGTGCCCACGCCGCTGCGGTCCACTCCAAACCCCACCCCGACTGGGACGCCATCGCCCGCTGTGAATCCGGCGGGAACTGGCGGGCGAACACCGGCAACGGTCATTACGGCGGGCTTCAGTTCACCAGGTCGAGCTGGAACGCCGCAGGAGGCCGCAAGTACGCACCGCGCGCCGACCTCGCCACGAAGGCGGAGCAGATCGCGACGGCGAGGAGACTCGCCAAGATCCAGGGCATGGGAGCCTGGACCTGCGCACGCCGCCGCTGAAACAGACCCCTCCAACAGGGAAGCGGGGCCGCCTCGTCGGAGCGGCCCCGACCGGACGCGCCGACGGTCGGCAGGTGTTTCGGAGAGCCGGGCGTGGCCGTCTGCTGGGATCAGGCGCCGACGTGAAGGTAGGCCGCCCAGCGCGATTCGCGGGCGTCGTCGGCTCCTGGCGAGGTAGGTGGGTCGCCGCCGGTGCGGCCACTGCCAAGGGGCGGCCCACCGGACCCGTTCGGTGCCGCTGCTCGGCTCGGCTGCCGCAGTCGCGGTGTACCGGGCGGTCATGCGGTTCGTCGCACAGTGTGACGTGCCGGACCCCCGACCTGCGTGCTACGGACACGCAACTCACCGGCTGATTCGGCGCGCGCCTCGTGCGAAGGTGCGGGGCCGCACGGCGGATGCTGCAATGAGAGCGGTGTCCGGCCGCTGGTGGATTCGCCGTCTGCGGAAGTCAATTGCCGCAGACGATTGCGGTCCGCCGCGCCCACGCAAGGAGTGCTCATGAGCGACGACCTCGAAGACATGGGCCCCGTCGACTACCTGGTCGTCGAGTTCCCCGGAAACCGGATGACGGGCGAGGCATTCCCCCTGCTGATCGACCTGGTGGACAAAGGCCTCATCCGCATCCTCGACCTTCGCTTCGTACGGAAGGACGTCAACGGTAGCGTCACCGCCCTGGAGCTCACGGGACTCGACGACGCAGACTCGATGGGATTGTCCGTCTTCGAAGGTGTCTCCTCCGAACTGCTCGACCAGGACGACCTCGACGAAGCCGGCAACGCCCTCCAGCCCGGCAACGCAGCCGCGATCCTGGTGTACGAGAACCGGTGGGCCGCCCCCTTCGCCCGAGCCCTGCGCCGCAGTGGTGCGCAGATGGTGGCAAGCGGCCGGATCCCCGTGCAGGCCATCCTGGCCTCCCTCGACGCGGAGGAAGCCGCAGCCGGCGGTCAGCCGCCGCAGTGAGTCGGCCCCGCGGCCCCATCACGCCGTCAGAGCGGCCGGGGCACCCTGACGACGGCCTCGCCGTACGAATGGTCGAAGGTGGTCATGGACGTACTGGTCGCAGCGCTGTGGGGAGCGGCGGGCGCCGTCTCTCTGGTCATCGGAGCCTGGGTGGCAGTCCATCGCAGGCCGCCCGAGCGTCAGGTCGGCCTGGTGATGGGCTTCGGATCGGGTGCGCTGATCGCCGCGGTGGCCTACGAACTGGTCCCCCCCGGCAACGATCCCAGCCTGTGGATCTTCATCGCGCTGGCCGGGGGAGCTCTGCTCTTCTTCTTCGTCGACCGGGCTGCGTCGGCCTCTTCCAAGGGGTCGGCCGACCGGTCGATCGTCATCGGGGCACTGCTCGACGGAATTCCGGAATCGATCGTCCTGGGCATGGGAGTTGCGACGGGCGGGCACGTCAGCGTCGCTTTCCTGGCCGCCGTCTTCATCTCCAACATGCCTGAGAGCCTCGGTGCGACCTCAGGCATGATCGCCTCCGGACGAACACCCCGCCAGGCCTACCGGACGTGGTGGTCCCTGGTCGCAGTGGCCGCAGCAAGCGCCGTGGTCGGATACGGGATTCTGCAGCTGCTGCCGGAGGCCGACGGGCGCTACGCGAAGGGGTTCGCTGCCGGATCGGTACTGGCCATGCTCGCCACCTCGATGATTCCCGAGGCGTACAAGCGCGGTGGCAAACCGACCGGCCTGCTGACCGTCCTGGGCTTCGCCGTCGCCGGCGTCCTGTCCGCCTTCGAATGATCAGCCCGCCCAGCCGCCCGTACGGCAGGCCGCATCCGTACCCCACGCCACCGCCGGTAGTGGATCCGAACGGTGACCGCGCGGATGCAGGACGTACTCAGATGTGCATATTTTGTCATGTGTGCCGAAAGGTTCCGCATGTCCGCTCGTCTCGTTGAGGAAGGTCCCCATGAAGCGTTTCCCGGTGATCGGCGTGCTCTGCGTCAGCGCGGCATTCGGTCTCGCCGCGTGCTCCGACGACAGTTCGCCGTCTGAAGAGGCCACCAAGGCCGCAGCCGACCTCTGCACCGACCTGTCGGCACTCAAGGCCGACAACGCCAAGCTGAAGGCCTTGAATCCCTCCTCCGCGACCAAGGACCAGGTCAAGGACGCGTACGACGCGGTCCGCAAGGACTGGGACGGCGTCAAGGAGAACCTGGACAAGCTGAAGGACGCCGAGCGGTCCGCGGTTCAGGGAGCCGCGGACGACCTCAAGAAGGCCTACGACGACCTCCCGGGCGACACGACCGGCCAGGACACGCTCACCAAGCTGCAGCCGCAGATCCAGAAGCTGGACGAGACCTCGACGGCCGCCTCGGCCGGTCTCCAGTGCTGACGGCGCTTCCCCCGGCGGCCACCACGGGGTGATCGCCTCCGCTCGAACGGAACTACGAGGACCCGTACCGTCTGCCGGACGGAGGGTCCTCGTCGGCGTTCGCTACGCCGTGGCGGTCCCGGGAGGCAGCAGCTCGGCGACGATGAAGGCGACCACGGCCGCCAGGATCACGACGGGCATCATGGCGGAGCTGCCGAGCAGCAGGATCACGAGCACCACGCTGCTCACCGGCAGCCGCAGTGCGGTGGCCGAGGCCGCCGCCATGCCCGCCGCCATCCCGGGTACCACTCCCAGGCCCGGCAGGGGCGCGAGGAGGACACCCGCCGCGGCTCCGAGGAAGAGCGCGGGGAACAGGGGGCCGCCCCGCAGGCTGCCGAGGCAGAGCGCGTAGGCGGCGCCCTTGAACAGCAGGACGGCGAGCAGTGCGCCGACGCCCCAGGCGTGCGGGCCGGCGGCCAGTCCGGCGAGGCCTGCCTGACCGGACGAGACGACCTCGCCGGGCGAGCGGCCGGTGATCAGTGCGTAGAGGGCGGCGCAGGCGGCTGCGCCCAGGGCGCACAGGACGGTCCGTACGAGGGGCCGCGCCGTGACGTACGCGGCGATCGCCCGGGCGCCGGCCAGGACGGGGTGCAGTACGGCGGCGAGAGCCACGGCGATGACCACCGCCCAGAGCACGTCCGCCACGTCGAGGCGGGGAACCGGCACCGAAAGGTCCAGGGAGAGGTCCCCGGTCGCCAGCCCTGTCCAGCGTCCGAGGCCGGTGAAGACCAGGGCCCCGACCCCGCTGGACAGCAGAGCCGGCAGCATGACCGCGAAGAGCTGCGGCCCGCCCACGCCCGCCACCTCGATCAGCAGCACCGCGGCGATCAACGGGTTGCCGAAGATCGCGGAGATGGCCGCCGCGGCTCCGGCCGCGCCCAGGAGCACGGTGCTCTGCGGGGTCGCCGGTGCCTGCGTGAGGTCGCGGAACATCAGGGCCAGGCCGCCGCCGAGGGCGATCAGCGGGGCCTCCGGTCCCAGAACCGCGCCGAACGGCAGGCTCGCCACCGCGGCGAGCAGGACTCCGGGCACGGCGGCCGCCGAGGCGCCTCCCGTGTGCAGTCCGGACGCGGGCACGTGGCCGCCGGCCCCGGGCAGGTGCGTGACGACGAGGCCGACCACGGTTCCGGCGACGAGCAGCAGGGGAAGCGGCCACCACCAGGGCGGGGTGTCCCAGCCCATGGCCCGGGGGAGGTCCGCCCACAGCGCGTGCTCCAGTTCGTGCAGCATGACGAGGAACCAGAAGGCGGCGAGGGACACCGGGATGCCGATGAGGGCGCAGAAGGCGAGCGCCTTGAGATAGCCGGGGCTGCGGAGTATGTCCCGTAGGACGTCCGCCTCCTGCGGCTGCGTCCCGGTGACGGACGGGTCGGATCGAGGGCGCGGCTCCGTCATGGCTCACTTCCTTTCCCCTCGATGGTCCACCTGAGCGGCGGTCTGCGCCGCCGGGGGAGTGCGGTGCCCGCAGGGCGGCGTGCCCCACCCTGCGGTGCCATGCTGGAAGGGGGCTTCGGGCTGAGTGAGGAGAAGCGACATGTCCGGTCTTCTTCGAGGAATAGTGCGCACCGCGGTCGTGTCCGGTACGGCGACGGCGGTCTCGAACCGGGTCTCGCGGCGCCAGGCGGGCCGATGGGCCGAGCAGGATGCGTACGCGCCGGAACAGCAGTACGCGGCGGCGTCGGCCCCGGCTCCTCCCCCCGCCCCTGTCGCGCCGGTCGAGGACATGAGCAGCAGGATCGATCAGCTCAGGCAACTCGGCGAACTCAGGGACCAGGGAATACTGACCGAGGCGGAGTTCGCGGCGCAGAAGAGCAGAATCCTCGGCTCGTGACGGTCCGTTGACTCCAGTCGGTCATGACTCGTCCTCCGGGGGCGGGGCGGCTTCCCCTCGCCTCCGCACCCCGATCCTGACCGCGCCGAAGAGGACTTTGGCGATCACTCCCACCACGATCAGGTCGGCGATCATCTGCACGGTGGTCAGCACGCGGCAGGCCTCGGTGGCGGGGGAGATGTCCCCGAAGCCCACGGTCGCGAACACCGTCACCGTGAAGTACAGCGCGTCGGTCCGGCTCAGGGGCTCCGAGAACGACTGCGGCACCTCCTTGGCGAGCAGGAAGTACGACACGGCGAAGAGCACCAGGAACAGTGGCACGGCGGTGGCCAGTGCCTCGATGGCGCGCAACCGCGGGTACTGCGCACGGGTGATGGCGGCGATCTGCCAGGCGACCAGACCGCCGAAGAGCGCGAGGCCGAGGGTCAGCAGCACGACGGTGAAGACGTCGAACCCGCGCTCCAGGGGGGCCAGATAGAACAGGGCGGTGAGCAGGATGACCGAGGCGGTCGAGCGGAGCAGGTGACCCACCAGCACACGGCGGCGCCGTTGAGGTCGCAGCCCGCCACTCTCACCGGCCACTCTCGTCGGCCTCCGCGGAGTCGAGGGAAGCCATCAGAGCCTCCGCCCCGTCACTTCGTCGTCGCTCATGACCACTCCTCGCAGCGGACCGGGATCTTCCTGCGCATCCCCTGGCGGGCAGAGCTCTGCAGCCATTGCAGCATCCGTCGCAGCGGCCTGCATCTCCTGCGTCTCCCGCGATCTCCGGGTTCAGCGCGTGAGCTCGTAAAGACTCCGGCCCACCAGCCACAGCCCGAGGACCAGGCAGGTGACGATGATGGCCTGGTCCTTGTGCCCCGACAGCCACGCGCGCAGGTTCGTCAGCGCGAGCGCGGCCCTGTCGGGCGCGAACACCATGTACAGCTCCATGCCCAGGAGGCTGGAGGTGGCGAGTACGCAGAAGGCCAGCAGAGCCAGATACGACCCGCTGTGGGAGAGGTCCGCCTCGACGACGGTGGCCGCTCCGGCGCCGACCATGCCCCAGGGCTGCAGGAGCAGGGCGAGCCCGGCCGCCGACCATGCGGTGGCCTGGTCCATCCGGGACGTGAGCGAGCCGCCACCGGGGGATTCGGACCGAGAAGGCACCGGGGAAGCGGGGGCATTGCGGCGCCTGCGGCGCCGATGCTCGCTGTAAACGACCAGCCCGATGCCGATGGCCAGCTTTGCCGCCAGGGCGGCGTTGGACGGCGGCGACCGGGGCGGGGGCGGTTCGCCACCGGTGAGGAGGAGGACGACGGCGATCACGGCGACGAGGCAGGCGAGCCACGCGAGGATGAACGCGAGCCCCTTCCACACGCCCCTGGGCGCCGACAGCACCAGCACGAAGGCCATGATCGGCAACGGGTAGAGCGTGATGACCAGGCCGATGACGAACAGGTCAAGCAGCATGGCCGCGCACTCCGTGCCGGATTGATCGTTCGTCACGTGCCAGGGAGGCCAGGCTCATGCGTTCACCGTCGCCCGGTCCGCGGTCGGATGCAAAAGATGTGAGATCAGCTCCGCATGCGCACCGTCTGTACCGGCTGTATGAATGAAGTACCGCATGCATGATCGGAGCTGAGCATGGACGACTATCCGCTTCTCAACCTCTTCTGGACGATGCTGTGGTTGTTCCTGTGGGTCATGTGGTTCTTCCTCCTCTTCAAGGTCGTCACGGATATCTTCCGTGACCACGGCCTTGGTGGTTGGGGAAAGGCGGGATGGCTCGTATTCGTGATCGTGCTGCCCTACATCGGCGTTCTGGTCTATCTCATCGCCCGCGGCGACAGCATGGGTCAACGGGATGCGAAGCAGGTCAAGGAGCATGAGGAGGCCTTCCGTGCGTACGTCCAGAAGGCGGCCGGGACCGGGGCGGGTTCGGCGGACGAGCTGAGCAAGCTCTCCGTGCTGAAGGACAAAGGTGACATCACCCAGGAGGAATTCGACCGCGCCAAAGCCAAACTCCTGGTCTGAATCGATCGCCGCATCGACTCGACGGGCCCCGTCCCTCCCGGGCGGGGCCCGTGGTGATCCGGCTGCTCAACCGCCTTCAGCAGTGGTCCAGATGAGCGGATACCTTTCGCTCCCCGCCCGTTCGACCCACTGGAGCCGGTCCCGTACGACTCCGCGCCGGCTTTCGGGGATTCGTTCCACCAGCCGGTACAGCAGGTCGCGCGTTCTGCGGAGCACCATCGGGGAGCCGGCGGCGAAGAGGAGGTCGTCGAGAGCCGTTCGCACGTACTGCTCCCAGTCCGGCACCGGGATGGTCACCCGCAACCGGCCACCCTCGTCGGCGAAGCGGCCGATGCTCAGCTCGAGGCCGGCGAGGCGGGTCAGCAGGTCTTCGAGGCGGTCCAGGCTCTCCACCGCCGTGGCCGGGTCGTTGACGGCCGGGGAGACGGCCCGCAGCGCGATGTCGGCGAGGAGCCTGAACGGCAGGTCGGGGTCCTGGTCGAAGGTGCGCTCGACTCCGGTCACCAGAGTGCCGCGCAGAGCCGCCTCGGACAGTTCGCCGCCCGTCACCTCGGCAAGTGCCATGCCCCGTGACACGGTTGTTCCCGGGGCGACGAGGAAGGCGATCGAGCAGTCGTGCTCCTTCGCCACGCCCATCAGTGCGGGCACGTCGATCTGCTGGACCACGACCGCCGGCCCGGACCAGGGGACGGCGGTGGCGCCGGCCGCCGGATGCGGCGGGGCGGTGGCCTCGTCCGGGTCGTACGGCCGCACGTACAAGGCGTCGAACAGACGGTGCGCGCGCGTGGCGATCGCGGTCAGCGAGTGAGCGAGCTGGATCGAGTCGAACGCCCGCATCTGCAGCGTCCGCATGAGACCGAGCGCGACCAGCGAGAGCACCATGGCAGCACAGGGAACGAGTGCCGAGACGGTCGTCGTGCCGGCGCCGATGGACAGCCCCGCGGTGATGCTGAAGACGAACACACCGACGGTGAAGGCGAACGCACGCCACACGATCGGCTCGTCCCGGAAGAGGCCGAGGCGCGGCGTGAAGGTGCTGGCGGAGAACTGGACGACCAGGAACAGCATCGAATAGATGATGCTCACCAGGCTGATGACGCCGAACCCGAGGGTGAACAGGAGGGTCACCACACGTCCCGCGTCCACCTGAGGGCCCAGCGAGAGCATGGGGATCAGCAGTCCCAGCGCCAGCCCGACGACCGCACAGACGAGTTGGGACAGGTCCCTGCGCATCGCGCGCGTGGGACGGTGGAGCAGTGCGCCCCGCTCACGCCGTTCCCGGGCCCGGCGGTGCGCGGGGTCGTCAGCCGAGCCGGACATCCAGCCTCCTCCACGGTCCCGGTGAACAGCCCCCGATGCCACGAGACCAGGCGCCGAAATGCCGGATATGATCCATTCTGTCATTTCTCGTGGAAGGGTGGTCGCAGCCGTCGCGAACCGTCCCTCGTGAGGAGTCCACCGTGCCTGAACCAGAGGCCAGGCCGCGCCGGCTCGCCGTGCCCGGCTGGATGCACAGGCACACGCCGTTCCTGGGCCGGATCCTCGAGCAGCTCGCCACCGTCAACGTCCTGGACTGTGCGACCAGGCTGGCCGCCCAGGCATTTCTCGGTGCGGTGCCCGCCCTCTTCGTCATCGGCTCCCTCGCCCCCGACGGGCTTCGGGAGCAGGTGGTCTCGTCCCTCCGTACGACACTGGGGCTCCAGGGCGCCGCGCTGGACCAGGTGCGGTCGGTGTACTCCGCCACCGGCGGCACCGTCTCGGTGAGCGGGGTGGGAATCGCGGTGACGCTGCTGTCGGCGACAGCGTGGAGCCGGGCCATGCAGGTGACGTGTGAGCGGTCCTGGCACCTGCCCAAGGCCAAGGCCCGGCTCGCCGCCTGGCGGTGGCTGGCCTGGCTCACGGTCTGCCTGGGTGTGGTGCTGTTCCAGGGGTCGTTGCAGGACGCCTTCGGTGCCGGCCGGGCCGGGGGCCTCTTCCTCGCGCTGGCCGGCAACACGATGCTGTGGTGGTGGACCCAGCACCTGCTGCTCGGTGCCCGGATTCCATGGTTGCCGCTCCTGCCCGGTGCGCTGTTCGTCGCGGCCGGGGTGCAGATGCTTTCCTGGGCGTCGAGGATCTACATGCCCCATGCCGTGGAGCGCAGCCTGCGGCAGTTCGGCAGTCTCGGCTCGGTCTTCGTCCTGCTGTCCTGGCTGATCGTCTACTTCATCGTCGCTACGACCGCCATCGCCATCGGATACGTGGTGGCCCGCGAGCCGCTGCCGACGCGCTGGCTCCGTACACCCGCCAGCTCCCCGGCACGGTGACGGAGGGCGGCTCCTGCGGTGATCAGGGCCGCAACCACTGCTAGGCCGAGGCTTGGCGCCTCCCACGGTGGGAGCAACCGAACGCGCGGACCCGCGGTGCGGCGTGTCCAATGGCCGGGAACCGGTCTTTCGCCTCAGTTGTCCCCCCAGGGAGCGCTATGAGTGTGCCGCCCGAGCCGCCGCCGGACGTGTCGCCCGCACCGGCTCGGACGGGTGGACGTCGTGCCCGGGGGATCGTGACGAGTGCCGTTTCGGCCGTGATGATCACACTGACGTGCATCCTCGTACCGGTCTCGCTCCTCACGGTCTGGGTGCACGACATCGTGCTGGACACCGACCGGTACGTGTCCATGGTCACCCCGCTCGCCTCCGACCCGGCGATCGAAGCGGCCGCCGTGCGCCGCATCACCGAGGCCGCCGACGTCCGGGTCGACGGCGCCCAGGTCACGTCCGACCTGGCGGCCTGGCTCCAAGCCCGGGGACTGCCGGCCCGCGTCGGCACGGCGGTCAAGGCGCTGGGCCCGCAGCTGGACTCGGCCGCTGACGCGGCTGTCTCCAAGGTGGCGACCCGCCTCGTGGAGAGCGACCGCTTCGAGAAGGTCTGGACCACGGCCAACCGCGCTGCGCACTCCGCCGTGGTGCGGGCGCTGACCGGTGAGGGCCGTGGCGCGGTGGAGGTGGAGGGCGGCACCGTCACGCTTGACATCGGGGATGCCGTGGAGAGCGTCAAGCAGGACCTCGTGAAGGCGGGGCTCGCTCCTGCCGAGAAGATCCCCGAGGTCGACAAGCAGATGGTGCTCTTCCAGTCCGACAAGCTTGCGAAGATCAGAGGCGCGGTCCACTTCCTCGACGTCCTGGGCAACTGGCTTCCCGTGCTCACGGTGGTCCTCGGCGCCATCGGGGTGCTGCTCGCACGGCGTCGACGCCGGGCGCTGGTGACCACCATGCTGTGCGCGGCCGCCGCTTGCCTGATCCTCGCCATCGGCCTGGCCGTCGCCCGCCGCTACTACCTCGACCACCTTCCGGAGCAGGTCCAGTCGCCCGCGGCCGCAGCGGCGATCTTCGACACGCTCGTGCGGTTCCTGAGGGTCAGCATCCGCACCGCGATCGTCCTCGGGGTCGTGGTGGCCCTCGGCGCCTACCTCTCCGGTTCCGGCCGACTGCCCCGCGGTGTGCGCGGTACGGCGGAGCGTGCGGCCGACTCCGCAGCGGGCTGGGGCGCCGCCCGCGGAGTGCACACCGGTCGGGTCGGTACGTGGGTGCAGGCCCGCCGACGCTGGGTCACCACCGGCGTGCTGCTCGTCCTCGCCCTCGTGTTCGCCCTGTGGAACCACCCCACGGTGCTCACGGTGCTGCTCCTGGCCCTCATCCTGCTCGCCGTGCTCGCCGTACTGGCGCTGCTGGCTGCCGGCGGCCGGGCAGGTGCGGGGACGGACCGCCGCCTGCGTGGCGATCATCCGGGAGGGCCGCGAGAATGAAGGGGTCGTTGAACCAGGTAGCAGTTGGGAACACAGGTGATCGCACATGTGTCGATGGCTCGCCTACTCGGGGACACCCATGTTGCTCGACACCATCCTGTACAAACCCGCCCATTCGCTGATCGACCAGAGCCTGCATTCCAAGCTGGGTGTCGAGACGACGAACGGCGACGGTTTCGGCGTCGGCTGGTACACGGAGGACAATGACTCTCCTGCGCTCCTCAGGGACGTCGGTCCCGCCTGGAACAACCGCAACCTGCGGGAGATGGCGGATCATGTCCGCTCCTCGTTGTTCTTCGCCCACATCCGGGCGTCGACCGGGACGGCGGTGCAGCAGTCGAACTGTCACCCGTTCCGTCACGGCCGTTGGATGTTCATGCACAACGGAGCCATCGCCGGTTTCCACCTCATGCGCCGCGACCTCACCCTGCTCGTCGATCCAGCTCTGTACGCCGACATCGAGGGGACCACGGACTCCGAGGTGATGTTCTACCTGGCCCTCACCTTCGGCCTGGACCAGGACCCGCCGACCGCCGTCGCCAGGATGGCGGGAGTGGTGGAGCGCGCCGGCCGCGACCACGGCGTGGAATTCCCCCTCCAGATGACGCTCGCCATCACCGACGGCCAGCGCGTATGGGCCTTCCGGTACTCCAGCCGGCACGCTTCCCGGTCGCTGTTCTACAGCAGCCGGGTGGACGCGCTGCGCAGACTCCACCCCGACGTCGCGTTCCTCCAGGACATCTCCGAGGAGACCCGCCTCATCGTGTCCGAACCCCTCGGCGACCTGCCCGGTGCGTGGAACGAGGTACCGGAAGGCAGCTACGGAGTCGTACAGCCCGGGGCGGACGAGCTCTACCCCTTCACGCCGGAACCGGCATGACGCGGTGACCGAGGTAGCCAAGCCCCGTCCCAACAGGCAGGAGACCGGCCATGAACGGCGCGACGCTCGATCTGGCAGTGGACTACCCGCTGCTGAACATGTTCTGGACCATGATGCTCTGCTTCTTCTGGGTGCTGTGGTTCATGCTGCTCTTCCGCGTCATCGGCGACATCTTCCGAGACGACGACATGAACGGCTGGGGAAAGGCAGGATGGACCGTCTTCGTCATCGTGCTGCCCTACCTGGGCGTACTCGTCTACCTGATCGCCCGCGGGCGCGGGATGGGCGAACGCGAGCTGAAGAGGGCTCGGCAACAGGAGCAGGCGTTCCGCTCCTACGTACGCGAGAGTGCCGGACCCACGAGCGCCGCCGAGGAGCTGTCCCGGCTCGCCGAGCTCAAGAACCGCGGCGACATCACGGCAGCCGAGTACGAGCAGGCCAAGGCCAAGGTTCTGACGTCCTGACGTCCTGAGGCCCGGCGGAGCCGTGGAGGGTTGATGCGTCCTTACCCGCCCATCGCCGAGCACGGACTGATCGGCGATCTGCAGACCTGTGCGCTCGTCTCTTCCGAGGGGGTGCTCAACTGGTTCTGCTCGCCGCGCTTCGACTCGCCCAGTATCTTCGCGGGCCTGCTCGACCACGTCCGTGGTGGATACTTCGGCATCTGCGCGGACGCACCCGCCGTCCTCGACGGGGAGGGACCGGCGCGCGAGGCCGACGTGGTCACCCGCCAGCTCTACCTGGCCGACACCGCCATTCTCATCACCCGCTTCCTGACCCCCGAGGGCGTCGGTGAGGTCGTCGACTTCATGCCCGTCCCCGAGCAGCAGACGGCCACCGACCGGCACCAAGTGGTGCGGTACATACGCGTGGTACGGGGGACCGTGCGCTTCACTGTGGAGTGCCGTCCCCGCTTCGACTACGGCCGGGCGCCGCACGAGCTGGTCCTGGACGGTTCCACCGCGCGGTTCGACGGGCCGGGGATGAGCGCGCATCTGCAGGCCGTCGACACCGTTCACCTGGAGGCCGACGGCCAGGACGTGCGCGCGACGATCACCCTGGACGCGGGCGAGAGCGCGGCCGTCCTGCTGACGGTCTGCGATGCGGGCAGCCAGACTCCGCCGCCCCTCAACACGGCTGACCCGGTACGGCAGTTCATGGACGTGCGCCGTTTCTGGCACAACTGGATCGGCCGCTGTAGTTACCGCGGCCGCTGGCAGCAGATGGTCAACCGCTCGGCCATCACCCTCAAGCTCCTCACCTACGCGCCCACCGGCGGGCCCGTCGCCGCGGCCACCATGGGGCTGCCCGAGCAGGAGGGCGGTGAACGCAACTGGGACTACCGCTACACCTGGGTCCGCGACGCCTCCCTCTCGGTACGCGCCATGCGCGACCTCGGTTTCACCGACGAGGCCGACGGCTTCCGCCGCTGGTTGCAGCAGCGGCTGCAGGCCGGCGGCGCCCCCAACGGCGAACCCCTGCAGATCATGTACCGCGTCGACGGCGACCCGTACCTGACCGAAGAGGTCCTCGACCACCTGGAGGGGTGGCGTGGCTCATCCCCCGTGCGCGCGGGCAACGGCGCCGCCGGCCAACTGCAACTGGACATCTACGGGGAAGCCGTCTACGCCCTCGCCCAGGCCGGCCAGACCAACGACGTCGTCGGCTACGACGCCTGGAAACGCTCCGCGGGCGTGCTCGACTGGCTGTCCGACAACTGGGACCGCCCCGACGAAGGCATCTGGGAGACTCGCGGCGGCCAGAAGGACTTCACGTTCAGCCGCCTCATGTGCTGGGTCGCCTTCGACCGCGGCATCCGCCAAGCCGTGGCCAACGCCCGCCCGGCGGACCTGAACCGCTGGACCGCCACACGCGACGCCATCATCGAACAGATCATGACCCGCGGGTGGAGCCCGGAACGGCAGGCGTTCGTCCAGCAGTACGGCAGCACCGTCCTGGACGCCTCCCTGCTGATGATGCCGCTCGTCGGCTTCATCGCCCCCAAGGATCCGCGCTGGCTCTCCACCCTCGACGCCATGGACGCCGAACTCGTCTCCGACAGCCTCGTCTACCGCTACGACCCCGAGGCTTCACCCGACGGCCTTCAGGGCACCGAAGGCACGTTCTCCTTGTGCAGCTTCCTCTACGTGTACGCGCTCGCGAGGGCGGGACGGCTCGAACAGGCCCGCTACGCCTTCGACAAGATGCTGACGTACGCCAACCACGTCGGGCTGTTCGCCGAGGAGATCGGCCCCACGGGCGAACAACTCGGCAACTTCCCCCAGGCCTTCACCCACCTCGCCCTCATCACCGCCGCCCTCGCGCTCGACACCGAACTCGACCAGGACCGGCTTCGCGGCCCCGGTGCTTGATCTGCCGTCAGTCCCGGAAGCGTGCCTCGATGGTCTCCACGAGACCGTCGATCACGCCGTCGGGCGACGGGCTGTAGTGCGGCACGGCCCATCGCGTGATCTTGGCGTCGATGAGGGTGGGCCGGCCGGAGGCCAGAGCCGCGCGGAACGCATCCTCGAATTCCTCGATCGTCTCCACCCGGTAGCCGTCCGCACCGCATGCACGGGCGTACGAAGCGAAGTCCGGGTTCTGGAACTCGACCAGGGCGGACTCGGCGTACGTGACGATCTGGAAGAGTTTGATCAGCTTGAATTCCCCGTCGTTGAAGATGACCCAGATGACGGGGATCTCGTGCTCGACGGCGGTCATCAGCTCGAAACCGGACAGCGAGTAGCACCCGTCGCCGCAGCCGACGACAACGGTCCGGTCCGGGTGGGCGACCTTCAGACCGATGGCTCCGTTGACGTGTCCGGCCATCGGCCCGAAGGAGCCGGCCTTGCGGAAGTTCTGCCCCTCTTCGAGCTCCACGTAGTACCCGAGCCACGCCAGGTGGGCGCCCGCGTCCGCGAGCAGGACACCCCGGGGCGGCAGCATGCGCCCGATCGACTGCGCGAGTTCTCCGGGGTGGATCTTTCCCGTCAGGTGGATGATCTTCCGGGCCTCGTAGTCCCGGCCGTCCACCTCGACCGCCGGTACGTCGCCGACCATCCGCTCCAGCGCGTCGGCCAGGGCAGCCACCGCCGGACGCGCGTCGGACAAGAGGGCGTGGTCGGGCCGGTACGCCTTGCCGAACTCGCCCTCGGAGATGTTCACATGGATCAGCAGCTTGTTCTCGAACAGGTCCTCGCGGTAGTTGAAGGTGGCGTGCTGATTGAGGGAATTGCCGATGCACAGCACGACATCGGCCTGGCGGAAGGCCTTCCACGCACTGGAGTGGCCGCTGTCGGCGAAGACCCCGACCGCGAGCGGGTGTCCCTCGGACACGATGCCCTTGCCGTCCAGGGTGGTGAGCAGTGGGATCTGGAACCGCTCGATCAGCCGCTCGATCTCCGGTCCCGCCCCGCTCCGCACCGCGCCGAAACCGACGAGCGCCACGATCCGCTTCCCCCGTGCCAGGGCGTCCGCCAGGACGGCCGCGATCTCCGCCACCCGTGCCGGGTCCGGCAGGACCGGCTTCACGTCGAGCTTCAGCGGCCGGAAGTTCGTGACCTCGACGCCGCGGTGGGTCAGGTCCTCGGGCACGTGGATGTGCACGGGCCCGGGCCTTCCCTCGAACGCGAGGTTGACCGCTTCCTCGAGGACGTCGCACGTGTCGGCGACGTCGGTGAGCAGGAAGGACTTCTTGGTCGTGGCCGCGAACATGGCCTGGGAGTCGGGCGTCCGGTTCAACCCCGAGGTCTCGTTGAGCGAGCCCCATCCGCGCCATTCCCTGCTCGCGTACCCCGATACGGCCAGGACCGGATAGGAGTCGGACATGGCCACGGCCAGCCCCGAGAACAGATTGAACGCGCCCGGTCCGGCCGTCGCGAAGCAGAAGCCCAGCCGGTTGGTGTACATGGCGTACCCGCAGGCCATGAAGGACGCGGCCTGCTCGTGTCGCGTGATGATCGGCCTGATCTGTCGCGAATGCTTCAGCGCCAACATCAGGCCCGCCGCGTTCTCCCCGGCCCCGCCGAAGGCCGCTCGTACCCCGATGCCTTCCAGCCCCTTGACGATGGCCTCGTAGACTCTCATCGGGTCTCCCTCATCCGTCCCAGCGCGAGGCGTGCCGACGGTGGGTTTCGGTCAGGCCGCCCTGGAAGAACCGGTCGTAGTACTCGGCTTCGACGTGGTGCGCCTGCAGCCAGATGCCCGGCACGTGGATGGCGTCGGTGTGTGCCGGAAACCGCCCGTGGGTCTCGTGGATGTACACGCAGATGTCCCGCGCGCATTCGATCACTTGCCGGTCGTACTCACTGGCCTCGGCGAGGTACCGCTGCGCGTAGTCGTCCTTGTAGATGCGGGTGAACAGATCCTTGTCCGCGTAGATGCCGTTCTCCCCGAACTTCGAGCGGATGACGGAGTCGACGGCGTCGCCCATCGACGGGTAGTTGGGCGGGCAGGCGCCCTTGATGAGGTGTTCACCGCCGGCCCGCAGCCCCACCGGGTGGGAGCGCAGCTGGGCGTACTTCGGCAACGGCACCTGCCAGCGCAGGATGTCGGCAGGGCGGAACTTCGGGGTGACGAAGTCGAAGCCCAGCATGCGGCCGTAGGTGCGCGAGAACTTCGGGTCGCCCAGCATGATCTGGGGGCTGATCGTCGCGTGGATCCAGGCACCGAGTCCCATGGCGTCCGCGACCAGCATCATGTTCTGCAGCAGCAGGTCGGCTTCGACCTGGGTGCGCATCGGCCCCAGCGAACCGAGCGGCAGCTTGATGGCGGGGTTGAGGAAGCCGCTCTTCACCCACTTCCGCACCCCGGCCGGGCGGTAGAAGTTGCGGTCGTCGACGACCGTGGGCCGGGCTCCCTCGGGCTGGGTGAGCAGGTACATCAGCGCGTTGATGTACTGATGGGAGAGGTCGACCACCGGCAGGAAGAGCGTGGTGCCCGGGAGATTGGACAGGAACCGGTTGGAGTCGAGGTACGCGGGGAAGTCGCGCATCCCCTCGGCGACGTCCAGGCGGCGGTCCAGTACCCGCACCTTCGACTGGCGTGCACGCTCGATCAGGGTGTCGGGATCGAAGGCGTGGTCCGGGGAAGGCGGCAGCTTCCGCAGGTAGTACGTGCCACTGTCGTTGATCATGAAGAAGTGGGTGGCCTGCGCATTGTCGGGGCTGCCCGCGGTCCGCCCCGTCATGTTCAGGTTCGGCTTGGCCATGATGGGTTGGTGATCGCGCGGGTCCTCGAAGGGCCGGTCGGGCATGGTGAGTCCCGAGGCGCCGGTCAGCGCGATGAGCACCGCCTCCTCGAGCTCGCCCAGCGGCTCCGGCCGGTGCGCGGATCGATGGCTCATCGACCCGGCCGGCACGGAAGCGCCCTTGCTGACGCGGTGGGTGCGCCGCTTGAAGACCGTCTCCCACAGCGGACGGGAAAGAAGGTCTTCCAGGCCGGGGTGGCCTGCGCCTGCTTGGTCGGGTGCGGACATGGCCTTCTCCCGCTCAGCCGCGGCCGGGGCCGCTGTTGTTCCGGACGGGCTGGACCGGGCGCCAGGGCGCGAACGCGCTGGCCCCACGCGGCAGGATGCCCGCAAGCTCGGGGCAGTGCCGCAGGATGACGCTCGTCATGCCGCCCCGCTCGATCCAGTCCATGCCGAGGGGCGTGTAGACCTCCGGCCGGAAGTCGACCGTCAGGAAACGGTCGCTCTGCAACCGCCTGCTCGCCATCAGGATGAAGACGCGGAAGGCGGTGTCGCTGAAGCCGAAGCCCGTGGGCGGATTCTCGGCGAACAGCCCCACCACGGTGTCGATGTCGTCCACCGAGCGGTACACGTCCCGAAGCCGCGCGACCGTCTCCGGATCGGAGGAGAGGTCCTCGAACCGCCGGATCCGCGGCTTGTGCAGGCCGGCACGGAAGTCGTTGTAGCGCGGGACGCCGCGGCGCCGGGTGCGCACCAGGTCGACCACGGAGAGATCGATCAGCTCCCCGTCCCGCTCGAACGCCTGGAGGGCGCGCGGGAAGTTGTGCAGGGTGATCGCCCCCGGGTGGGCGATGCCCAGCGAGTACAGGGTGTTCACCAGACCGGTCTTGCGGATGAGCGGCTCCGCCGCGGCGCCCTGGACGTCCTTGAAGCCCAGGGTGTCGAGCCGGCGGCCGAACCGGTGGTCCACGAGCTCGTAGTCGTCGGGGATCAGGGGGTGCATCCGGTAGACGGTGACGAACTCCTCCGTGAGGGAGTACGGGGCACCGTGGTGGTCGGGCAGGGTCTTGGGGATGCCCTGGCGCCCGTTCGCCTCCAGCAGCCAGACGCCCAACTGGTCGAGCCAGTTCTTCGGCGGTCCCTGCCAGTTGGTCTTCATGCCGACGTCGAGCGTGTTGGTGGCGAGGATCGCGGGAGTCCACTCGACGGTGTGGATCTTCGCGATCAGGGCCGAGACGATCAGCCGCGCCGTGTGGTAGACCCGGTCCTCGTCCATGCGCGGGTACTCGCGCCGCAGGGCTTCGCACACGGCGTTGTGCTCACGGGCGAACAGCGTGTGCATGGCGCTGAGGCCGAACCACCAGCTGTCGGTGAATCCGGTGAGCGGGAGGCCGGTCGGGCCGTTCGGCAGGTGCCCCTCCTCCAGCCGGAGCCCGGCGCCGCCACCGGCCTCGCGAAGCGACTTCGCGGCGGACTGGTCACCGCCGTAGACCTCCGAACCGTCCCACCAGTGCGAGACGCCGCTGGCGAACAGGATCGGCGACCCCTCGCCGCCGGGCGGACGCACCGCCTCGTCCTCGCCGAAGCGCATCACCTTCTCCCGCGGTCCGCCCGGGGTGTTCTGCCAGGTCTGGCCGGGCGGCAGGGGCACCTCGACGCTCTTGGTACCGACCGGAAGCCTCTTGTGCTTGACCCAGTCGTGCACCTGGAACTGGATCCATGCGGCCGCGATGATGTTCAGCGACGTCGCGGGGATGAACGCGTCACGCTGGAGCAGTTCCCTGCTGACGGTCACCGGATTGGGCGTGTCGAACTGGTCCGGGCGGTAGACGGGGGCCATGGTGCGGCCGAATGTCGCGCCGACAGCGCCCATCCGCGGCGCCGACAGATCGTTGTAGGTGCCGTCGTAACTGCGCCTGACCAGCAGCTCCTCGTCGAGCGGGGCCTCCACCGGCCCGGCCTCGGGCGGAGCCTCGTGGACTTCGGTGTCGATGAGGTTGTGCCGCCGCAATGTCTGCCGGAAGGCCATGAGGTTGAGCAGGCCGAGGGGGGTCGGCAGCCGGTGCCACGGGACGAAGCGGTTCACGGTGCGGAAGCCGGCCCGAAGCGGCGCCCCGAGCAGAGTGTTGCGCCGTGGCTCGACGGTCAGGAAGCGGTGCCCCAGGCGGTGAGCACTGCTCGCCTCGTAAGCGAGCTTGCGGGCACGGTTGAGGTTGCCCAGGGGGCGGAAGCTCTCCGTGGTGTGCCACGGATTGAACGCCAGCAGGTCGACCCGCGACGCGGAGGCGCGCGCTTCGGCGGTGTGGATGTCCTGACGCGGGATGGTCAGCGTGGCCACCGGCAGGACGGGCGCATCCTCCTCCCTCCACTCGGCCGCGCCGTCCTCGACGGAGGTGCGCCGGGCGTCGACGTAGCGCTGCACGCAGAGCTCGAAGACGACATCCGCCCGGCGCAGCCGCTGCGAAAGATCACGCCGCAGGTGATCGGGATCGGTGCGCGGCGTTGCCGTGGCCGGTGACGCGTCCGCGGCGGGCCGCAGCTGATAGCGCACCGGTCCGGAGTCGCCCCACAGGATCGCGCCGCGGCTCCAGTACGTCTCCAGCGCCAGGCTGGCCACCGTGCGCTTGGTTCCCGCGACGACGTTGCGCCGCATGCGGGCGGCGGTGGACCAGCCGACCGCCAGGGGCAGCTTGACGAAGAGGGCGTACCCCTTGCCGAGCCGCGAGCCGGCGCCCGCCATGGCCTTCGCGAAGGCCACGAACTCGTACGCGTTGCGGGCGTGGGAGACCGGGAAGCTCGTCATCAGCAGATCGTGGGCCTCGTCGGGACCCACCTCGACCCGCAGCGCCGCCCCGCGCAGATCGGGCGCGGAGTCGGGCTGACGGACACCGCTCGCGTTGGACAGCCGGACCGTGACCGGGTACTCGGCTCCGGGCCTGGCGAAACCCGACCGCAGGGCCTCGGGGAGGTCGTCGTGGAACCTCAGACGGGCGTTCTCCACGCCGAGGACCGCCTTGGCGTGGAAGGTCCGTTCCAGGGAGGGGGAGCCGCTGCGTCTCTTCACCTTGAGCTGCACCCGCAGGAGATCACCTGCGAGTCGCTCGAAGAGCAGCCGTTCAGCCTCCGGGCTGCCGCCGACGTAGCGCTCGTACCGCTCGACCTCGTCCATGCGAGCCTCTTCGCGAAGGGGGGTTTCCGTGCACTCCGTACGAGGCTGCCCTACCTCTGAGACGGTGTCGTGCGGAGCGAGGCAGACGGGCGAAGACCGCTGGTGGTGGAGGTCAACCGGAGCGGGTCAGAGCGTCTCGCTCAGCGAGTCCGCCAGGCGCCGCCGTGCCGCCCGTGCCGCCGGCACGGTCGCCGCTGCCACCGCACCCAGCACCGCCCCGACGACCACTATCAACAGCACCGGCAGCGGAGGCAGTTGGGCGATCCCCGCGCCGATCCCGCTCGACGCGCCCTGAGTGTCCACCAGCCGGCTGCCGGCCAGCGCACCCACCGTCGTCCCCACCACTGCGGAGACGAGCGCGGTCAGACCGGCGGCCGTCACGATCATCGCCCCGATCTGCCGGGGCGTCAGCCCGATCGCCTTCAGCGCGAGCAGGTCCCGGCCCCGGTCCCGTACGCCCGTGCTGATCATCGTCAGCAGTTCGGTCAGCCCGATCAATGCCAGAACCGCGATCAGGGCGGCGATCACCCCGCGTGCCGGTTCCAGCCGGTCGGCCGGATTGGGCGTCTCCCGGATCTCCAGCGTTCCGCCCGCCGCCACGGCGAGCGTGCCGCTCACCGCCCGGGGGTCCGCCCCCTCGCGCAGCACCAGGGCGTGGAAGGCGGGCCGCAGCCCCGGATCGCGCTCCCGCAGCGCATCGATGGTCGTGGTGATCACCCGGCCGCCGGATTCGGGTTCGATGGTGCGGCCGACGAGGTGCAGGACCTGCGGCCGTCCCTCGACGGTCATCCGCACCCAGTCGCCGACCCGTACCCCGAGGAGATCCAGCAGCCCCTGCCCGGCCACTGCCTCGTCCGGCCCGCCGACCGCGCGCCCTTCCACCACCGCGGAGGGATACGGGCGGGAAGCCGTGCCGAGCCCGCGGAGCGTGATGGTGCCGGTCTGCCCCGGTACGAGCGCCGCCATCTCCGCACCCGGATGGACCGCGGCGATGTCCGGGATCGTCGCGAGGGTCTTCTCCAGCTCCGAGTCCGACGGTCCGGCGGGCTGTCCGGCCCGTACGGTCAGTGCCGCGGGCAGTCCCATCTGCGCGGGCCGGCTGCGGAACTGGTCCAGCGTCGACCAGGCGACCAGAGCGACCGTGATGAGCATCAGCGGCAGGGCGAGCCGGGCCACCGGTACGAGCGTCCGGCCGCGTCGCGCGAACGCCGCACGCCACCCCAGGACCAGCGCCGGCGGAACCCGCATCCCGAGAGCCCGCCTGCCGAGTGCGGTCATCGGCGCGGCGGAGGGCAGCGCGGCCCGGGCCACCGGCACCGGCGGCACCCGTCCGGCCCGCCAGGCCGAGAGACCGGTGGCAGCGGCGATCAGCAGCACCGCGCCGCAGGGGATGCCGATCATCAGCGCGGTGTGGCCGGGCAGGTCCTGCCACACCGCCGCCGCCTCGCCGATCCGCCCCGGTATCCGGGCGCCCAGAGTCGCGATCGCCGCCGTGCCGAGAGCCACGCCGAGGAGCGCGAAGGCCAGGTGCTGTACGAGGAAGCCGCGGGTCACCTGGCCGGGGGTGAAGCCGACGGCCTTGAGGATGGCGATGTCCCGCAGCTGGCCGCGGACCCGGGCGCCGATCGCTCCCGATGCGGCCAGCGCCGCCGCGAGCAGCGCACCGAGCCCGAAGACGGCGAACATCTTTCCCAGGAGCCGGTCGTCGCCGCCCGCCTCGGCCCGTGCCTGCTGCCACTTGGTGACCTGTGCGACCCGGTCCGCGCCGAGTACGGTCACCGCGCGCTGGACGATGAAGTCGGTGTCGTCCGGATCCTCCAGGCGCAGTCCCACGCTCTGCCCGGTGTCTCCGTGGGCGATCCCGTCGAACGTGCCGGGGAGCACCCAGCCGATGCCGGGCCCGCCGCCCGGCCGGTAGCCCGGCTCGGCCACCTCGGCGATCCCGCTCACGTGCAAGGTGTGCGAGGCGCCGTCCGGTCCGGTGACCCGCACCGCGTCGCCCGGCTCGGCCCACAGCGCCCGCGCGACCGAACCTTCCAGTACGACGGTGCCGTCCCGGGCGCCCTCGTCCGGCCGGGCGAGCCAGTCGCCCGCGGTGACCAGGGGTCGCCCCGTCTCCGGGGGCGCCGCCTCGGCAGCGCGCAGCGTCACCCCGGCCCGCGCGCCACGCGACTCGACCGTCGTCGCCGCCGTGCGGTAGGGCCCGGAGAGGGCTGCGACCCCGTCCACGCCGGACAGGGCGTCCACGTCTGGTGTGAACGGGGTCGCCCCGGCGCGGGTGTGCAGCCAGATGTGCGCGCCGTGGGACTGGTTGAAGACCCGCTGCCAGGGGTTCGCGGCGTAGCTGAACAGCGCGCCGGCCAGCAGGAGCGAGGCGATGACCCCGGCGCTGGCCAGCACGACGAAGAGGGCTTCGCCCCGGTGTGCGCGGAAGTCGGCCTGCGCCCAGCGCAGAGTGGCCCGCACGGTCACTCCTTCAGTTCGAGTACGCCGGAGACGCCGCCGGCCGGCCCGCGGTGCCCGCCGCCGAGCTGTGCGTCGTCGGCTATGCGCCCGTCGAAGAAGCTGATGACGCGGTCGGCGGCACTGGCCATCCGGGCGTCATGGGTGACCATCATGATCGTCTGACCGCGCTGGTGGAACCGGGAGAGCAGCCGCAGCACCTCGCGGGTGCCCTTGCTGTCGAGGCTGCCGGCCGGCTCGTCGGCGAGCAGCAGCGTGGGGTGGTTGACCAGCGCGCGGGCGAGCGCGACCCGCTGCTGTTCGCCGCCCGACAGCTCGCCGGGCATCGACCGCTCGCGGCCTTCCAGGCCGAGTTCGGCGAGCAGTTCGGCGCGCGAGTCGCGGGCCGCCTTCGGGGAGGCGCCGGCGAGCAGGGCGGGCAGTTCGACGTTGTCCGCGACGGTGAGGTTGGAGACCAGGTTGAAGAACTGGAAGACGACGCCGATGCTGCGGCGCCTGAGGACTGCCCAGCGGGCCTCGCGGTATTCGTCGACGCGCTCCCCACCGAGCCACAGCTTCCCGCTGTCGGGCCGCTGGAGGCCGCCGATCAGATGCAGCAGCGTGGACTTGCCCGCTCCCGACGGCCCGGTGACCGCGACGAACTCGCCCGGCTGGACCGACAGGTCCACCCCGCGTACTGCGGGCACCGGCGCGCCCTCGCCGTGGTGCGTCTTGGTCAGGCCCTCGGCGCGCACGATGGGCACGGCAGGAGCGGTGGCGTCGTCGCTCATTCCAGCTCCTCCTGACAGCGTTCCAGCCAGTCGAGGTCGGCCTGCAGATGCAGCATGGCGCCCTCGATCAGCAGTTGGGAGATCTTGTTGTCGCGGTCCTCGGCTGTGGCCAGCTTCGACAGGTCGCGCATGGTGTTGAGGTACTGGCGCCGCTGCTTGTTGATCAGTGCGACAGGGTCGGCCAGACCCGACCGCGGTGCGAGCGCGAGCTTCATGAAGAACTCGTCCCGTACGCGGGGCTCCTCCGCGGTGTCCTCGAACCAGGCCAGCACGGCCTCGCGCCCCGCGTCCGTCAGCCTGTACGTGCGCTTGTTGGGCCGGCCCGACTGCTCGACGTCCTCGCCTTCGATCAGACCGCTCTTCTCCAGTCGGCCGAGGGTGACGTAGATCTGGCCGACGTTGGGCTGAGGGTACGCGGCGCCCAAGAGCTTCTCAAGGTCCTGCTTCAGCTCGTAACCGTGCGCAGGGCTACGGGTGAGGAGTGCAAGGAGCGGCAGCCGCACTCGCTCCCCCTCCTTCCCGCTCCGTAGTCAACTGTTCACCCGACGCCGGGCCGAATGGCGCCGGCGTCCGTCTTGTCTGCCTGGACGTCTAGTATCGCCCATGCCTAACGGGTATATATGGGCCACGATGCCCGGCGGCGCAGCCGGATCGTGCACTGGGAGGAATCTATGCGGTGGATGCGTGCCGCGGGTAGAGCTCTCCTGGTCGCGGCGGTGGTGCTGGCGGGATACGCCGGTTTCGGCGTCCGCGACGACGCGGGCGTGGCCTCCGAGGGCCGCGGCCCCCTGACGCTCGTGACGGCGGGCGACCTGACCGACTACCTCTCCCCCCTGCTCGACGACTGGAACCACGACCACCCCGGCGAGCGCGTCACGCTCGTCGAACTGCCCGACTCGGCCGACGAGACCCGGGCCCAGATGATCAGCGAGCTGCGATCGGGCCGCGACCGGTTCGACGTACTGAACATCGACGTCGCCTGGACGTCCGAGTTCGCGGCGGCCGGATGGATCTCCCCGCTCGAGCGTGACCGCTTCCCCCTGGACACCTTCCTGCGGCCGGTCGTCGACACCGCGACGTTCGACGGCCGGCTGTACGCGGTCCCGTACGTCACGAACGCGGGACTGCTCTACTACCGCAAGGACATCCTGGACCGGGAAGGCGAGAAACCACCGCGCACCTGGGCCGAGCTGGTCCGCCAAGCACGCACGATCGCCCCGAAGTACGGACTGGACGGCTATGCCGGCCAGTTCCTGCCGTACGAAGGGCTCACCGTCAACGTCACCGAGGCCGTGCACTCGGCGGGCGGTTCGATCCTGCAGGGCGACGGCGCCCGGGTGACCGTGGACTCCGACGCGGCGCGCGCCGGACTGCGCTTCCTCGCGGACGGTGTCCGGGACGGCTGGATTCCCCGCGAGGCGCTCGGCTACAAGGAGGAGGAGTCGCGGCAGGCGTTCCAGGACGGCCGGCTGCTCTTCCTGCGGAACTGGCCGTATGTGTACGCCGACGCGAGCGCGGAAGGGTCGAAGGTCGCGGGCAGGTTCGGCGCGGTGCCGCTGCCCGGACCCGACGGGCCGGGCACCAGCGTGCTGGGCGGCTCCAACCTCGCCGTCAGCAGTCATGCGCGGCATCCGGCGTCGGCGGCCGATCTGATCTCCTACCTCACCAGTGAACGGGTCCAGCGGCGGGTGCTCACCGAGGGCTCGCTGCCGCCGGTGCGCGCCGCGCTGTACGAGGACCCCGAGCTGATCCGCGCGTATCCGTACCTGCCCACGCTTCGCCAGAGCGTGCTGTCGGCGGTGCCGCGGCCCAAGAGTCCGCGCTACGACCAGGTGAGCCTTGCCGTGCAGGCCGTGGCCCAGGACGTGATGGCGCTGCGCCAGACGCCCGAACAGGCGGCGGCGCGGCTCGCACGCGAGCTCGGGACCATCTCCCGCAAGGGTTGATCGCACTCCTCCTCCGCTCCTCCTCCGCTCCTCTCTCCACCCCAAGGGTCTCTACTTACATGTTAAGTAGAGACCCTTCGTCGTGCATCTGGGCATTCAGGTACAAACCACCCCAGCTTTCTGCTGTTTCTGGACACATCGTTGACATCTTCCAGTCGCTGCTACTTAACATGCATGCATAACAGCGCGCCGATCTGGGGCGCTCTCGCATTCAGTAGAAACAGGTCGACGCGAGATGCTCAGCACCCTTCCGGCCGACACCGGCCACCCCTCCCGCAGCGCCACCCCCTCTGACCCCTGGTGGCGCGACGCGGTGATCTACCAGGTCTACGTCCGCAGCTTCCTCGACAGCACGGGGGACGGCGTCGGCGACCTGGCCGGCGTACGGGCCGGGCTTCCCTACCTCAGGAAGCTCGGTGTCGACGGCATCTGGCTCAGCCCGTTCTACCCGTCGCCCCAGCACGACCACGGCTACGACGTCGCCGACTACTGCGGCGTCGACCCCGTCTACGGCGACCTCGCCGAGTTCGACCGGCTGGTGTCCGACGCCCGCCGGCTCGGGCTCAAGCTGCTGCTCGACATCGTCCCCAACCACTGCTCCAGCGAGCACCCGTGGTTCCGCGAGGCGCTCGCCGCGAGCCCGGGCACCGCGCCGCGCTCCCGTTTCCACTTCGCGCCCGGCCGCGGCCCGGACGGGGCGCAGCCGCCCAACAACTGGCGCGCCATGTTCGGCGGTCCCGCCTGGAGCCGGATCACCGAGCCCGGCGGCGCCCCCGGAGAGTGGTACCTGCACCTCTTCACGCCCGAGCAGCCCGACCTGAACTGGCGCAACCCTGCCGTGGGCGACGACTTCGAGCAGGTGCTGCGCTTCTGGCTGGACCGCGGTGTCGACGGCTTTCGCATCGACGTCGCCGCCGGACTGTTCAAGCACCCCGAGCTGCCCGACTCGGACGACCCCGGAGCCGACGAGCGGGCCCGCGACGCCGTCAACCAGCTGGCCTGGAACCAGCCCGAGGTCCACGACGTATGGCGGCGCTGGCGCTCCGTCTGCGAGGAGTACACCGCCCGGGACGGCCACGAGCGGCTGCTGGTCGGCGAGGTGTCCGTGCCGACCGCACGCGAGCACGCCGAGTACGTCCGCCCCGACGAACTGCACCAGGCCTTCTTCTTCGACCTGCTCAGCGCGCCCTGGGACGCCGACGCATTCCGCGCGACGATCACCGAGGCGATACGCGACATCGCCGGCACCGGCTCCACCGTCACCTGGGTCCTCAACAACCACGACCAGGTCCGCACGGTCACCCGTTACGCGGGCGAGCCCGGGGTGGAAGGCAGCGGACTGGGAGCCGCCCGCGCCCGCGCCGCGGCCCTCCTGATGCTCGCCCTGCCCGGCGCCGCCTACGTCTACCAGGGCGAGGAGCTCGGCCTGCCGGAGGTCCTCGACCTGCCCGACGAGGTCCTCACCGACCCGATCTTCCGCCGCACCGGCAGCCGCAAGCACGTGCGGGACGGCTGCCGCGTGCCACTGCCCTGGTCCGGGCACGCCTCCCCGTTCGGCTTCAGCCGGGAAGCGGCCGGCGTCAAGCCGTGGCTGCCGCAGCCCGAATGGTTCGCCGCGCACGCCACCGACCGGGCTCTGGCCGACACCCGTTCCTTCTGGCACCTCTACCGCGACGGCCTCCAGCTGCGGCGCACCCTTCCGCAGCTCGGCGACGGCACCTTGCGCTGGCTGGACGCGCCGGCGCACGTGCTGGCGATCGCCCGCGGCGACGGCCTGGTCTGCGCGGTGAACTTCGGCACGGAGCCGGTGCCCGCTCCGGTCCCCGGGGCGCCGCTGCTCGCCAGCGGACCCTGTCCCGACGGCGTGCTCCCCGCGGCAACCGCCGCCTGGTGGACGGGGGAGTGCCCGGCCTCGTGAGCCCCGGGGAACCCGACGCCCCCCGCGGCTCCCTGGCCCCTGACCTCCTCAACCCCGCGCGAATCCCCCTCCAAGTGAAGCCGGGCCCCACCCCGTAGCCCCGGATTCCTCGAAAGGACCTCATCATGCGACGACCCAGCAAGACGACCCGACGGACCACGGCCACCGCAACGGCGGCCCTCGCTCTCGCCCTCGGTGCCACCGCCTGCGGCGGCACCACCGGACCCGCGAGCGGCGGCGAACTCAGCGGCCAGACCGTGACCGTGGCGGGCGTCTGGACCGGCAGCGAGCAGGAGAACTTCAAGAAGGTCCTGGACGCATTCACCGAGAAGACCGGTGCCAAGACGGTCTTCGTCCCCTCCGGCGACAACGTCTCCACCTTCGTGGGAAGCAAGATCGAGGGCGGCAACGCGCCCGACGTGGTGATGGTCCCCCAGGTGGGTGTGCTCCAGCAGTTCGCGAAGGAGGGCTGGCTCCAGCCCCTGTCCGACCAGGCCGCCAAGACGGCCGACTCCACCCTCGCCCCGGTGTGGAAGAACTACGGCACCGTCGACGGCACGTACTACGGCCTCTACTTCAAGGCCGCCCACAAGTCCACCGTCTGGTACGCCCCCGAGGCCTTCACCCAGGCAGGCGTCAGCGAGCCCAAGAGCTACTCCGACATGCTGAAGGCCGGCCGCACCCTCGCCGACTCCGGCCGCCCGGCCTTCGCCATAGCCGGCGAGGACGGCTGGACCCTCACCGACTGGTTCGAGAACATCTACCTCTCCCAGGCCGGGCCGGAGAAGTACGACCAGCTCGCCCAGCACAAGATCAAGTGGACCGACGACAGCGTCGTCAGGGCGCTGACCACCCTCGGGGAACTGTTCAAGGACAAGCAGCTCGTCGCCGGCGGCGCCCAGGCGGCGCTGGGTACCGACTTCCCCTCGTCGGTCGCGCAGGTCTTCGGCCCCGAGCCCAAGGCGGGCATGGTCTACGAGGGCGACTTCGTCGGCGGCGTCGCCAAGGGCCAGTTCGGCAAGAAGCTCGGGCAGGACGCCAAGTTCTTCCCGTTCCCCTCGGTCGACGGCGGCAAGATGCCGGTCGTCAGCGGCGGCGACGCGGCCGTCGTCCTGAAGGACGCGAAGAACGGCAAGGCGGGCATGAAGCTGCTCGAGTTCCTGGCCGGCGCCGAGGCCGCCGAGGTCTGGGCCGGCGCGGGCGGCTTCCTGTCCCCGAACAACGAGGTCGACTTCGCCTCGTACGGCGACGACACCACGCGCAGCACCGCCAACTCGCTCATCGCGGCGGGCAACTCGATCCGCTTCGACATGTCGGACCAGGCCCCGGCCGCGTTCGGCGGCACCAAGGGCGCGGGCGAATGGAAGCTCCTCCAGGACTTCCTGCGCGACCCGTCGGACCCGCAGGGCACGGCCGCGAAGCTCGAGGCCGAAGCCGCCAAGGCCTACGGGAACTGAGGCGGCCCGCCATGGCTGAGACCCTGACCGCCCGCGCCGCGGCGAACCCGCGGCGCCGGGCCCAGAGAAGGAAACGCCGCCTCGCGGTCGTCTTCGTCCTGCCGGCCCTGCTCCTGCTCGGAGCACTGGTCGTCTACCCGGTCGTCTTCTCCGTCGGCCGCAGTCTGTTCGACGCCGGCGGCGAGCGCTTCGTCGGGGCCGGGAACTACGCGGCGATCATCCACGACCCGGCCACCCTCAAGGCCATCCGCAACAGCACCATCTGGGTCGTGGTCGCCCCCCTCCTGCTGACCGGACTCGGGCTGATGCTCGCCGTGCTCACCGAGAAGGTGCGCTGGGCCACCGCGTTCAAGCTGGTGCTCTTCCTGCCGATGGCCGTGTCGTTCCTCGCCGCGGGCATCATCTTCCGGCTCGCCTACGAGCAGGACCCGGGCCGGGGCGTGCTCAACGCCGCCGTCGTCGGCGTCCACGACACCTTCGCCGACAGCGCCGCCTATCCGACGGCCCGTGCCCGGGAGGACCACGGTCTGACCGGCGGGGCGGGGGGCCCGTACAGCACCGAGGAGACCGTACGTCCCGGCCGCTCGGTCAGCCTCGGCTTCGTCGGGGTGGCGCCCGACGCGATGCCGGCCGGAGCGAAGGCCGCCGCCGACGCGGCGCCCGGCGCGGACGCGATCGCGGGCGTCGTCTACCTCGACTTCGCCCCCGGCGGCGCGGGCACCCCGGGCAGGGTCGACCCGGGCGAGAAGGGGCTGCCCGGCATGAAGGTCGAGGCCGTACGGGACGGCCGGGTGGCCGTGACCGCCACCACGGCCGACGACGGGTCGTTCCGCCTCACCGGGCTGGCCGACGGCGAGTACACCGTCAGGCTGCCCGCAGCCAACTTCGCGGCCCCCTACCAGGGCGTGAACTGGCTCAGCCCGGCACTGGTGACGCCGGCCATCATCGCCGCCTACCTGTGGGTGTGGACCGGCTTCGCGATGGTCCTCATCGGCGCCGGCCTCGCGGCCATCCCGCGCGACGCGCTGGAGGCCGCGCGGATGGACGGTGCCAGCGAGGGCCAGATCTTCCGCAAGATCACCGTGCCGCTGCTCGCACCGGTACTCACCGTCGTCTTCGTGACCCTGGTGATCAACGTGATGAAGGTCTTCGACCTCGTCTACATCATCGCGCCCGGACCGGTCCAGGAGGAGGCGAACGTGCTGGCCACCCGGATGTGGCTGGTCTCCTTCGGCGGCGGCAACGACCAGGGGCTCGGCAGCGCGCTCAGCGTGGTGCTCCTCCTGCTCGTCGTCCCGGCGATGCTCTTCAACATCCGGCGTTTCCGAAGGAGCGGAGCATGAGCGGCCACAGCACCATCGAGCGCCCACCGTCCCGGCGGGCGGCAGCCGTCCGGTCCGTCCCCGCCCCGTCCGCGGCCGGGCCGCGCCGCAGGAGCCGGCTGTCGCGTCTGCTGGGCAACTCCGCCGTCCAAGGCGTGCTGATCCTGGTCGCCCTCATCTGGATCACCCCACTGGCGGGCCTGTTCCTGTCCTCGATGCGCTCCGAGCGGGACAACGCCTCCGACGGCTGGTGGACCGCGCTCGCCGAACCGTCCCAGCTGTCCCTGGACAACTACGGCGCCCTGCTGAAGGACTCCGGCATCGCGGAGGCCTTCGGGAACACCGTCCTGATTTCCGTGCCCACCACCGCCCTGGTGGTCGCCATCGCGGCACTCGCGGGATACGCCTTCGCGTGGCTGGATTTCCCCGGCCGGGACGGCATCTTCCTGGTGGTCGTCGGACTGCTGGTCGTACCCGTGCAGATCGGTCTGCTGCCCGTGGCCAAACTCTTCGGCGCGGTGGGACTGTTCGGCACGATCGCGGGCGTCGTCCTCTTCCACGTCGCTTACGGCCTGCCGTTCGCGATCTTCCTGCTGCGCAACTACTTCGCCGAGATACCGCGCGAAATGCTGGAAGCCGCCCGGATGGACGGCGGCAGCGAGTGGCGGATCTTCTCCCGGCTCGTGCTGCCGCTCGGCCGTCCGGCCATCGCGAGCCTGGCCATCTTCCAGTTCCTCTGGGTCTGGAACGACATGCTCGTGGCGCTGCTCTTCGCGGACAGCGAGTCCCAGCCGCTCACGGTCGCGCTGCAGTCCCAGATGCGGCAGTTCGGAAGCAACATCGGCGTCCTCGCGCCGGGGGCGTTCCTGTCCCTGGTGGTCCCGATGGTCGTCTTCTTCGCCTTCCAGCGGCACTTCGTCCAGGGCGTGATGGCGGGCTCGGTGAAGTAGCCGCCTCCCGCGCCCGCGTCAGACCGCAGGCCCCGCTGCTGGTGTCTCCTCCAAAATGGGACACCGGCAGCGGGGCCTGCGCCGCTCCCGTTACGGGTCAGGAGGGATCTCGTTCACCGGGTTATGACCCTTTCTGATTCCGCGGTGTCCACAGAAGCGTGTGACGACTCGAGCGAAGCCGTCGTCGTGGCGGTGCGGCAGCTGACCCGGAGCACGCCCTGGACGGTGGTCGGGCGGGCGCCGCTGGACTTCCCCGCTCACCATCCTCAAGGCGTCACGCGCGGCCGCGACCAACGCCTGTACGTGTCGACGGCGGAGATCACCGAGGCGACCCGCTTCCATGACAGTCCGGTGGACGGCTACGACCGGACTCCCGGCCGGGGTCAGGGCCATGTGTTCGTCACGGACACCGAGGGCGCGGCGCTGGGCCGGGTGAGCGTGGGCGAGGGGACGATCTACCACCCGGGTGGTATCGACTTCGACGGCGAATCGCTGTGGGTGCCGACGGCGGAGTACCGGCCCGACTCCCATTCCATCGTCTACCGGGTGGACCCCGACACCCTGGAAGTGCGGGAAGCCTTCCGCTTCGACGACCACATCGGCGGGATCGTGCGCGACCGCCACAGTGGTCTGCTGCACGCCGTCACCTGGGGTTCCCGGCGGCTGCTCACCTTCACGGTCGACGGGAAGCTCACCCGCCGGGTCGACAACAAGAGCCACTTCGTCGACTACCAGACCTGTGTGACCGCGGGCGGCGGCCACATGGTGTGCACGGGCATCGCGGAGTACCCCCTGGCCGGTGCGGGCGTGTTCAGCCTCGGCGGGATCGCCGTCGTCGACATCGAGTCCGGCCGCATCGAGCACGAAGCGCCGGTGACCGTGCTGTCGCCGGCCGGCCGAGTGGTCACGTACAACGCGGTGCACCTGGAGACGGACGGGCGCGTCCTTCGGATGTTCGCCGTCCCCGACGACGGGGGAACGGCGGGCGAGTCGCAGCTGATCACCCTGGAGACACCGCTGGCCCCGTGACCCGGACGGCAAGGAAGTAGAGCCCCTCGTACATCGGTTCGCCGTTCAGCTCCGAGCACAGGCTCCGCGGGGTGAACCGGCGCCGGTAGATGGGGTACGTGGTGTCGGCGACGGAGCGCAGCTCTATCTGCTCCTCGTGCAGGTCGCCGTCACTGCGCAGGTCGATCACGATCAGCTCGCGCGCCGTACGACGTGCCTCGGCGAGGAACACGGCCCGCTCCGAGGGCCGGAGCAGCCCGTAGAAGTTCGCGGTGACCAGGCGGTCGAAGGCTCCGGTGGTGAACGGCAGCGGTGGGAACAGCGCCCGCACACGCTCCGCCCGGGGCGCCCGGGCGCGGGTCAGCTCCAGCATCTCCGCGCTCTGGTCCAGGGCGACGACCGAACCGCGGAGGAACTGGGTCCACACGCCGGTCCCGCACCCCACGTCGAGCGTCCGCCCTTCGGGCAGCGCGGTGAGCAGTTTCCCGATCTCGGCTGTCTCCCGGTCCAGGCCGGCGTTCACCACGGGGTCGCCGCGGTAGCTGGTCTCGTCGTAGACCGGGGCACGATGCCGGTAGTACTGCTCCCGCACTAAATCACGCATGCCCCGACAGCTACCCCCGCCCGAACAACAGGCAAACAACGGGCGTCCTCGCACCGGGGGAAGGGCCGGAAAGCGCCGTTGGCCGACGGGCGTCGGAGGTGCACGGTGTCCGGGCTACTGGAGCTGGGACAGGTCGACCGAGTCGGCGGGCGACGGGGGCTTGGCCTGGACGGGCTCGTCGAAGGCGGAGAAGGAGGCTTCCAGCCGCTCGCCGGAGGCCTCGGTGCCCTGAATGCGCAGGAGGTACGGCTTGTCTTCGGTGGAGACCTGGTAGGTGCCCGACTCGCCGTCGCGCCGGCTGGTGACCGTGATGGCCGGACGGTCGTCGACGGTGGTCCGCGATCCCTTGGTCAGCTGTTCGTTCACCGGTTTCGAAGAGAACTCCTTCTTGAAGAAGTCGAGGTCGCAGAATTCGGCGAAGTCGCGCAACAGGAGGCTGCCCGTAGTGCCGTGCACATAGCGGCCGTTGATGAGCGCGATCGCGTCCTCGGCTGCGGCGCCCGGTACTTGGGCTCGCAGAAGGTCGTCGTCGAGCTTCATCCACACGTCGTTGCCGCGTTTGATGATGTCGGCCCGGCCCGATGTGCCGGGAGGCGTGACGGTGCCGACGCAGTTGCCCTGCTCGTCGAACCGGAGATCCAGAGCGGTGGTGCCCGACTCCTCCGTCGCCTTGGCCACCATGCGCATGGACGTGACCCCGGACATGGCCTCGCGGGCGGCGTCCGCGATGGCCTGGGCGCTCTTGTCGGCGATGCCGTTGTCATCGGCCCCGGCGGCTCCCGCGCCCGCGAAGATCAACAAGCAGGCAGTTCCGGCGGCCGCGCAGCGAGCCGCGGCTGCCCGGGGTGCGGACATCGGGCATCACCTCCCTCTGGCCGCCGCCGGATGGCATCGGGTACCGCCGTGGCCTCCGGCGCAGCCGGTCACCTGATCAGCGTAGGCCCGCGCCGCGGCTGGCGCAGTCCGGGCGGCCTCGGCACCGGGCCTTGCGGACCGCGTCCCCTTCGTGACCGCGTTCGCGGTGCTCGGTCCGGCAAGGAGTAGGGCCGCGGGCCGGGTCCGTGGCGGTAGTGCGCTGTCGTGCCAACTCCTGGGCACAAGGAGCAAAGTCGGTCGGTCGTGCCGGTCGTACTTTCGGGGTGTGCCCAGCCGCGAACGCGGCGGGCGCGCTACCGATCGCTCCGAAAGGACACCCCTCATGTTCGACATCACCAAGGTCCAGGCTGCCCCGAGCGCGGACCTGCTCACGCCCGACAACGCGGTCATGCTCTTCGTGGACCACCAGCCGCAGATGTTCTTCGGCACCGGGAGCGGCGATCGCGCCGCCATCATCAACAGCACCGTGGGTCTCGCCAAGGCGGCTCAGGCGTTCGACGTGCCGGCCGTCCTGACCACGGTCGCCGCCGAGTCGTTCTCCGGGCCCCTGCTGCCTCAGCTCGCCGAGGTGTTTCCCAAGCAGGAGGCCATCGACCGCACGACCATGAACGCCTGGGAGGACGAGGCGCTCGTGGCGGCCGTCAAGGCGACCGGACGCAAGAAGATCATCCTGTCGGGCCTGTGGACCGAGGTCTGTCTGGTGCTGCCCGCGCTCTCCGCGCTGGAGCAGGGATACGAGGTGTACGTCGTCTCCGACGCCTCCGGCGGCGTCAGCCCGGCCGCCCACGAGCACGCGCTGCAGCGGATGCTGGCCGCCGGCGCGGTGCCGGTGACCTGGGTGCAGGTGCTTCTGGAGCTGCAGCGCGACTGGGCGCGTCAGGAGACGTACGGCGCCGTCATGGAGATCGTCAAGGCCCACGCGGGCGCATACGGTCTGGGTGTCGTGTACGCGCAGAGCGTCATCGGCGCGCACGCGGCGGGCTGACTTCCTTGGACACCGGCATTCTGATCCTGCGTCTGCTGGTGGGTTTGCTCGTCGCCGGCCACGGGGTGCAGAAGATCAGCTCGCATCTCGGCGGCAGGGGACTCGAAGGCGGCACGGCGGAGTTCCGTGCCGACGGATTCCGCGGCGGAGTCCTCACCGCTCTCGCGGCGGGCGGCGGCCAGATCGGATCGGGTCTGCTGCTCGTCACCGGCTTCCTGACACCGCTCGCCGCGACCGGGGCCATCGGGGTCATGACGGTCGCTCTCACCGTGAAATGGCACAACGGCCTCTGGGTGCAGAACGACGGGTACGAGTACCCGCTCGTCCTCATCGGCACCGCTGCCGCTCTCGCTGCCACCGGCCCCGGCGCCTGGTCAGCCGACGAGGCCCTCGGCCTCACGCCGTACCCGCTGTGGTGGGCAGCCCTCGCGCTCGTGGCCGGTCTCGGCAGCGGGCTGCTCACCCGGCTCGTACTGCACCGGGCAGCCCCCTCGGCGCCGCGGACCGCCGCCGACGGCGGGCGCTGAGCGCGAGCCTCAAAGACCGGGTCCGGCCGCTCCGCGCCCCCCGACCGGACGGCCGGGCCCTCCCACTTCTCCTACCAGGAGTACCTGATGGAAACCGCATCCACCGCACCCACCGCATCCACCGCACCCACCGCAGCCCCCGCACCCACCCCCGCACCCCCGCCCGGCGGCGGCCAGCCGCTGCTGCACCAGAAGGGCGCCGAGACCCAGGCGTTCGGCACGCTCAAGCAACTGCCGATCGGCCTCGGCCACGACACCCGCATGTACGCCTGCCAGCGGCTGAACCGCGTACTCGCCGATACGCAGATCCTGTACTCCCTCTACAAGAAGCACCACTGGCTCATGCGCGGGGCGACCTTCTACTCGCTCCACCTCATGCTGGACAAGCACGCGGAGGCCCAACTGGCCATCGTGGACGCGCTGGCCGAGCGGATCCAGAGCCTGGGCGGCGTCGCGGTCGCAGACCCGCGCCACGTCGCGGAGCTGACGTCCGTTCCCCGGCCGCCGGACGGCGTGGAGAAGGTCCCCGTCATGCTGTCGCGGCTCCTCGACGCGCACGAGCGGATCCTGATCGACGCGCGGGACGCTGCCGCCCGGATCTCGGCCGAGGGCGACGAGGGCAGCACCGACCTGCTCGTCTCCGAAGTCGTCCGCACCGGCGAGACGCAGGTGTGGTTTCTGGCCGGGCACCTCGTGGACACCCCCCTGGTGCGCGGCTGATGGAGGACACGTACGACGTCGTCGTGGTCGGTGGCGGGCCGGGCGGCGAGGTCGCCGCCGACCGGATCGTCCGGTCCGGACTGACCGCCGTCGTCGTCGAGGCCGAGGCGGTCGGCGGCGAGTGTTCCTACCGTGCGTGCGTGCCGAGCAAGGCGCTGCTGCGTCCCGGCGCGGCCCGAGAGGCCGCGCGGTCGGTCGACGGGGCACGGCAGGCGGTGACGGCGGCACTCGACTCGGCGCATGTCCTGGCCCGCCGGGACCGTTTCACCGGCCGCGGTGACGACACCGGCCAGGCCGACTGGCTGCACGGCGCCGGCATACCCCTCGTACGGGGGCACGGACGGCTCGCCGGAGAGCGCCGGGTGGAGGTGACCGGGGCCGACGGCACGGTCCGCACCCTGCGGGCCCGGCTCGCGGTCGTCCTCAGCCCCGGCACGGAACCCGCGCTGCCGCCGGTCGAAGGGCTCGACCGGATCGGGGTGTGGACCAACCGGCAGGCCACCACGGCCGATGCGGTGCCCGGGCGGCTCGTCGTCATCGGCGGGGGAGTGGTGGCCTGCGAGATGGCCACCGCCTGGCGCTCACTCGGCGCCTGCGTCACCCTGCTCGTCCGCGACCAGGCCCTGCTGACCGGCTGGGAGCCGTGTGCCGGCGAAGAGGTCACCCGGGGTCTGACCGGTCTGGGCGTCACGATCCGCTTCGGGGTCTCCGCCACCCGGGTTGCCCGTGACGAGACCACACGTGCCGTGACCGTGGACACCGACGACGGCGCCACCCTCGTCTGCGACGAGGTGCTGGCCGCCGTCGGCCGCCGCCCGCGCACCACGGACCTCGGCCTGGAGAGCGTCGGACTGCCGGCCGGCGACTGGATCCCGGTCGACGACACCTGCCGCGTCACCGCCCTGGACGGCGACTGGCTCTACGCCGTCGGCGACGTGAACCACCGTGCACCGCTGACGCACATGGCCAAGTACCAGGCCCGCGCCTGCGCCGCGGCGATCGCCGAGCGAGCCGTGGGCCGCCCCGCCGACACCGGCGGCGGGCAGGCCTGGAGCGCGGAGGCCGACCACGTCGCCGTCCCGCAGGCCGTCTTCACCCACCCCGAGGTCGCGAGCGTCGGGCTGACCGAACGTGCGGCACGCGAAGCGGGCCTCGCGATACGCGCGGTGGAGTACCGCATCGACGACGTCACCGGAGCCGCGCTCTACGCGGACGACTACCGCGGGCACGCCAAGCTCGTCGTCGACGAGACCCGTGGCGTCGTCGTCGGCTGCACACTCACCGGCCCGATGGCGACCGAACTCATCCACACGGCCACCGTCGCCATCGTGGGAGAAGTCCCGCTCCGGCGTCTGCGGCACGCCGTCCCCGCCTTCCCGACGGTCAGCGAAGTCTGGCTGCGGCTGCTGGAGGCGTACGGCCTCTGAGGCGCGCTTCACCCGTCCATCCGTTGCACCGACACAAGCACCCACCCGACAAGGAACCGCACATGCTTCCCACGAAGCGCCCCCTCGCCCTCGCTCTCGCCCTGCCCGCGACGCTTGCCTCCCTGATCGCCGCCGCACCCGCGAGCAGCTCGCCCGCCGCCGGCACCGACCGGCACGAGCCCAAGCCCACCATCGTCCTGGTCCACGGGGCGTTCGCCGACGCCTCCAGCTGGAGCGGCACGATCAAGCGACTGCGCCGCGCGGGCTACCCCGTCGTCGCCACCGCCAACCCGCTGCGCGGCCTCTCCGACGACACCGCCTACCTCCGCGGCGTGCTTGCCGGCGTCGACGGCCCCGTCGTCCTGGTCGGGCACTCGTACGGGGGCGCCGTCATCAGCGGCGCCGCCGCGGGCGACAGCCGCGTGAAGGCCCTCGTCTACATCGCCGCCTTCACGCCGGACAAGGGCGAGAGCGCGGCCCAGCTGGCCGCCAAGTTCCCCGGCTCCACCCTCGGCGAGACGGTGAACCCGCAGCCGTACCCGCTGCCCGGCGGCGGCACCGGCACCGAACTCGTCATCGACCAGGCCAAGTACCACCGCCAGTTCGCCGCCGATGTGCCCGCCGCCGACGCGGCGGTCATGGCCGCGACCCAGCGCCCGGTCGCCACCGCCGCGCTGGAGGAGAAGGCTCAGGACGTGGCGTGGAAGACGATCCCGTCGTGGGCGCTGATCGCCACCGCCGACAAGAACATCCCGCCGGCGGCCGAGCGGTGGATGGCCCGGCGCGCCGGCTCGCACACCACCGAGGTGGACGCGTCGCACGCCGTGGCCGTCTCCCGCCCGGCCGTGGTCACCGACGTGATCCTCGACGCCGCGTGCGGCACCCGCTGAGCACCCGCCCGTACGCACGTCCTACGAAGGAGAACCTCATGCCGAACACCCCGACCCTCGAACCCGCCGCCCAGGCCTTCGCCGACGCCACCGCCCAGCCGCCGTTCCTCTACCAGATACCCGTGGCGGACGGCCGCAAGGCCGTGGACGACGTCCAGAACGGTGCGGGTGTCCCCCTGCCCGCCGTCGACGAGGAACGGGTCACCGTCCACGGCGGCCCGACCGGCGACGTCCGCGCCCGGATCATCCGCCCGCGCGGCGCCACCGGCCCCCTCCCCGTCATCCTCTACATCCACGGCGCGGGCTGGGTCTTCGGCAACGCGCACACCCACGACCGGCTCGTCCGCGAACTCGCCGTCGGCGCCGGAGCGGCCGTCGTCTTCCCCGAGTACGACCTCTCGCCCGAGGCCCGCTACCCCGTCGCCATCGAGCAGAACTACAGCGTCGCCCAGTGGATCGCCCGCGAGGGACACCACAAGGGGCTCGACGGCACCCGGACCGCCGTCGCGGGCGACTCGGTCGGCGGCAACATGACCGCCGCCCTCACCCTCATGGCCAAGCAGCGCGGCGACGTCCGCCTCACCCACCAGGTCCTCTTCTACCCGGTCACCGACGCGAGCTTCGACACCGACTCGTACCACGCCTTCGCCGAGGGCTACTTCCTGCGCCGCGACGCCATGAAGTGGTTCTGGGACCAGTACACGACCGAAGAGGCCGAGCGCGCGCAGATCACCGCCTCGCCGCTGCGCGCCACCACCGAGCAGCTGACCGGCCTGCCGCCCGCCCTGGTCATCACCGCCGAGGCCGACGTCCTGCGCGACGAGGGCGAGGCGTACGCGGCGAAGCTCCGCGCCGCCGGGGTCCCCGTCACCGCCCTTCGCGTACAGGGGGCCATCCACGACTTCGTCATGCTGAACGCACTGCGCGAGACGCAGGCCGCGGAACTCGCCATCGGTGTCGCCACCAGCACCCTGCGCAAGGCCCTGGCGTGATCGGGCCGTCGACGAGCATGCCCGTGGCGGGCCTGGTTCCCGCCACGCGGCAGGAACCCTCGCAGGCCGACCTCCTCGTCCGCAACGCGAAGGTGTTCACCGGCGACCCCGGCCGCCCCGAAGCCCGCGCCGTCGCGATCCGCGACGGCCGGGTCGCGGCCCTCGGCGACGACCACGAGCTCGCCCACCTCGTCGGGCCGGGCACCAGGGTCGTCGACGCCCTCGGCCGCAGGGTGATCCCCGGCCTCAACGACTCGCACCTGCACGTCATCAGGGGCGGCCTGAACTACGTCCTGGAGCTGCGCTGGGACGGGGTGCGCAGCCTCCGCCACGCGCTGGCCATGCTGCGCGAGCAGGCCGGCCGGACCCCCAAGGGGCAGTGGATCCGGGTCGTCGGCGGCTGGACCGCCGAACAGTTCGCCGAGCGCAGGATGCCGACCGTCGCCGAGCTGAACGCCGCGGCCCCCGACACCCCGGTGTTCGTCCTGCACCTCTACCAGTCCGCACTGATGAACCGGGCCGCGGTACGGGCTGCCGGATTCACCCGCGACACCCCCGATCCGCGCGGCGGCCAGATCGTCCGGGGCCGGGACGGCGAACCCAACGGGATCCTCCTGGCGGCGCCGAGCGCGCTCGTCCTGTACTCGACGCTGGCCAAGGCGCCGGCCCTGGACGAAGCCGACAAGAGGACGTCGACGCGACACTTCCTGCGCGAGCTGAACCGCTTCGGGCTGACCTCCGCGGTCGACGCCGCCGGCGGCTTCCAGAACTTCCCCGACAACTACGCCACGGTCGTCGACCTCGCCAGGTCGGGGGAGCTGTCCCTGCGGATCGCCTACCACCTGTTCCCGCAGACGGCCGGGCAGGAGCTCGCCGACCTGAAGCGCTGGACCGGGATGGTCAAGCCCGAGGACGGGGACGAGTGGCTCCGGCTGAACGGCGCGGGCGAGAACCTGACCTGGGCCGCCGCCGACTTCGAGAACTTCTCCGAACCCCGTCCCGAGCTCGCCGAGGGGTACGAGGCCGAGTTCGAGCAGGCCGTCCGGCTCCTGGTGGAGAACGGCTGGGGCTTCAGGCTCCACGCGACCTACGACGAGACGATCCGCCGCGACCTGGCCGTCTTCGAGAAGCTCGCGGCGGAAGGACTCTTCCCCGGCGGCAACCGCTGGCTCTTCGACCACGCCGAGACCGTCTCGGCCGACAGCCTGGACCGGATCGCGGCCCTCGGCGGCGCCCTGTCCGTCCAGAACCGCATGTCCTTCCAGGGCACCGCCTTCCGCGACCGCTACGGTGCCGAGGCCGCCGCCCACACCCCGCCGGTGCGGGCCATGCTCGACCGCGGCCTGACCGTCGCCGCGGGAACCGACGCCACCCGCGTCTCCTCGTACAACCCGTGGGTCGCGCTCCACTGGCTGGTGACCGGACGCACCGTCGGCGGCACCGCGCTCTACCCGGCCGGGAACCTGATCAGCAGGGAGACCGCCCTCGGCCTCTACACCCGCGGCGGCGCGCGGCTCACCGGCGAGCAGGACGTCAAGGGAATCCTGCGGGAGGGCTGTTACGGCGACCTCGCGATCCTGTCCGACGACTACCTCACCGTGCCCGAGGCCGTCATCCCCGACATCGAATCCGTACTCACCGTCGTCGGCGGCCGCATCGTCTACGCGAGCGCGGAGTACGAGGGCCTCGACGAGCCCGTTCCGCCGGTCAGTCCGCAGTGGAGCCCGGTGGCCCACTTCGGCGGCTACCAGGGCGGAGCCCGCCAGGCGTCGCTCGTGGCCGAGGCCGTCGCCGAGTCCGAGCAGCACCGCCGGTGGCGCGTCGACCGGGGCGCCGATCCCCGAACGCCTCCGCCGTTCTTCGACCCCTGCTTCGCGCACTGAACGAGAGACCCACACGATGAGTACAGCCTCGCCCTCCGCCGCCGGCGGCGCCGACGAAGCGCCGGACGGCCGGCCGGACGCCCCACCGGGACGCCGCTTCGAACCGGACCTCCGGTCGATGACCCGGATCAACCTGCGCCCCATCGCCTCACCGATGCCGCTGGGCTTCTTCACCGTGGCGATCGCCTCCGTGATGACGGGATGCATGCAGCTCGGGCTCTTCGAGGACGCGGCCCGCGGCGCCGTCGCCCTGTGCGTACTGCCCGCCTTCGCCCTGCAATTCCTCGTGAGCGTCCTGGCCTTCGGTGCCCGTGACGTGATCGCGGCGACGCTCATGGCCGTCTTCGCCGGCAGCTGGCTGGCCTACGCACTCGTCATGTTCAGCGGCGCGGCCGACGGCCTGCGCGTGCTGGGCGTCTTCAATCTGGCGCTCCTCTGCTTCGGGGCACTGATGACCGCCGTCACCCGGCCCAAGCGCGCGCTGTGGCTCGTCCTGGCGGTCTCCCTGCCCCGCTGGGCCGCCACCGGTCTGTCGGGTCTCACCGGCGCCGAATGGCTCACGCGCACCTCCGGGGTCCTCGGCCTCCTGGTGGCGCTCGTCGCGATGTACGCCGCGTTCGCCCTGATGTTGGAGGACATGCGCAGCGAGGAGGTCCTGCCCATCGGCCGCAGCGGCCCCGCCCACGCCGCCGTCGAGGGCGACCTCGCGGTCCAGCTCCGCAACCTGGAACGCCAGGCGGGCGTGCGCCGCACGCTCTGAACCCACCCACCGACCCACGAACACCGCCAGCGCACAGGAGCGCCCATGGAACCGCACGTGATGGACCGGCCCGAGAGGTCCCGGTACGAGATCCTCGCCGGCGACGACGGCACCGAGACCGCGGGCTTCGCCGAGTACTTCCTCTCGGAGGGCGAGCTCGCCTTCATCCACACCGAGACCGATCCCCGGTTCGCCGGCCGGGGCCTGGGCGGGCTGCTCGCCCGGGGAGCCCTCGACGACGCCCGCGCCCGCGGGCTGGACGTCCTGCCGTACTGCCCCTTCATCCGGGGGTGGATCGGCAAGCACCCCGACTACGCCGACCTGGTGCCCGAGGCGCGCCGCGCACGGTTCGGCCTCTGAGCACGACGATTCCGCCTTCCACACCGCCACCCACGCACCGAGGAGTTCTCGCATGTCCCGATCCGCCCGCCCCACCGTCGTACTGGTCCACGGCGCCTTCGCCGATGCCTCCAGCTACGCCCGCGTCATCCCCGAACTGACCGCCGCAGGCCTGGAGGTGGTGGCTCCGGCGGTGCCCAACCGCAGCCTCGTCGACGACGCCGCGTACATCGCCTCGGTGATACGTGGCATCGACGGCCCCGTGATCCTCGTGGGGCACTCCTACGGCGGCGCCGTCATCACCCTCGCCGGCACGGAGGACAACGTCCGTGCGCTCGTCTACCTGGCGGGATACGCGTTGGAGGAGGGCGAGAGCCTGGGCGAGCTGCAAGGGCGCTTCCCCGACTCCGGCCTCGCCGACGCGCTCGTCTACACGCCGTTCCCCGTGGCGGGGTCCGACGAGACCGGCACCGACGTCTCGGTGGAGGCCGAGAGGTTCCCCGCCCTGTTCGCCGCGGACGTCGACCCCGAGCTCGCCGCGGTGCTCGCCGTCTCCCAGCGGCCCCTGGCCGCGCGGGCCTTCAGCGAGGCGGCGCCGGCCGCGGCGTGGAAGAGCAAGCCGTCATGGGGCCTGGTCGCCTCCTCCGACCGGACCATCAACCCCGATGTCGAGCGCTACGGCTACGAGCGCGCCGGCATGACCACCGTCGAGGTCGACTCCTCGCACCTGGTCATGCTCGCCCAGCCCAAGGCCGTGGCGGAGCTGATCCAGGACGCGGTCCGGGCCACCGCAAACTGACCTACAGCCCGGCTTGGGGGCCGTGCCGAGTCCACCCTCCGGGGTGGGCTCGGCACGGCGGTTGGTACCGCCACCCTGCGGCTTCGCCCGGACAAGCACGCCGTATTCTTCCCTCGGGGGGAGGAATGAGGGGTTGTGTCCGGAGAGAAGTCCTTCGGTGTTGTTCTGCGTGGTCTGCGACAGCAAGGCCGTTTGACGATAGAGGAGTTGGCCGAGGCGTCGGGTGTGAGTGTCCGGGCCATCGGCGATATGGAGCGGGGGCGCAGTCGGGTTCCGCAGCGGCGCACGGTGGTGGCGCTGGCGGAGGGGCTGGGGCTCGCGGACGCGGAGCGGGAGGCGCTGCTGGCCGCGGCGCGGGCGGCGCGTCCGATACGCGCCGTCGCGGTGGCGGGGACGGTTGTGCCGCCGCGATCGGTGGGGGACTTCACGGGGCGCGAACCGGAGCTGGCGCTCCTGCGGGAGGCGGCGGAACGGGCCCGTGCCGGCGGAGAGGTGTCGGTGTGGGTCGTCTCGGGTCCTCCGGGGTGCGGGAAGACGACGCTGGCGCTGAAGGCGGCAGCGGATCTGGCGGAGGAGTTCCCCGACGGGTGTTTCGTGGTGGACCTGCACGGGGTGGAAGGCCCCGTGGACACGGGCGAAGCGCTGTTGAAGCTGCTCAAGGCCCTTGGCGTGTCGGACCGCCGGCTGGCGAAGGAGGATCCGCAGGGCCACGCGGGGCTGCTGCGGGCACTGCTGCGCGAGCGTCGGTGCCTGGTGGTCCTGGACAACGCCCGTGACGAGGGGCAGGTCCGGCCGCTGCTGCCTGCGGGCGGGCGAAGCCTGGTGCTGGTCACCAGTCGGCGGTCCTTGACCGGCCTTGAGGATGTCGACCGCCTGGCGCTGTCGGAGATGGCGCAGGACGAGGCGGTCGATCTGCTGCGCCGGATCCTGGGTGCCGAGCGGGCCGACGCGGAAGCCGAGGCCGTGGCGCAGGTGGCGGAGCTGTGCGGGCATCTGCCGTTGGCCTTGCGGGTGGCGGGAAACTGGCTGACGATCCGTTCGGGGTGGAGCGTGGCCCACCTGGTCCGCCGCCTGGCCGACGAAGAACGCCGCCTGGGCGCCCTGGCCGCGGGCGATGTGCGGGTGGAGGCCGCGTTCGAGCTGTCCTACCGGCAACTGACCGGCCAGGCCGCGCGGCTGCTGCGGCTGCTGAGCCTGGTCCCGGGGCCGGACATGACCGCCGCCTACGGCGCCGCTCTGACCGCGACCGGCGTCTTCGAGGCCGAGGACGTGATGGAGGAGCTGGTCGAGGCCGGGCTGCTCCAGGCCACCTTCACCGGCCGCTACCAACTGCACGACCTGCTGCGGCTCTTCGCCCGTGCCCGGCTGTCCCTCGAGGAGGAACCCGGCGAGCGGGAAGCAGCCGACGACCGGCTGTGCACCTGGCTGCTGGAGACGGCTGTGGTCGCGGGTCGCTGGTACAAGCCCGCGTACGGGGCACCGCCGTCCTCCTGGCAGGGCTTGGTCCCGCTGGAGAGCGCCGAACAGGCCCGGGCCTGGCTGGACAGCGAGGCCCTTGCCTGGCTCGCCGCGCTGCGCGGCGCGGCCCGTCGGGGTGAGCACACCAGGGTCGTCGAGACCGCCGATGCCCTGGATTGGTACTGCGCCCTCTCGCTCTTCTGGGGGCACTGGCCCGAGGTCTTCCGCCTGTCCAGCGAAGCCGCTGCCGCCCTCGACGACCCTTACCTGCAGGCTGTCCACCTCAACCACTACGCCGTTGTCCTGGGCCCCTGCGAGCACAGGTACCGCGAAAGCATCGAACGGGCGGACGAGGCGCTGGAACACGCCCGCCGTGCACAGGACACCTCTCAGCAGGCCTGGGCACTGGTCAACGCGGTACTTCCCCACCGGCGGCTCGGCGAGGTCCAGAAGGGCTTCGAAAAGGCGCGCGCCGCCGCCGACCTGTTCGAAGCCGCCGGCGAGTACGAGGGCTGGATCGAAGCCATGGGCCCACACGGTGCCACTCTGCGCGAACTCGGCCGTGCCGAGGAAGCCCTGACCCAGCACAAACGCATCATCGCCTTCCTCGATGCGCCCAACTGCCCGGTGAGCGGGCACGCAGCCGATACCTACCGCGCCCTTGTGAGCGGTGCTCTCGGCGACGACTACGCCGCCTTGGGGCGGTGGCGCGAGGCCGCCGACCACTATCGCAGTGCCCGGGACCAGTTTCACCGCATCGGCATTCCCCGCAGCGAGGGTGAGACGCTCCTGTATCTGGGAGAGGCCCTGATCGCACTGGGAGAAACCGAGGAAGCCCGCTCCTGCCTCCGGCAGGCTCTCGCCCTCGGCGACGCGGTCGACGGCAAAGAGCTGAAGACCGCACAAAAGCTCCTGGACTCGCTCCCCGCCGAGTGAACAACGCGGAGGGCTCAGCCGCGGTGCCGGTGCAGGGCGACGTGCACGGTGTCGAGGGCCTGGACGAGGGCGGCGCGGGCGGCGTCGGTGTCGCGTAGCGGATCGAGCACCATGAAGCCGTGGATCGTCCCGTGGTAGCGCATGGAGACCACCGGTACGCCGGCCGCCCGGAGCTTCGTCGCGTACGCCTCACCCTCGTCGCGCACCACGTCGGCCTCGCTGGTGACCACCAGTGCCGGGGGGAGTCCGGTGAGCTGTTCCAGGGAGGCCCGCAGCGGTGACGCGGTGGCCTGGCTCCGCTGCCGTACGTCGGGCAGGTACTGGTCCCAGAACCAGCGCATGGTGTCGCGGCCGAGGAAGTAACCGTTGGCGAACTCCTGGTACGAGGGGGTGTCGAAGCCGGCGTCGGTGACCGGGCAGAGCAGCACCTGCAGCAGCAGCCGCACCCCTCCGCGCTCCTTGGCGAGCAGGGTCAGTGCCGCCACCAGGTTGCCGCCCGCCGAGTCGCCCACGGCGGCCATCCGGCTTCCGTCCAGGCCGATTTCGCCGCCTCGCTCGCAGATCCACTGCGCGACCGCGTAGCACTGCTCGACGGCGACCGGATACTGCGCCTCGGGGGCGCGCTCGTACTCGACGAAGACCACGGCCGCGTCCGTGCCGAGGGCGAACGCGCGCACCACACGTTCATGGGTGTCGGCGTCGCCCAGGGCCCAGCCCAGCCCGTGCAGGAACAGCACGACGGGGATCTCGCCGACGCTGTCGGCGGGCCTGACCACCTGCACCCGTACGTGACCGGTCGGCCCGCCCGGCAGTGCGAACCACTCCGTGGAGGTGGCTTCCTCGTCGAGAGGGTCGGGGGCGTCCTGCCCCTGGAGACGCGCAAGGTCCAGACGGGCCTGTTCCAGGTCCGGGTCGTGCGCCGACGGCGGGCAGGTGTGCCGGGCCACGAATGCCGCGGTCGGGTGGTCCAGGACCGGGTGCCGAGCGGACGAAGGGACGAAGTCGGTCACACACGGTCTCCTGCCGAGAGGGCCTGAAGCGAAAGGGTGGTTCGGTGCACCGGGTCCTCGGCCGAGCGGCCGAACGCGGGTGCGGCGGCTGTCGGGCCGGGCACTGCCGCCGCAGGCACGGGGCGGCCGGCGCCGCTCCGAGCGGGGACCTTACCCGCTGGACGGCGGGAGGTCGTCCTGGGCGGTGCGCAGGTTGCGCCATTCACGGGGGGAGACGCCGTAGGCGGCGCGGAAGGCCCGGCTGAAGTGGGCGGCGTTGACGAAGCCCCACCTCTGGGCCACGGCGGACACGGTGGGGGCTGTCCTGCCGCGGCGGGCCAGCTCGCGGCCGCACTCCTCCAGGCGCCGTTGCCGGATGAGCCGGCCGACGGTGGTCCCCTCGCCTTCGAACAGCCGGTGCAGGTACCGTACGGAGATCCGGTGCGTCCGGGCGATGAGCTCCGGTGACAGGTCCGGGTCGCCCAGGTTCCGGTTGATGTGGTCGCGGATGCGCAGCATCAGATGCCCCCGTGCGTCCGCGTCCGTGCCGCCCGGGTGGGACCGCTCTGCGATCAGGGTGGCGAACAGGTCGACGACATTGCCGGCCAACCGGTCCGCGACGGCCGGCGGGTAGCCGTCGGCCGGGGAGGAGGCCAGGGTGGCCAGGAACGGGAGCAGCATCGCGCCGAAGCCGTCCCCGGTGCCGATGGCGTGGCCCGTGACCTGCCGGATGTCGCTGTCCGACACGCCCAGTGTGCGGCGCGGAAGTTGGAAGACGTGCGTGGCGAACCGCTGCGGATAGTCGAAGGAGTACGGCCGGGTCGTGTCGTACACCACCAGGTCGCCCTCACCCACCTCGGCCCGCCGGCCGTCCTGGACGAAGGTGGCCGTGCCGGATACCTGGACACCGACCGCCACCAGCGCCTCGGACGACCTGGCGATCAGCGCCGGCGTGCGGCTGACCCGCTCCGCGTCGGCCTCCATGGTGGAGACCTGGAGGTATCCGAGGCGGTCGGTGGCGATCCGGCCGTCGAACGGCCCGTCGCCCCGAGGGGCGACCGTCATCGGCACCAGCGTCCTGCTCACCGCATCGTTCCAGTACGCGACCTTGTCCCGGTCCGGCACGGAGGCGGTCGTCAACACCAAGCTCAAATTGCTCTCCGCTCAGGGGAAGTGACTCCGGGGCTGCGACGGGCGGGAACAGAAGCTCCACCTCCCCGCAAGGCGACGGCCGGCGCCCGGCAGGGCCGGACGGCTCGTCATGCGGGCAGCGACCTCGCCGGAGCGCAACCGGACCACTTCGGCGAGGCCCGGGTTCCTGCCCGCACCGAACAGCCAAGCAGCGGGCCGTTTCCGTCTCCAGGCAGAACCACAGGCAGGAATCGCGGGAGCCGACGGGCACGTCCGGGGTACCGGGCAGAACCCTGCGCTCAGGGGCAAGACGCAGTGCGTGGTGGGACAACAGGCGGGGCTTGCCCGACCGTAGCGTGGCGGCGTTCCGCCCCGCACAGAGGCGCGGACCAGCCACTTCGCATCGAGGAGACAACCCGTGCCGTACATCACCGTGGGCCAGGAGAACACCACCGCCGTCGACCTCTACTACGAGGACCACGGCACGGCGCAGCCGGTCGTCCTCATCCACGGCTTCCCGCTCGACGGCCACTCCTGGGAGCGGCAGAGCGCCGCGCTGCTCGACGCCGGCTACCGCGTGATCACGTACGACCGCCGCGGATTCGGGCAGTCCTCCCAGCCGACGACCGGCTACGACTACGACACCTTCGCGGCCGACCTGAACACCGTGATGGAGACCCTCGACCTGAACGACGCCGTCCTCGTCGGCTTCTCCATGGGCACCGGCGAGGTCGCCCGCTACGTGTCCACGTACGGCTCCGCCCGCGTCGCCAAGGTCGCCTTCCTGGCCTCGCTGGAGCCCTGCCTGCTCAAGACCGACGACAACCCGGACGGCGTGGCCCCGAAGGAGTTCTTCGACGGAGTCGTCGCCGCGGTCAAGGCCGACCGCTACGCCTACTACACCGCCTTCTTCAACGACTTCTACAACCTCGACGAGAACCTGGGCACGCGGATCAGCGAGGAAGCGGTCCGCAACAGCTGGAACACCGCGTCCGGCGGCGGCTCCTTCGCCGCTTCCGCCGCCCCGTCGACCTGGTACACCGACTTCCGCGCCGACATCCCGGCCATCGACGTGCCCGCCCTGATACTGCACGGCACGGCAGACCGCATCCTGCCCGCCGAAGGCACCGCGCGCCCCTTCCACAAGGCGCTCCCCTCCGCCGACTACGTCGAGATCGAGGGCGCCCCGCACGGCCTGCTGTGGACCCACGCGGAGGAGGTCAACACCGCCCTCCTCGCCTTCCTGGCGAAGTGACGCCCCACCCGCCGGTTCACACGGGGTGAACGCATCGCCGCGCGGCAGCCGGGGGAACCGGCCCGGCTGCCGCGGTGGGTGATGCCGAAACCCCGCCATCACCCCGCCTTCCACGGCAGCCGCCGCAGGATCCAGACAGGACCAGGAGAACAGAGACCTCATGCAGTTCGGCATATTCACCGTCGGGGACGTGACCCCCGACCCCACCAACGGCCGCACACCGTCGGAGCACGAGCGCATCAAGGCGATGATCGCCATCGCGCTCAAGGCCGAGGAGGTCGGCCTGGACGTCTTCGCGACCGGCGAGCACCACAACCCGCCGTTCGTCCCGTCGTCCCCGACCACCATGCTCGGCTACATCGCCGCCCGCACCGAGAAGATCATCCTGTCCACCGCCACGACGCTGATCACCACCAACGACCCGGTGAAGATCGCGGAGGACTACGCGATGCTCCAGCACCTGGCCGACGGCCGGGTGGACCTCATGTTGGGGCGTGGCAACACCGGCCCGGTGTACCCGTGGTTCGGGCAGGACATCCGCCAGGGCCTCCAACTCGCCCAGGAGAACTACGCGCTGCTGCGCCGGCTGTGGCGCGAGGACGTCGTGGACTGGGAGGGCACGTTCCGTACGCCCCTGCAGGCCTTCACCTCGACACCCCGGCCGCTGGACGGCGTCCCGCCGTTCGTCTGGCACGGATCCATCAGGTCCCCGGAGATCGCGGAACAGGCCGCGTTCTACGGCGACGGCTTCTTCCACAACAACATCTTCTGGCCGGCCGACCACACCAGGCGCATGGTCCAGCTCTACCGGCGCCGGTACGCCCACCACGGTCACGGCCGTCCGGAGGACGCCATCGTGGGTCTCGGCGGACAGGTCTTCATGCGGAAGAACTCCCAGGACGCCGTACGGGAGTTCCGCCCCTACTTCGACAACGCGCCCGTGTACGGCCACGGCCCGTCGCTGGAGGACTTCACCGAGCAGACCCCGCTGACGGTGGGCTCTCCCCAGCAGGTCATCGAGCGGACCCTGTCCTTCCGGGAGACCGTCGGCGACTACCAGCGCCAGCTCTTCCTGATGGATCACGCGGGGCTTCCCCTGAAGACCGTCCTGGAACAGCTCGACATCCTCGGCGAAGAGGTCGTGCCCGTGCTGCGCAAGGAGTTCGGATACGGACGCCCGGCCGACGTGCCGAACGCGCCGACGCACGCCGCGCGGGTCTCCGCCGCCGCGACCCCGCAAGGAGTGACCACCGCATGAAGCTGATCGCCGTTTCCGCGGGGCTGAGCACCCCCTCCTCCACACGCCTGCTCGCGGACCGGCTGGCCGAGTCGGTCCACGGCGAACTCGCCGGCCAGGGCCACGCCGTGTCGACCGAGGTCATAGAGCTGCGCGAACTGGCCGGCGACATCGCCAACCATCTCGTGACCGGCTTTCCACCACCGCGGCTGGCCGCCGCGATCGAGGCGGTGACGGGAGCCGACGGACTGATCGCCGTGACGCCTGTGTTCACGGCTTCCTACAGCGGGCTGTTCAAGTCCTTCTTCGACGTGATCGCCCCGGACGCCCTCACCGGGAAGCCGGTCCTGATCGCGGCGACGGGCGGTACCGCTCGCCACTCCCTGGTCCTGGAGCACGCCATGCGCCCGCTCTTCGCCTACCTGCGCGCCGCCGTCGTTCCCACCGCGGTGTACGCGGCGTCCGAGGACTGGGGATCAGGAGGAGACGAGTACACCGATGGCCTGCCCGCGCGCATCGGGCGCGCGGGGGGCGAGCTGGCCGCACTCATGGCCGCCCGCCCGACCCGGACCGAGCCCGAGGACGACGTCACCTCCCTCGAACGGCAGGTCGCCGACCTGCGCTTCGACTGAGGCCGAACTCGCGCCTGGACGGCAACAGACCTTCGAACTCGGGACCCGGACCGGGGTCAGGACTTCGGCACGGTGTTGATGTAGTCGGTGCCGGCGCTGTAGAAGCCGTCCACCGTCTTCTGGACGTCCGCCTGGGAAACGGCCTCGTCCGCCTTGTAGTAGACCCAGTTGACCTTCATGTCCCATGTGCGCCGACCGCCGGCGAAGGGAAGGTCGATGAGCCAGTTGCTGAAGTGGATGTCCATCTTCTCGCGCGGGACGTACTTGCCGGAGCTGGTGAACAGGTCCTTGCCGTCCAGGGAGTAGGTGACCTTTCCGTCCATGGCGGTGATCATCAGGAGGTGCCAGCCCTCAAGGCGCTGCTTGACCGTCTGGTTGACCCGGTCCGGCGGATCGGCCTTGTGCCAGGTGACGTTGTCGAGTCGCGGACCCACCGAACCCCAGCCGCCGTTCGGCAGGTACTCGAAGTCGAGTTCGCTGTAGTTGGCCGAGGAGTCCGAGGGGGAAATCGGGAAGAAGGTCTGGACGACGTGGTCGCCGTTGCGGCCGCTGGTGGGCTTGTCGCTGAAGTAGACCCGGGCGGCGTAGGTCCCCGTGAAGAGGTTCTTGCCGGTGGTCTGCACCTCGACCTGCTTGGTGCCTTGCTTGGTGCCGTCGGTGGAGGCCCGCAGCTGCAGGACCCTGCCCCCCTGGGCGGTCGTGTCGGAGAGGAAGCCGGCACCAGCGGTGGACCAGGTGTCCTTGATCCCCGGGCCACCCCCACCGGTACGCACCTCCCAGCCGTGGGCGGTGAGCGAGGGGTCCTCGGGGCCGCTGTAGTGGAAGTCGTCGAACAGGGTTCCCGGCGGTCCGGACGGGGTCGGCGACGCGCTGGGGGCGGGCGCGGCGGCATCGTCACCGGGGCCGCCGGAACACGCGGCGAGTACGCACAGGAGGGCGGGCAGCGTGAGCGCGGTCCACGCGCGGCGACGAGAGGTGCGGCGGGGCTGGCTCACACGGGCTCCTTGGGGCGTAGAGGCGGTACCTGGACGCGCCCTTTGCATGAGGATCAATGGCTGATCACACGAGGGGGTCATCCTAAGGTTCTGCGTGACCGTCGAGAACCGGTATCGCTGATTCCATTCCGATCCGATTACGGCACCTGAACGGATCGTGCCAAATAGCCACATCGAGCCCAAGTCGACTCGGGCCGGTGCACTAGCGTTCGCCCTGCGATCCCGCGGTCTACGTACCCTGCAATGAAAGGCCTCGCAAGGTGCGCTCAGTCATCACGTCCATCGAACGCGGATCGGCGCACCAGGCACAGCCTGACATGTCCGAGTCGAGCTTTGAGGAGCCCGCTCCCGCACCGGTGTTCGTCGACCAGTCGGGTCTGCGCGGCCGTCTGTTGCGGGGCTTCGGCTGGCCGGTCTCCGTGGTCGGCGCGATCCTGGCGGTCGCCATGGGCAGCAGCCTGATCGGTGTGCAGGCGGACGCCCCGGCGATGCGCATACCCGTGCAGCCCTCGCGGTCGCCCGCCCCGTCGCCCTCACCCGTGCCGTCGCTGTCGCCCGCCCCGTTGTCCGCGTCGTCCTCGTCGCCCTCACCTCGGACGGCCAGTCGGTCGGCTACACCCCGGACGAAGACCTCGGCCACCACATCGAAACCCACGGGCACCACGTCGAAGCCGACGACCACCGCGTCGCACGGGGCAAGGCCTTCGGGCCAACCGGCCAAGCACCCCTGATCGCCCGCACCACCCATCTCCAGGAGCGTCATTGTCCCGCCACCAGCGCCGCCGGCAGTCCCTGCTGAGGCCGCGCCGACTGGCCGCGCCGCCACTGCGCTTCTTCATGCCGCTGTCCCTGCTGGCGTGCCTGCTCGCGCTCCTCGTCCTGCGCGGCCTCGCCACCAACGAGGCGTTCCACGACTCCCGGATCGCGATCTCGGTCGACAAGACGACCGTGCCGGCCAACCTGCTCAAGGGCGGTCCGATCATCGACGCGCGTGGCACCAAGAACGCGCAGCCCGTGAGCTATCACATCCCCGACCACACCGTGGTTCTGAGCTTCGACGACGGTCCCTCGCCGGAGTGGACTCCGAAGATCCTGGAGGTGCTCGCGGCCCGCAACGTCCGTGCGGACTTCTTCGTGACCGGCGCCATGACCACGCGCAACCCGGAGCTGATCCGGCAGATCGTCGCGGGCGGCCACGAAATCGGCGTGCACACCTTCACCCACCCCGATCTGGTGTACCAGTCCCACGCCCGGATCAGCTGGGAGCTGGCGCAGACGCAGCTGGCGCTGGCCGGCGTCGCGGGCGTCCACAGTGCGCTGTTCCGCCCGCCGTACTCCTCCGACGCCTCGGCGATGGACGACTGGAACTACCCGGTGATCAAGTACGTGGGCGCGCGCGGCTACCTCACCGCGTTCATCGACCGCGACACCGACGACTGGAAGCGTCCCGGAGTCGAGGAGATCGTCAAGGCGGCGATGCCGTCCAAGCCCGGTGCGGGCGAGCTGATCCTGCTGCACGACGCGGGTGGCGACCGCACCCAGACCATCGCCGCGCTCGAGCAGATCATCGACAAGCTGCAGGCCCAGGGCTACCGCTTCACCACCATCTCCGACGCACTCGGCGCCTCCAGCGCCACCGTGCCGGTGCACGGATTCCAGCTGTGGGCGGGCAAGGGATACATCTGGGCCACGCAGGTCGCCGTGTACACCCTGCCGGTGCTGGTCGGGCTGCTGGCCCTCGTCGGTTTCCTCAACTTCGGCCGGTTCGCGCTGATGCTCGTTCTCGCACCGGTCCACGCCCGCCGCTCCAAGCGGCGGGACGCCTGGGGACCGCCCGTCACCGAGCCGGTCACCGTACTGGTCCCGGCCTACAACGAGCGCGAGTGCATAGCCAACACCCTCAACTCCCTGGCCGTCAGCGACTATCCGATCGAGGTGATAGTCATCGACGACGGCTCCACGGACGGCACCGCGGACATCGTCGAGGAGATGGACCTGCCGTTCGTCCGGTTGATCCGCAAGGTCAACGGCGGCAAGTCCAGCGCGCTCAACACCGGTATCGCGGCCTCCTCGCACGACATCATCGTGATGATGGACGGCGACACCGTCTTCGAGCCGTCCACCGTGCGCGAGCTGGTCCAGCCCTTCGGCGACCCGGCGATCGGCGCGGTCGCGGGCAACGCCAAGGTCGGCAACCGCGACAGCCTGATCGGAGCCTGGCAGCACATCGAGTACGTCCTCGGCCACAACCTGGACCGCCGGATGTACGACATGCTGGGCGTCATCCAGACCATCCCCGGCGCGGTCGGCGCCTTCCGCAAGGAGGCCCTGCAGCGGGTCGGCGGGATGAGCGACGACACCCTCGCCGAGGACACCGACATCACCATCGCGGTGCTCTGCGACGGCTGGCGGATCGTCTACGCCGAGCACGCCCGCGCCTGGACCGAGGCTCCCGCCAGCCTCCAGCAGCTCTGGTCCCAGCGGTACCGCTGGAGCTACGGCAGCATGCAGGCGATGTGGAAGCACCGCGGCGCGGTGACCTCCCGCGGTCCGGCCGGGCGCTTCGGCCGACTGGGGCTGCCGCTCGTCGTGCTGTTCGGCGTGATCGCCCCGCTGCTGGCGCCGCTGGTCGACTTGTTCCTGCTGTACGGCGTGCTGTTCGGGGACGCCCCGATCACCCTCACCAGCTGGGGCGGCTTCATTCTGCTCCAGGCCGCACTGTCCTGGTACGCCTTCCGGCTCGACCGCGAGAAGCCCTGGCATCTGATCAGCCTGCCGATCCAGCAACTGGTCTACCGGCAGCTGATGTACATCGTCCTGTTGCAGTCCGCGATCACGGCGATGACCGGTGGCCGACTGCGCTGGCAGAAGCTCCGGCGCACCGGCGAGGTCGCTGCACCGGTGGAGGCATGACCGTGACTGCATCCATCGACCGCGGGCGCACTCAGGACACCGTCCAGTTGAGAGTCCCCGCCGCTCTGCGACAGAAGCCGGAGCCGGAGCCGGATCCGGCTCCGGAGGCACCGTCCCAGCGCAAGGGCGGCCGGGACCGCTATCTCGACCTGCTGCGCGCGCTGGCGCTGGTTCGCGTGGTGCTTTACCACAACTTCGGCTGGTTCTGGCTGCCCCTCGTCTTCCCGTCGATGGGCGTGATGTTCGCGCTGGCCGGCTCGCTGATGGCCCGCTCGCTCAGCCGTCCCGCTCTCGGAGTGATCCGCGGCCGACTGCGCCGGCTGCTGCCGCCGATGTGGCTGTTCGGCGCCGCCCTGATCGCCCTCCAGATCCTCGACGGCTGGGGCCCCCGCTCCGACGGCCACCCCACCTGGTGGTGGGCCAAGCTGGCGTTCTGGATCCTGCCGCTGAGCACTCCGCCTTACGCGGACGACCTGCCCGGTTTCCACCATCTCGTGGAACACACCTGGGCCGAGCAGATCATCGTCCCGCTCTGGTACCTCCGGGCCTACCTGTGGTACGTCCTGCTCTCACCGCTGATGCTCCGGGCACTGCGACGATTTCCGGTGGTGACGCTGTTCACGCCCCTGGCGCTGTTGATCGTCATGAACACGTTCTTCGCCGACCAGGAGTTCATCTACAGCCGGGTCTGGGAGACCGCCAACGACTTCACCATGTTCGGCTCCTGCTGGATCCTCGGCATGGCCCACCAAGAGGGGCTGCTCAAGAAGATCCCGCAGTACGTACTGCCGTCCATCGCGCCGCTGATCATGGTGGCCGGCCTCTGGTACCTGCAGACCCGGCCGGTCGATCCGACCGAACCGACCGACATCGAGTCCTGGCCGATCGCGCAGGCCCTGTGGTCCCTCGGCTTCGTTGCCATCCTGCTCCACGTCAGTCCGTCCTGGGAGCAGTGGCCCAGACCGCTGGAACGCTGGAACGGCCTGGTCAGCCTGCTCAACGCACGCGCTGTCAGCGTCTACCTCTGGCACCAGATCGCGCTGGTGGCCGCCGTCCCGCTGATCGACCCGCTCTGGAGCGTCCCCTTCGTCTACGCGAACTTCCAGTGGCTGCTGGCCAGCCAATGGTTCACGCTGCTGGTGGCGATCCCGCTGCTCGGCCTGCTGGTGCTGACCTTCGGCTGGGTCGAGGACGTGGCCGCCAAACGCTCGCCGCGGCTCTTGCCGTACGCGCGCCGCCGACGGGGCAGGCGCCGGGCCGCCGGCTGACGGGGGGCTGTGCATGGATCAGCCCCCCGTCGAAGTGGAGGTGCCGCCGCTGTACGACGTGGTCTGGGGCTGAGCCGGCACAGGCCCAGGCCGCGGGGTCGGGTTGGGCTCGCACCTGCTTCGCACCCGCCACGTCCACGTTCAGCGGGATCGGTGTGCCCTCGGCCAGGAGTTCAGCGGGCGACCTGCCTCGCAGCGGCTCCCTCACCGCAGCGGCGACACGGGCGTGAAGTCCCGGCTGGCCAGGTGGGCAGGACGTGGTGTGGGAGCGGCGTAAGGAGTGCCGACCCGGTTCTCGACACTGTTGTAGACAGCGAAGAGGTTGGTGCGCGGGAACGGGGAGACATTGCCTGCCGAGGCGTGCAAGGCGTTGCAGTCGAACGCCACCGCTGATCCTGCGGCTCCGGTGCACTGGTGGATCCCGTGCTTGTAAGCCAGGGCCGTCACCGCGGAGCGATCCGCCGGGCCCGCCGGGAGATTCTTTCCGAGCAGCGACGACTTGTGGTAGTCGGGCGGTGTCTCACCGACGGAGGGAACGAAAGTGCGGTGAGACCCTGGGATGATCATGAGCGGCCCGTTCGAGGGCGTGTTGGCGGTGAGCCCGACGGACAGGCTCACGGCGCGGGGTGCGGGCATGCCGTCCTCGGAGTGCCAGGTCTCGAAGTCCGAGTGCCATCCGAACTTCGAGCCGTCGAATGCCGCCTTCAGGTTGACCCTGGTCTGGTGGATGTACACCTCGGAGCCCAGGAGTTGGCGGGCGATGCCGGCCAGTGCGTTCGAGCGTACGATCCGGGCGAAGGCATCACTGAGGACATGGACCTCGAACACGGAGCGGATGTTGTCGGAGTCCGGCTCCGGAACCAGTCGGCCGGAATCGCGCAGGGACCGGTCGCGTATCAGGCGCTGGACTTCCTTGAGGCACTCCGTCACCTCTGCTTCGGTGAGCAGAGCGGCCAAGGGCAGGTATCCGTCACGCTCGTAGGAGGTCAGCTCCCCTGGGCCCAGCGGACCGGCGGCGTCCTTGTCCCAGACCACGGGGTGCCGTCGGTCGAAGGGAATCGATTCGCGCACGGTGCGGGTCGGATACAGGTCTCCTGCCTCCGCGGGGTGTACGGCGGTCATCGTGTCACCTCGTCATGTCGTCGTCGGCCGGCGCCGATGCCGTCGGGAACCGGACGGGCCGTTGGAAGAGTGCTCCGGAATTGCGGTGCGGCAGGTCCACGATGCGCAGCAAGGTGAATCCCTGTGCCAGGTAGTACCCGTGCAGCAGGTGGTTGGTCTTCCAGGCTTCCAGCCTGAGCAGGGTCCTTCCCCCCTTCGCAGCCAGCTCGCCCGCCCAGTCCAGCAGGGCCGCGCCGACCGCTTGCCCTGCCGCGGATCGGCTCACGGCCAGATCGTGGACGTAGAGAGCACGGTCCGGGTCGTCGTTCGCCCACCATTCGGGGTCGCCCTTCTCCTGGACGGTGACGGTGCCCACCAGTCGGCCGTGCAGGTGGGCGAGGTGACAGTCGCGCGCCTTGATGGCCTCGATCATGTGATTTCGCCGAGGCGGGTACTGCCACTGATCGAGACCCCGGGAGGCCAGCCAGCGGCTTGCTTCCAGCCAGAGCCCTACCACCGAGCTCAGCTCGTCAGGGTGGGCGGGCCGGATGTCCAGGCCGTTCATGAGGCGGCGTCCCGGCGAGACGCGGACAGGTAGCGCAGGGCCACGGCGGCGTGGCAGGCGATGCCGGAGGCGAGGGCGTCCTCGTCGATGTCGGCCCGGTTGGAGTGCAGTGCGGGGGCCGCATCAGGTGTCAGGCCGGGCGGACATGCACCGAGGAAGGCGATGGCGCCAGGGACGGCGGCCAGCACGTAGGAGAAGTCCTCCGCGGTCATCTGGGGAGCCGGCAGCACCTCCACGCGGCCCGGACCCAGGACTTCCGCCGCGGTGTCCAGGACGAAGTGGGTGAACGTCGAGTCGTTGACGGTGGTCGGGTATACCGGTTCGATCGATACCTCCACGGTCGCGCCATGCGCCGCCGCCACTCCCTCAGAGACCTGAACGACCGCGCCGATCAGGCGCTCGCGGATTGCTGCCGTCAGGGTGCGCATGGTTCCGGCGAGTTCGACCGCGTCCGGGATGATGCCGGGGAGCGAGCCGGCGGACAGACTGCTGATCGTGAGAACCGCCGGATCGGCGGCAGGGATCCTCCTTGTCACGGCCGTCTGCAGGGCGAGGACGATTTCGCAGGCCACCGGAACGGGATCACAAGCAGTGTCGGGAGTGGACGCGTGGCCGCCCCGGCCGTGCACCACGATGCGCACCTTGTCGGAGGCTGCCATCTGCGGGCCGGGACGCAGATGGAGCGTGCCGGTGGGCAGGTTCGGCGTTACATGCAGTGCGAACGCGGCGTCCACCCTTCGGCCGCCGGCGCCGAGCACTCCCTCGTCGATCATGTGACGGGCACCGTGACAGCCTTCTTCGCCGGGCTGGAACATGAACACCACCCGCCCGGCCACCTTGTCCCGGTGGCGGGCGAGCAGCCTTGCGGCACCCACCAGCATGGCGGTGTGGGCGTCGTGTCCGCAGGCGTGCATCGCGTCGGGAATCTGAGAGGCGAACGCCAAGCCGGTCGTCTCCCGCAGGGGCAAGGCGTCCATGTCCGCGCGCAGCAGGATGGTGGGCCCGTCGTCGAGGCCCTCGAGGGTCGCGGTCACCGAAGACAGCCGCTGCCCGGTGGAGACGTCCAGGCCGAGACCGTCCAGGGCTTGCAGGACATGCCGCTGCGTCTGCGGCAACTGAAGGCCGATCTCAGGCCGGCGGTGCAGCAGCCGACGCAGGTCCACGGCATCGGACGCCAGTCGGCGGGCTTCTTCGAAGATCCCGTCGCCGCTCAGCGCCTCCCAGGCTCCCGGGAAGAGCTGGCTTGCCGGGGCCGGGGACGACGTCGGTGTGAGTGATGCGGTGGGTGTGGCGTCCGCGCCGGTAGGGCCGAAGGTCGTCACGGAGTGGCATTCCTTCCTCCGGCGCGGCGCGGTCGTCGACGCATGACCGGGTAACAGTGGAGATTCACGTTAGGGAAGCAGTGGCCGGGTACGACAGACCGCAGGAGCGTGACGACATGGTTTTCGGTCACTCACCCTGGCGGTCTCAGCATGGCGCGTTCGCGCTCGTGACCGCCTCCTGACGAGCTGCCATCCTCGTCCTGCCGTATCCACGAAGCCGAGGCAGGAGTGAGGTCCGACCATGGCCACGTCCGATGCACAGGCCGGGAGCACGGCACGGCAGCCCTGGGAGTGGGAGGAGGCCGAATGGCGCCGGCACATCGAGCGCGTCCGCGCGGGGCGCAGCCTCAAGCCGACCTGGTGGCCGCAGAGCGCCAGGGCCGCCGTGGCCCTGTCCTTCGACCCCGACCACGAGACGATTCCGCTGCGAGACGGGCACGTCCTGCCGGGCAAGCTGTCGCAGGGCGAATACGGCGCCCGGGTGGGCGTTCCCCGCATCCTGGCGGTGCTGGAGCGGCGTTCCGTCCCGGCCACGTTCTTCATGCCGGCCGTGTGCGCGATGCTGCGCCCCGAGGAGGCCCGGGGATATGTCGAACGAGGACACGAAGTCGCCCTCCACGGATGGATCCATGAACGCAATACGGAGCTTGAGTACAAGAACGAGCGAGATCTCGCCTTCCGGTCCGCCGACGCACTGGAGCGGCTCACCGGTCAGCGGCCGGTCGGTATCCGTACCCCCTCGTGGGACTTCAGTGAACACACCCTGGACATCAGCGTGGAACTCGGCCTGCGTTACGACTCGTCCCTGATGGCCGATGACGATCCGTACGAGATCCTCTCCTACGGAGAGCCGACGGGGCTGGTGGAGATTCCCCCGGAGTGGATCCGCGACGACGCGGTCTATTTCAATATGGACCGGTACTCCGCAGTGCGCCCGTACACGGTGCCGCGCCAGGTTTTGCGGCTGTGGCAGGACGAGTTCGACGCGGCGTACGCAGAGGGGGGCCTGTTCGAGCTGACCCTGCATCCGCATGTGATCGGCCACCGGTCGCGCATGGTCGTCCTGGAGGAGTTGCTGGACCACATCGCCGGGCACCAGGACGTCTGGTATGCGACGCATGCGCAGATCGCCGACCATGTGAACACGACCCCGTCGCCCCCTGACCACTGACGGCATCGGCAACAGCAGGCATGCGAACCGGGGAGGAGTTTTGTGCGGGTTTCCAATGGCCCTGCCGGTTCATCGAAGGAGCCTGTAGGTCAGCAGGGGGCTATCTGCTCAATCGGCTGCGGTACATCAAGGAGCGATTACGTCGCGAGCCCGGGCTGGTCTGGTCGAACCAGTACACGAACCAGGCCAATCCCGCCGCCCATGCCAGCTGGACGGCGCGGAGGTCCGCCGGGTCAACGGGTTCTTTCCGGCATCGGCGCGAGCCGCCCCTCCGCGTTCCTGCCGCACGGACACCGGCCAATGGTGCACATCACCCCGGAAGAGGCCGTCAGCGCCTGCCTGTGGCTGCGCAGGAGAACCGGACTCGGCATCGGATCGATCTCCGGCGCCCTCGTCGCCGTTGCGCTTCACCTCTTTCGCGCGGAGAGGGGACGCACCAGCGCGGTCTGCCTCTGTGCGGACGGCGCCGACCGGTACACGGAGACCGTGTACTCGCCCGCTTGGCGCCGCGATCAGGCCCTGGCAGACATCGAGATCGGCCGCGGTGTCGACGTGATCGGCACAGCCGCACACCAGTTGGGCTCCGTAGTTGCCGACACGATTGCGGGGGAGGTGCGGCCGTGACCGCGCAGGGCGGCGAACGTGACTGGTACGCAAGAGCGGGCGTACGCCACGACCCGCGGCGCCGTCTTCGCGACGAAGTGGAGAGCGGACAGCTGTATTTTCCGCCTGCGCTCATGCCCTATGCGTCCCATCCCGTGGTGCGCGGCTTGCCGGAGGATGCCCGCGCGGCGCTCTTCGCCCGTCACCTCTTCCAATACCTCAACTTCACCGCGCAGTTCGAGACGCAGGTGGTGAACCGGGCGACCGAGTGCATCGCCACAGGCCGCAGCGGTGTCGAAGCCGGCACGGAGAGGCGGCTCGACGCCTATCGCATCTACTGTGACGAGGGCTACCACGCGCTCTACAGCTTCGACGTCATCCAGCAGATATCGGACGCCTCCGGTGTCACGCCGGTCCCCTACGACTTCACGTCCTTCCGCGACAGGCTGGATGCCGTCGGCGACCGGGCGCTTCCGGGGGAACCCGCTCTGGCCCAGCTCCTGCAGGTCGTCGTCTTCGAGACCCTCGTCACCGCGATCCTCAATGACGTGCCCAAGGACCGGCGGGTGCTGACGGTCGTGCGGGACGTCGTGCGCGACCATGCCCGCGACGAGGGCTGGCACCACGTGTTCTTTTCGCGTTTCTTCCGCGATCTGTGGATCCAGCTGCCTTCCTCGCTGCGGACGCGTGTCGCCGGCTGTCTGCCCGAGCTGATCCGGTGCAGTCTGCTGCCCGACCTGCGACCGGTCAGGGCTTCCCTCGTCGCGGCCGGGCTGCCGGAGCGCACGGCCCAGGAGATCGTCCGCGAGTCCTACCCGCGTGCGCAGGTGCAATCAGATATCAGAACAGCGGCCCGGCACTCGGTGCGCCTGTTCGAGGAGGCCGGGGTGCTGCAGGTGGCCGGAGGGCGGGATGCCTTCCACGCCGCGGGGCTTCTACCGGAAGCTACGGACGCACCCCGACGGGGCGACGACGACAAGGAGGACGGCGTATGAGCGAGGATCTGCTCCTCCTCGACCGACAGGCGGTGCTGGAGTGCGCAGCCGAGGCGGACCCATGCGAGATCGTCAGCCAGGTGCTGCGGAAGCATGCCGAGGGCGCCGTGACCATTCCGGCGGGAGGCTACCTGCCCTGGATCAACGACGTCGGGGCCTCCTGCCGTTCTCTACTCGACGAGCCCGGCTCGCTGGCCTGGATACAAGCCGCGATGAAACTGCCCAGCGCGATGGCCGTCCTGGAGAACACGGTCAGCCGTGCCCCCGGCTCATCCCCGGCCCCCCGCCCCGGGACCAGGGCCGAGGTCGGGCGAGGCCACCGGCATGCCGCGCACCGCCTCGACCAGGAATGAGACCGTCATGCCGGATATCTCCCACGTCACCGCGTACACCCACCTCATGGCGGACGACCTGGTGCCTCCCGGCGTCCCCGAGGTCTTCTTCGAACCGGCCGACACCGAGATCGGCGTGTGGGTGGTCCAGGACCTCCTGCCCTCACGCGGCGGCACGGTACTCGACCTCGGTTCGGGAAGCGGCGCCGCGGCTGCCGCCATGGCCCGCGCCGGAGCGGCACGCGTCCACGGCGTCGACTCCGGGAAGGAGACCCTGGAATGGGCGCGCCGGCACCATGCCTCCCGCGACGGGGACCACCGCGTCACCTTCGCCCTGGCAGACTTCGCGCTGCTCTCCACCGACGAGCTGGTCGCCACCGCTGGAGGCCCGCTCGCCCGCCCCCTGATCGTCACCAGCAACCCGCCGTACGTACCCCTCACCCCGGACGTCGACCTCCTGCGCCCGTCGATCAGCGGAGGAAGTGACGGCCTGAAATGGGCCGGGGCGATCATCAGACACGGCCAGACACTGGGCAGTGACCTGGGTCTGACGTTCGGCAGTTATTCCAGTCCTCGGCGCGCGGTGCGGATGCTGGAGGAAGCGGGATACCGCATCGCGGCGGTGACGCTGTGCCCGCTGCCGCTGGGAGACTTCACCCTGCGCCACCCGCAGCGGGTGTACGCACTGGAGCAGCAGGACGAGGCAGTGCTGTGGCGCGCCGGGCCCGACACCCCGGCGTATTTCGTCGTCGGACTGGCCTGCCGCCGGGCCGCGCCTACCCGCACCACGGATCCGGGTGCCGGGGACGAGCTGATGAAGCTGCTGCGCCGGGCAGCACGCTCGCGCACCACGCGGTTGGAGGCCCTGGACGGCGCCGGCGCGTCGGCCACCGCGTGGCCGGTCCGGGTGCTGGATCTGCCGCCCGCCTCCGTGCGCCACCACTGGTGATCGCCCCGTCTGCCCGCAAGAGAGGCCTGCGCTGTGTCCGGTTCCGTCCAAATACCGCCCGTCTCGCCCGTCAGCGTCACCGTGGGCGCGGTGGAGCACAGCATTGACTTCGTACGCCCGCAGTTGCGCAGCAGCGGTGCGGCTCGGATCGCCCTGTACGCGGGAGTGCAGATCAACGGAGCACCGCACCTGGGCACCAACGTCATGCAGACCGCGGCCTTCCTGCTCGCCCAGGCCGCGAGAGAACGTCTCGGTGTCCAGCCGGTCCTCCGGTTCGGAGCGCTGGACAACACCGCGTACGAAACCCGCGAGTGCCATCGCACCGGCACGCGCTACGAGCGTTCCTACCACCACGCACTGGGCGCGGACCGGGTCGGGGAACTGACCAGACGTTTCTACGGTGACCTCTTCGACACGCTGTCCGCAAGGACCGGCGTGCCCTACGAGACCGAGACCTACACCCACCAGCAGCAAGGCCGAACCTTTCGTGAGGAGTTCCTGCGGTCACTCGTACGCTGGGAGCAGTTGCGCTGGGTCCTGGCGCCCTCCACCGGGCAGGTGCCCATCAGTTTTCCCTGCCCGAAGTGCGGATGGCTGCAAAAGTACGGGGAGCACACCGAGTGGCTCACAGCGGATGCGACGGGGGCCCGATTCGCTGCGGTCTGCCTCGATCACGGAAGGTACGAGGTCGACATCCGGCCGGACAGTGAGGCGTACATCGGGCTGACGACCTTGCACCGCAACCTGCTGAAGGAACAGGCAGCCGCACGGGGCGATGCGCTTCCCGTCATCGTCAAGGGCGCGGACTGGGCGAGCGGCTGCCGACTGCTGGACGAGGCATTCCTGTGCCACTCTGGCACTCTTCCGCCGCCACGTGTCTTCACTCCCGTCGTTCTGTCCGCCTCCGGCGCGAAACTGTCCAAGTCGCTGTTGCGGGAGGGCACAGCCGAGCTCTCTGCGGAGACCGAGCCGTGGATGCTGGACGCGACGGCCTGGGAGGGAACACCTCAGGAGTACGCCTCTGTTCTCCACCGGCTGGTGTCGGTGATGCTGGCCGAACCCCGGCACTTCGAGCGCGGCTACACCATCCGCGAAGCGGCTCGCCTCATCCGGGCCCCTGCCCTTTGAGGGAGAGCGGCTCGCCGACGCGTTACCTGGCAGCACGCCGTTCCAAGGCCCCGAGAGCCCGGGCGACTTCCCGGGAGCGATGCCCCGCGGCGTGGGCGCGGTCCGGTCGGTGTTGGTGGCGATCCAGGGCGCCCCGCGACCGACGGCGTAGCCGGCTTCCGCCAGATCACGCCAACTGACCGTCGGGGCGAATCCCTGCCCGACGCAGGAGGGCCGGTCGTCGGCGGACCTCACCGGTTCCAGGCCCCGTGCACGTATCGCGGCCACCAGTCCTTCGCCGCCGATGACGAGTACGCGAGCGCCTGCGCCGCAACGCTCGGCGGCGAGACGTGCGGCTGCCTGCGCGGACGTCACCACGTCGTCCTCAGTGGCCGGTGCTCCGAGTGCGCTTAGATGTTCGGCCACGGAGCGGGGCGTGCCGAAGGCATTGTTGGTGATGTAGGCCAACCGCATCCCGGACGCGGCGGCGCGGGACAGCGAGTCCACGGCGTGTTCCACGGCGCGAGGCTCTACGTAGACAACGCCGTCAAGGTCGAGGAAAGCGACGTCGTACGCACCGGGCTGCGGCCCTCTCCGAGGCGACCCTGGAGCGGATCATGGAGCACCGACACGGGTGGGGTGTCGCGGTCAGCCGGGCAAGGGCTGCCCGGCCTTCGTTCCGCCAGAGGCCGGGGAGAAGCAGGCCTTGCTCAGACTACGGAGAGCAGGTCCACCACGAAGACGAGCGTGGAACCCGCCGGGATCAACGGCGAGGGGGACTGGTTGCCGTAGCCGAGGCGCGGGGGAACGATGATCTCGCGCCGACCGCCGACCTTCATCCCCCTGAGTCCCCGGTCCCAGCCCTTGATGACCCTGCCACCACCCACGGCGAACTTGAACGGCTGACCCCGGTCCCAGGAGGCGTCGAACTCCATTCCGGACTCGAAGGTGACCCCGACGTAGTGAACCCGGACAACCCTGCCCGGCTTCGCCTCAGGCCCGTCCCCGACGACGAGGTCCCGGATCGTCAGCTCCTGGGGAGCATCACCCCCCGGAAGTTCGATCTCGGGCTTCGTCAGTTCACTCATCGCAGCCTCATTACTCTCCGCCGGAATCCCTCGTACAGACCAGCCGGGCGCATGGTCACTCCATGCAGTAGATGGTCACGCTACCGAGACCGCTGATCGACTGAAGTACATCAAACCCCACGGAGCACGGCTCGGAGCGGAGGGGAGAGGAAGCCGAGGTGGCTTCCGAAGACGCTCAGAAGAACCCGAGCCTCTTCGGCGAGTAGCTGACCAGCAGGTTCTTGGTCGATTGGTAGTGCTCCAGCATCATCTTGTGGGTTTCGCGGCCGATGCCGGACTGCTTGTAGCCGCCGAAGGCCGCGTGGGCCGGGTAGGCGTGGTAGCAGTTCGTCCAGACGCGGCCCGCCTGGATCGCGCGGCCCGCACGGTACGCAGTGTTGATGTCGCGGGTCCAGACGCCCGCGCCCAGGCCGTACGACGTGTCGTTGGCGATCCGTACCGCGTCGTCGAAGTCCTGGAAGGAGGTCACGGACACCACCGGTCCGAAGATCTCCTCCTGGAAGATCCGCATGCGGTTGTCGCCCTCGAAGATGGTCGGCTGGACGTAGAAGCCGCCCGCCAGGTCGCCCCCGTGGTCGATGCGCCCGCCGCCCGTGAGGATCTTCGCGCCCTCCTGCTGGCCGATCTCCACGTACGACAGGACCTTCTTCAGCTGCTCCTCCGAGGCCTGCGCGCCGATCATCGTGTCCGTGTCCAACGGGTGCCCCGGCACGATCAGTTCGGTGCGCGCCACGGCCGCGTCGAGGAAGTCCCCGTACCGGCCCCGCTCGATCAGGGCGCGCGACGGGCTCGTGCACACCTCGCCCTGGTTGAGGGCGAACATGGTGAAGCCCTCCAGGGCCTTGTCGCGCAGGTCGTCGTCCGTCGACCAGATGTCGTCGAAGAACAAGTTCGGGCTCTTGCCGCCGAGCTCGAGCGTGACCGGCTTCAGGTGCTCGGCCGCGTACTGCATGATCAGCCGGCCGGTGGCGGTTTCCCCGGTGAAGGCGATCTTCGCCACGCGGGGGCTGGACGCGAGCGGCTTGCCCGCTTCCTCACCGAAACCGTTGACGATGTTCACCACGCCCGGCGGCAGCAGGTCCGCCACCAGGCTCAGCCAGTAGTGAACGGACGCAGGGGTCTGCTCGGCCGGCTTCAGCACCACCGTGTTGCCGGCCGCCAGCGCCGGAGCCAGCTTCCACACCGCCATCAGGATCGGGAAGTTCCACGGGATGATCTGGCCGACCACGCCCAGCGGCTCGTGGAAGTGGTAGGCCACGGTGTCGTCGTCGAGCTGGCTGAGCGCCCCTTCCTGCGCGCGCAGGGCTCCCGCGAAGTAGCGGAACTGGTCGATGGCCAGGGGCAGATCGGCGGCCAGGGTCTCGCGGATCGGCTTGCCGTTCTCCCAGGTCTCCGCGACCGCGAGGGCCTCCAGGTTCTGCTCCATCCGGTCCGCGATCCGCAGCAGGACGGTCGAGCGTTCGGCGACGGAGGTCCGCCCCCAGGCGGGCGCGGCCGCGTGCGCCGCGTCCAGTGCCCGCTCCACGTCCTCGGCGCTGCCGCGCGCCACCTCCGTGAAGGTCTGGCCGGTCACGGGGGAGGGGTTGTCGAAGTACCGGCCGCCGACGGGCTCGACGTACTCGCCGCCGATGAAGTGGTCGTAGCGGGACGCGTACGACATGAGCGCCCCCTCGGTACCGGGCGCAGCGTAACGGGCCATGGCTTTCCTCCCCTTGCCGGGCGCCGGCCACCGTCGGACAGCGCTCGGACGGAGGCTAGGAGCGGGCAGGTTGCGGATACGTTGCACGCCGTCCGTGCCGGAGCGCGTGGTGCGCGTGTCCGTGGTCCACGTGCGCGCCGAGTTCACGGTCCAGGGCCTGTACGCGAGCCAGTGCGGCCGGCCGGCCCTCCGGCGGCAGCGCCGCCGCCAGCGCACACCACGCCTCCCGGTCGTCCGCGCCCCACGCACTGCACACCCAGTCGGTCAGCAGCCCCGCGTCCGCCCGGGCGATCACGGCCGCCCGCGCCTGGTCCTCGATCCTGCGGCGCAGCCGGACGATGCCGGGGGCGGTGGAGGCGGGCAGGAGAGGGCCCGGGTAGTGGTGGAGGGCCGCGGAGACGGCGCCCGCGGCCAAGTGCCGGGTCAGGGCGGTGAAGTCCGCGTCCAGCGGACGGGCCGTGCGGTAGGGGCGCGACAGCGGCGCCGCGGGCCCCAGCAGGGCGCGCAGCCGGGAGATCTCGGCGCGCAACGTGACCGGCGACACCGACTCGTCCTCGTACAGGGCGATCGCCAGCTCCTCGCCCGACAACCCCTCGGGGTGGTGCGCCAGCAGAGCCATGATCTCGCTGTGCCGGCGCCCCAGCCGCACCCGCCGTCCCCCTGTGACCAGCAGCGCCTCGTCCTGGCCGAGTGCGGTCAGGGCATCGCCGGCAGCCGCCGGGCCGGCGTCCAGCAGGCTCAACTGGGCCTCCGCCGCCCGGGCCACCGCCTGTACGAAGGCCAGGGAGTGCGGGTGGGCGAGGCCGTCGCCCCCGGTGATGTCCACCGCGCCCAGCAGCCGGCCCGTCCGCGGATCGCGCACCGGGGCCGCCGCGCAGGTCCAGGGGTGTGCCCGCCGGCTGAAGTGCTCGGCCCCGAAGACCTGCACGGGCTCGCCCAACGCCACCGCCGTACCGGGAGCGTTGGTCCCCATCGCCGTCTCCGCCCAGCGCGCGCCCGGGACGAAGCCGAGCCGCTCCGCCCGCCGCAGGGTGCCCGGTTCGCCCTCCACCCACAGGAGGCTGCCACGCACGTCGCACACCGCCAGCAGATGCGCCCCGTGCGCGGCGAACGTGCCGACGAGGTCCTGGAACAGCGGCAACACCCGGGCCAGCGGATGCTGATCGCGGTACGACCGCAGCTCCGCCTCCGCGAGCTCCACCCGGGGCGCGCACTCCGGGCTGAGCCGGGCCCGCGCGCACCGCCGCCAGGACCTGGCGATGACCGCCCGGACCGGGGCCTCGACCCGCCCGTCCCGCGTGAACACGGCATGGGCCCGCCGCAGTTCGCGCGTGCGCTCGGCGGGATCGGACCCGCCCGGCAGCGCCACCGACGGATCGCCCATGTCACCCTCCCGTGGTCCCGCGGTACCCGGAGCGCCCCATCGTCGTCCCGGTACGGTGCCCCGGCAAGCGGTACGTCGGCCATCCGCGCCGAAACACGGCGACGGGGGCCGGTGCCGGCCTGCTGGGTGGAGCGGGTTCGGCCTGTTCCGGGGCCTGCTCCGCGGGCTCGTCCAGTGCCGCCAGGCCCGAGGCCGGGTCCGGTCCCGACGGGCCCGCCGGGATCCACCGGCCCGCCTCGCGGTGGTACGGCCACCAGCGCCCCTCCCGGCCCAGCCGGAACTGGCGGCCGGTGCCCGCCTCCGTCCACCGGGCGCGAACCCGGCGGAGCACCGGAGCCTCCTCGTCAGCCCAGGCCGCGGCCAGTGCCGCCCCCGCGCGGGCCAGCGTCGTCCGGTCCGGCGTCCAGTCCTCCTCCAGAGCTGCCCGCGCGCGCCGTGGCGCGCCGCAGGTCGGGGGTGATCACGGCGAATTCCTCGAGCCTGCCGGTACCGGATCCGAGGGAGGGTGCCTCGCCGTCGGCTTGTCAGAGGCCGATCCGGCCGCTGCGGGCAGGAAGACGGCGGAGCAGTGGATGAGGCCGGAGATCTCGGAGGGCACGCGTTCCTCAACTCGACTACCGGGGGTACGGGGCCGCCGAGAGTACCCCACCGAACCCTTCCGACGTCGGGGAACGCACGGTCGCGGCGGCACGTTGAAGGGGGTAGTGGTCGACAACAAGAGGAGGTGTCCGCAGATGTCCACGAGCGGAAAGGTCGCGGTTGCCGGAGTCGTGGCAGCCATCGTGTTGTTCGCGACGGTGGGGTTCTGGGCGGGGCTGCTGGTCCTGATCGGTGTGCCGGCCGTCGCCTACCTCCTGCTGGACTCCTCCCAGCGACGTCGCCTGCGGGGTATGTCCAGGAAGCAGATCGGCCGCTGACGGCGGCCGGAGCGTGGCCACCCGGCGGGGTGGCCGGGCTCCGGTTGCGACACGGAGCCCGGCAGGGTCAGGCGGCGTCGACCGCGGCGGCCGGGGCGAGATGGGATTCGAGCAGCATCTGGGACGCGTGGTCCACGAGCTGTCGGAGCACCCGCACATAGGACTCGTCGCCGCCCAGTTGGCCCAGGATGCGGTGGGCCTCGGCGCGGAAGCCGTCGATCTCCGCGCGGTACCGGTCGAGGGCGGCGGGTGTCCGCAGGAGGCTCGCGAGTTCCGCTCTGGCCCGACGCGAGCGGCCGGCGGTGGCACACAGGCGCAGCATGTGGTCCCTGAAGTCGGGAGAGGCGTCCTCGATGACGGAGGCGAGGAGATACGTCACCGTGCCGTTGAGCAGGTCCTCGTCGCGACCGGAAAGAATGTCCTCCTGGTCGTTGAAAATCTGCCAAAGGATGCCGAATATGTAGCCGAATTCACGCCACAGCTCCACCTTTTCGGCCGTGGTGCCAGAGAAGATCGCTGCCATTGCTGTGATCATTCCGAACGGGGCACCGGATTTGCCGCGATACGTCTCGACCACCGATTTCCGCGAGGCGCTGCCTATGTCCCCGCGCATGTCGTCTATCTGGCCGTCCACGCCGATGATCCAGCCGTTCAGGATCTCGGATACCAGGGCGCTGCGCGCCGACTCCGGGAGTTTCTGCGACAGAATGATCTGAATGGGGAGGGCGTTTCCGGTGATGACGGAGGCGAGTAATGCCTCGTTCTCGCTGAGCTCGCCGGAGATGGACGCGCCGTTGGCGTCGGCCAGGTCGTCGAGGTAGCAGGCCGAGGTCCACCACAGCAGGTGTACGGCGGACAGCGGGATGGCAGGCCCTGGATTTCCCGTCTCGATGGCGTGCGTGAGCAGCGGCAACACCGAGAGGGGATGTCTCAGTTTGCGGTGCTCCAAGAGCTTGGCCACTGAGTTCCTGGTGGTGTCTGCCAGCGGGCCGAGTCGCTCCAGGGCGGTTTCGATCTCCGCGTCGATGTCCCGTGAGACTTCCCGGTGCAGGTCCAGGTAGGACATGGAATTCAAGAATGGCCTCCGTCGTGGTACTGGGCCGAAGGGGGCGAGGTGCGCACCCTTTGAGCCGCGTGACTGGCCGATTCGATCATTCCGGACGGAGGGGATCCAGAGCGATTTCGAGCCCCCATGGCCGATTCACTTCGATCATGGGGTTCGGTATCGGCGAGACCCGCACATCGGGCCCCGCCGAACCGCTCAGTAATAGTCGCGCATGAGGGTCGTCGCCCACTCCGGCTGGCGCAGCTCGCCGCGTGGCCCGAACTCGACCATGTACGGCTTCAGATCGAGGACGGGCGTGCCGTCCACCGCGTCGAGACCCTCCACATGGACGTCCAGGCCGTCCACCTTCACCACCCGGCACCGCGAGACGCCCAGCCGGTTCGGCCGGTTCTTGCCGCGCTGGGCGAAGATGCCGACCAGCGGCCAGTCCGGGTTGCCCCGGGGATGCCGCGCGCCCGTCTCGATCTTCTCCACCGGTACCCGGTCGAAGTGGTAGACCACCTCGACGTGCGAGAAGTCCTCCAGCCCGTACAGCGCCTCCGGGCCGAACCTGCGGCCGTCCAGGCGGATCACCGCCGACTCCCGGCCCCAGTCGTCGTCGGCCACTTCGGCGCGGCCGCCCACCACCACGCCCACCGGTTCGGATTCCACCATCATGTCTCCTTCGTGTCGCCGCCCGTGTCCCCGCCGGCGGGTGTCGCCGAGCGCGTCCCCGTGCGTCCTCAAGCCGGTCGCACCGCGACGCGGTCCAGCGCCGCCAGCAGTTCCGGCAGATCCGGATCCCCGTCGTGGGGGACCGTCAGCACCTCACTCGGCTCCTCGTCCAGCAGGACGAAGGCCGCCTCTCCGGTACGGGCCACCAGGGACCAGCCCGGCCCGTCCACCCGCAGCGTCCGGCTCCCCTCGCCGGCGAAGGAGGACCGCACCCGGCCGGGCGGCGGCGGGTTGCGCGTGTACCCCAGGGCCTCTTCCCGCGCCCGCGCGAGCCCGGGGTGCGCGGCGGCCGCCGCGCCACCGTCCGTGGCCACCCGCTCGCGCCAGTCGGCCCACTCCCGCGCGATCTGGTCCGCGCCCATCCGCCGCTGCACCGGCCCCCAGGCGTCCGCCGAGGGCGGCGCCAGCGGCACCCGGCCCGTGCCGTCCGCCCCCTGTTCGGGATCGTGCGGCTGCGGGATCCCCGCCGCGGCCACCGACAACTCCAGTGGCCAGCCCGCCAGGGAGACCACGATCGTCCGCTCGTCGGGGGACAGGTCGTATTCCATCCCGCAGTCCCAGGAGGCGATGGCCGCGGCCACGAGCGAGACGTCGTCCACGACGACCGTCCAGCGCGCGCCCTCCTCGTCCTGGCCGAGCACCAGCCCGTACCCGTCCCCGTTCGGCGCCACGCCCAGCAGGGAGCAGGCCTCGGGGAAGTCGTCGCCCAGGATGCTCGGGAACTGTGCGGGGGTCAGCAGCACGGCGGTCAGCACGTACAGCGAGCCGCCACCCTCGTCGTCGGACACCTGGCCTCCTGGTAGCTCTCTCGTCGGCGCACCTTAACCAGCGGGTAACCCGCCCGTCGAGAGCCTGCGGGTGACGATTTCCAAGCCCGCTACCTGCACGTAGAGTTGGGACCCCGCCACAGAAAGGTGCACCCGGTGCAGCGTTACGACCGGCTGAGGGAAATCCTCCGTCTCGACCCCGACAAGGACTTCCTCGCCATCTACCGGCTCACCGCCACCTACGAGTTTCCCTGGGACTTCACCCGCGCCCTGGAGCTGGCCCTGTTCCGGACCTATGCCGTCCCGAGCATCGGGGGCCTGCTGGCCGAGACCGCCGAGTTCACCGACCGGTCCCAGAAGCGCTACGACGACACCGCGCTGCTCCTCGACGCGGTCGTCGAGCACGGCTTCGAGAGCGACACCGCCCGCACGGCGATCCGCCGCGTCAACCAGATGCACCGCAGCTACGACATCTCCAACGATGACATGCGCTACGTCCTGTGCACTTTCGTGGTGATTCCCGCGCGCTGGCTGGACGCCTACGGCTGGCGCCCGCTGACCCACCACGAGCGCCGGGCCTGCGCGAACTACTACGCCACCCTCGGCCGCCACATGGGCATCTCGGACATCCCGGGCTCCTACGAGGAGTTCGAAGCCACCCTCGACGCCTACGAGGAGGCCCACTTCGGCTGGGACGAGGGCGGCCGGAACGTCGCCGACGCCACCCTCGACCTGATGGCCTCCTGGTACCCGGCCCCGCTCGCCCCCGCCGTGCGCCGCGCGAGCCTCGCCCTCCTCGACGAGTCGCTGCTGGGCGCCTTCCGGTACGGGGCCCCGCGCCCCCGCGTCCAGCGCCTGGTCCAGGGCGCCCTGCGGCTGCGCGGGCGCGCGGTGCGTCTGCTGCCGCCGCGCAAGGCCCCGCACTACGCCCGCCAGAACCCGGAGATCAAGGGCTACCGCGGTGGCTACGACGTGGGCGAGCTCGGCACGTTCCCCGCGCCGGGCGCGAGCGGCTGCCCCGTTCCGCATCCCCGCCGGCCCGCCGGAGCCGAGGCGCAGCCTCCGGCCTGATCCCGGGCGCCTGCGCGGCTCCCGGGCGCGGGGCCGACGTACGGCGTTGTGTCACTGGTGACGTACGGCCAGCGCCAGGAAGCGGTGGTCCTCGTCGGCGTACGAGGTCATGTCCCAGCCCGAACCGGCCAGCAGCAGGCCGAGGTTGTGCTCGGCGCGCATGTCCTCGGCGGTCAGCTCGCGGCGGTGGCGCGCGGCGAGTGCCGCTCGCCCGATCGGGTGAAAGAGTGCGAGCCGGCCGCCGGGGCGGACCACCCGGGCCAGTTCGCGCAGGTTCGCCCCCGGGTCGGGCAGGTGGGCGATGAGCCCGGCCGCGAACACCGCGTCCAGCACCTCGTCGCGCAGCGGCAGCCGGGCCACGTCGGCGAGCAGCAGGGCCCCGTCGGCGCCCCGCCCGGCCTGCTGCGCGGCGGCGAGCATCTGCGGGGTGAGGTCCGCGCCGAGCACGAGCCCCGCGGGGCCGACGGCGGCCCGCAGTGCGGTCAGGGCGCGACCGGTGCCGCAGCCCGCGTCGAGCACGCGGTCCCCGGGCCGCAGCCCGAACTCGGCCACGGCGGCGGCGAAGGCAGGCCCGTCCTCGGGGAACTTCCGGTCCCAGCCGACGGCGCGCGCCCCGAAGAACTCCTGCACGTGTGTGTGGTCTTCGCTCATGCGCCCATGATCCCCCACCGGCGCACGCCGGGGTGTCTGCGGACCGTGCGCAAGGTGGCACGCGGTGTGATCGAAGATGAACGTAGCTCTGTCATATTCCAGCAGTTCCAGCGGCTTTCGAAATGCGCCCCCTGTTCGCGCCCTCACCCGGACTAGCGTCCGGTGGCCATGGGACACCTGGGACATCTGGACCACGCCGCCTACGGGTGGCTGACACCCGTGCTGTCATACGTGATGGCATCGATCGGCGCCGCCCTCGGGCTGCGCTGCACCGTCCGCGCGCTCGCCGCGACCGGAACCTCCCGCCGCAACTGGCTCCTCACCGCGGCCTCCGCCATCGGCACCGGCATCTGGACGATGCACTTCGTCGCGATGCTCGGCTTCGAGGTCACCGGCACCGAGATCCACTACAACGTGCCGCTCACCATCCTCAGCCTGCTCGTCGCCATGCTCGTCGTCGGCGCCGGAGTCTTCGCCGTCGGCTACGGCAAGGACCGCGGCCGGTCCCTCGTACTGGGCGGCCTCACCACCGGACTCGGCGTCGCCAGCATGCACTACCTGGGCATGGCGGCCCTGCGCCTGCACGGTGACGTCACCTACGAGCCCCTCACCGTCGGGCTCTCCGTCGCCATCGCCGTCGTCGCGGCCACCGCGGCCCTGTGGGCCGCGCTCAACATCAAGTCACCGGTGGCCGTCGCCGTCGCCTCGCTCGTCATGGGCGCCGCCGTCAGCAGCATGCACTACACCGGGATGATGGCCGTCGCCGTCGGCGTGAGCCCCTCGGACACGCCCCTGCCCGGCGCCACGGCCATGCAGTTCATCTTCCCGCTCGCCGTCGGACTGGGCTCGTACCTGTTCATCACCGCCGCCTTCGTCGCCCTCTCCCCGACGGCGGACGAGCGAGCCGCCTCCGCTTCCGCCGCCCAGCACCTGGGGGAACACCCGGTGGTCGCCCACTGAGCGGGCCGAACCCGCAGCACCGCGCGCCGCACGGCACCGCACCATCCGCGCGCACGACCGAGCACCGCACCGCACCGCACGACCGCGCACCGCACCGCCGCACCTGTAGGTACCAGCCCGGATCGAGGAGCCCATGCGAACACCCCGCAGGAAACCGGAAGCAGCGGCGCCGCGGCTGCCCGCGCCCCCGGCACGCGGACGCCGGGCCCACGCCGGACCGCCGGCCGAGGAACCGGCGGCGCACCAGCCCCACCACCCCTACCAGCCCCACCCGTCGCTCCTGGCCGCTTCGCGCGACCGCGGCCCCCGGCTGCGGCTGCGCCCCGCCACCGTCCGCGCGAAGATCGTCTCGCTGCTGATGGTCCCGGTCGTCTCGCTCCTCGCCCTCTGGGCCTTCGCCACCGTCAGCACCACTCAGGACATAGCCCGGCTCAGCCGCGCCCACCAGGTCGACGCCGAGATACGCACCCCCGTCGCCGCCGCCGTCACCGAGCTCCAGGCCGAACGACGCGCCGCCGTCCGCCTCCTCGCCGACCCCGCCGCCGACCCGGGCGCCCTCGACCAGCAGGCCCGCCGCACCGACACCGCCGTCCGGCGGCTGCGCCTCGGCGACCGCCACACCCTCGCCGACTCCGGCGACTACCGCCCCGACACCGTGGTCCGCCTGAGCGCGTTCGTCGCCGCCGCCGAAGCCCTGGGCCCGGCCCGCAAGGACATCACCGACCGCCGCGCCACCGCCGAGGCGGCCTACGCGATCTACACCGGGGTCGTCGACTCCGCCCTCGCCGTGGGCGGCTCCCTGACCGGCGGCGAGGACGCCGAACTCGGCCCCGACGCCCGCGTCCTGCTCGAATTCGCCCGCGCCGCGGAACTGCTGTCCCGTGAGGACGCGCTGCTCGCCGTACCGGGCCCGCGCAGCGCCGAAACGCTTCGGCAGCTGACCGGCGCCATCGAGACCCGCCGCGCGCTCACCGACAGCGCGGCCCGCGACCTCCCCGCCGCCCAGCAGGCCGCCTGGCAGTCCGTGGCCAAGAGCGCCGCCTACGCCGACCTCACCGGCGCCGAGGACCGGGCGCTGGCCGCCGGTACCGCCCGCGAGAGCCGCGGGGCGCCCGCCGGATGGGAAGCCGCCCACACCGGCATCGGCGCCTCCATGCGGGAGATCGAACAGGCCGCGCACGCCGCGGCCGCCGACCGGGCCGACCCGGTCACCGAGGGCGCGCTCAGCCCGGCCGGAGCCGCCGTGGTGCTGGGCCTGGCAGCCGTCGCCGCCTCGCTCGTCATCTCCGTCCGGATCGGCCGCGCCCTGGTCGTGGAACTCGTCTCGCTGCGCAACACCGCCCTGGAGATCGCCCACCGCAAACTCCCGCAGGCCATGGAGCGCCTGCGCGCTGGCCAGGACATCGACGTCACCGCCGAGACCCCGCCCGGGCCTCCCGCGGACGACGAGATCACGCAGGTCGGCGAGGCGCTCGGCACCGTCCACCGGGCCGCGCTCAGCGCCGCGGTCGAGCGGGCGGAACTCGCCAGCGGGGTCTCCGGCGTCTTCGTCAACCTCGCCCGCCGCAGCCAGGTCCTCGTGCACAAGCAGCTCACCCTGCTCGACTCGATGGAACGGCGTACCGACGACCCGAACGAGCTCGGGGACCTCTTCCGCCTCGACCACCTGACCACCCGGATGCGCCGGCACGCGGAAAGCCTGATCATCCTGTCGGGCGCCGCCCCGGGCCGGGCCTGGCGGATGCCGGTCCCCCTCACGAACGTCGTACGGGCCGCCGTCTCCGAGATCGAGGACTACCCGCGGGTCGAGGTGCGCCAGCTCGCCGAGGCGGCCGTGACCGGCGGCGCCGTCGCCGACCTCACCCACCTGCTCGCCGAACTCATCGAGAACGCCACACAGTTCTCCCCGCCGCACACCAAGGTCCGGGTCAGCGGCGAACCCGTCGGAGCCGGCTACGTCCTGGAGGTCGAGGACCGCGGTCTCGGGATGGGCCGCGAATCCCTGAGCGACGCCAACCGGCGCATCGAGCAGTCCGAGGCGCTCGACCTCTTCGACAGCGACCGGCTCGGGCTCTTCGTGGTCAGCCGCCTCTCGGCCCGCCACGGAGTGAAGGTGCACCTGCGCACGTCTCCCTACGGCGGCACCACGGCGGTGGTGCTCCTGCCGAACTCCATGCTCCAGGGCGCCATCACGGTAGGCACCCCTCGCCCCGAGCCCGAACCGGGCGCTGTCCCGGAGCCCCCCGCCCCGGCCCCGGGCCCGGGCTCTTCCCCGAGCCCTTCGCAGGGCCCTTTCCCGGTCTCGAAGCCGGTCGCGAAGGCGGAGCAGCCGCCCGCCGTGACCGTCGTACGGGAGGACGCGCGCGCCTCGGCCGTACGAGAGGACCCGCGCGGCCTCCCGGCCGCCGACCGGACCCCCGCACCCGAGGAACCGCGCCCGGCCCCGGTGGCCTCGCTGCGGTCGCGCGCTCCCGGTCCCGGCGGCGCGGGGGCCCGTACCCAGGCGGCCGCGGTCCCCGCCGCCTCGGTGACGGAACTGCCGCGCCGGGTGCGCCAGGCCAGCCTCGTCCCGCAGCTCCGGGAGGCGCCCGCCCCGAAGGCCCCGGCCGGCGCCCGCCTCCCCGAGGACCTGCCGGGCCGCAGCCCGGAGCAGGCCCGGGACCGGATGGCGGCCTACCGGGCCGGCTGGGTCCGCGGCGCCCAGGAGAACTCCCCTCACGCAGGCAGCGAAGGAGAAGTGTGATGATCGAACATCAGAGGGTCGACCTCGACGGCGTCCGCAGGTCCGGCGAACTGGACTGGCTGCTGGACGACCTGGTGCTCCGGGTCCGCGAGGTCCGGCACGCGGTGGTCCTCTCCAACGACGGGCTGGCGGTCGGCGCCTCCAGCGCGCTCAGTCGGGAGGACGCCGAGCATCTGGCGGCGGTGGCATCGGGCTTCCACAGCCTGGCCAAGGGCGCGGGCCGGCACTTCCACGCCGGGGGCGTGCGCCAGACGATGGTCGAGATGGACGAGGGCTTCCTCTTCGTCGCGGCAGCCGGAGACGGCTCCTGTCTGGCCGTGCTCAGCGCCGCCAGCGCCGACATCGGGCTGATCGCCTATGAGATGGCCCGGCTGGTGAAGCGGGTCGGCGAGCACCTCTACACCCCGCCCCGGTTCGCGGCGCGGCCGCCGGCCGCCGGCTGAGGGCGGCGGTCCGGTACATGAACGGCCAGTGGTACGACGCCGACGCGGGCCCGCTCGTCCGTCCGTACGCCATGACGGGCGGGCGTACGAAGCCCGGACCCCACGGGGTCCGTTTCGACCTGATCGCGCTGGTCGTGGTGGACCCGGAGGGCACGGACGAAGCTGCCGAGTCGCTGCTCGGCCCCGAACACCGGGCGCTGCTCGGACTCTGCCGGTCCGAGACCCAGTCGGTGGCGGAACTCGCCGCCGACGCCGACCTGCCCGTGGGGGTGGTGCGGGTGCTCCTCGGGGACCTGTTGGAGGGCGGGCACGTCAAGGTCAGCCGTCCGGTGCCGCCCGCACAACTGCCGGACGAGCGGATTCTGCGTGAAGTCATCGAGGGATTGCGAGCGTTGTGATGGGACTGCATGACGACGGGTCGGCTCCGGACGTGGATCCCGGTTCCGGGGAGGACACCGAACTGGCCGCGCTCGCGCTGAAGATCCTCGTGGCGGGCGGCTTCGGGGTCGGCAAGACCACGCTGGTGGGCGCGGTGAGCGAGATCCGGCCGCTGCGGACGGAGGAACTGCTCAGCGAGGCGGGCGAACTGGTCGACGACACGGGCGGTGTGGACCAGAAGACGACCACGACCGTGGCGATGGACTTCGGGCGGATCACCATCCGGTCCGGGCTGTCCCTGTACCTGTTCGGCACGCCGGGGCAGGACCGGTTCTGGTTCCTGTGGGACGAGCTGTCGCAGGGGGCGCTCGGCGCGGTGGTGCTCGCCGACACGCGGCGGCTGGAGGACTGCTTTCCGGCGGTGGACTACTTCGAGCACCGGCGCATCCCGTTCGTGGTGGCCGTCAACTGTTTCACGGACGCGCGGCGGTACGGGGCGCACGACGTCTCGCGGGCGCTGGACCTGGACCAGGGGACGCCGGTGGTGCTGTGCGACGCGCGGGACAAGGACTCGGGGAAGGAAGTGCTGATCAGGCTGGTCGAGTACGCCGGGCGCGTGCACACCGCCCGGCTGCTGGACTCGGTGGAGCCGCAGGCCGATTCCGTGTGAACCGGCCGGGCCCGCGGGGGTGGGTCAGTGCGTCACGCGCCTTCCGGTGCGCGTGGCGTGCGGGACGAATGCCCCCCATTCCTCTTGAGTCATCTTCTCCGCCATGGGGACATCCTCCTTGCCGGAAAGGCGCTGGTGGGGAAGGCTTGCGGGACGAGTACGCGGGGTGGGGCGCGGCCAGGCAGGCGGCGTCAACGGGGAGGGGCTGGGAATGGCACTGGACAAGCAACTGGACTGGCTGCTGGACGACCTGACGCGCAGAGTCCAGCAGGTCAGGCACGCGGTGGTGCTGTCCAACGACGGCCTGGTGACGGGTGCGAGCGCGGGTCTGGCGCGGGAGGACGCGGAGCACCTGGCGGCCGTCGCGGCCGGTCTGCAGAGCCTGGCGAAGGGGTCGGGGCGGCACTTCAGGGCCGGGGAGGTCCGGCAGACGATGGTCGAGTACGACGAGGGGGTGCTCTTCGTCATGGCGGCGGGCGCGGGCAGTTGCCTGTGCGTGCTGAGCGCCTCCGAGGCCGACATCGGCCAGGTCGCGTACGAGATGACGCTGCTGGTCAACCGGGTGGGCGAGCATCTCGGGGTCGCTGAGCGGCGCATCACCGGCGGCTGAGTCCGCCGGCGGTGGTCGGGGGCGAGGGGTCGGGCGGGGGCCGGGGGGCGTCCGCAAAGTTGTCCACAGGCCTCGCGAGCTGTCGTCACGTCGAGTTACGGTCTTCACACAGAGTAATCATCGCTCGTGGGGGAGACCGTAATGATGCAGATGGAGACCGCGCTGCGGGACGACATGGTCGTGCGCGCGGACGTCGACGGGTACGCGGACGCGGACGCCTTGGTGGGCAGCGTGCAGGCCGCCGGGGAACTGGGACTGAGCCGGAGCGGGTTCGCCAGGGCCGTCCAGCTGGGGATCGTGCGGATCGGGCCGCCCACGGCCGGCGGGGCCGCGCGCTACACGCGGGCCGAGCTGGAGCGGGTCCGGTCGGCCGCGGGCTGCCCCGACGCGCTCCGCGAGAGGGTCGAGACAGTGGCCGGAGCGGAGGCGGCGGCCGAGGTTCTGGGCGTCGTCCCGAGCCGGTTCACCCGCCTCGCGCGCTGCGGGCACCTCGCCCCGGTCGGCTACCGGATCAACCGCTACCGGGCCGTGGTGTGGCTCTATCTGGCCGCGGAGCTACGGGGATTCGCCGCGCGGGAGCCGGGGATGCTGCGCGGCATCGCGCCCCCGGCGGACCGTGAGCTGATGGCGGCCAAGGCGGATCTGCGCCCGCGGAAGTGGCGGGGACGGCACATCGGGCTGCTGCTGAGACGGACCGCCGACCCATGGGAGCGCGCGGCGGTACTGGCCTCCGTACTCCCGGACGACGAGCTGCGGGAGGCCGTGCCCGATCCGGCGGAGCGGATCGTCCTGGCCGCGCTGGCCCCGCCCCCGCCGTACGGGCATCCGCAGGTCCCGGCGGCCGCGGCGGTGGCGCTGCGGCTGCTGAAGGCCGGTCCGCCGGAGGAGGTCCACTGGTACCGCACCAGCCTGGACTTCGCCCTGACGGGGGCGCGCGGTCAGTCGAAGTCGACGGGGGAGAGGGGGCCGACGTAGACCCAGGCCCCGGCCTCGCGGGAGAAGCTGCTGTGCTCGTGCAGTGAGCCGGCGTGCCGGCCCTCGCGGTAGTGGGCGCGGAACTCCACCGAGCCCTCCGTCTCGAACATCCCGCCGCGCTCGGTGGCGAGGATCTCCAGCCGCTCCCAGCGCTGCCCCGGATCCAGGTCGAGGTGGGCCGGGCGGGTTGAGGAGTGCCAGGAGCGCATCAGGTAGGCGGTGTCGCCGACGGCGAAGGCGCTGAAGCGGGAGCGCATCAGCAGCTCGGCGGTGGGTGCCTGCTGGGCACCGGAGTGGAAGCGGCCGCAGCACTCCGGGTAGGCGGCGGGCAGCCCGCAGGGGCAGGGGAGGGCGGGGGTGGCCATGGGTGTGCTCAGTTCTTCGGGACGGGCTCGGACTGCTGGGACGACTCGGATGCCCGGCCTACTCGGCCGGTTGGGCCGACCGCGGCGGCTTGGCGGCGTACGGACGGAAGAGGCCCTCCTGGACCACGGAGACCAGCAGCCTGCCCTCCAGGTCGTAGATGCGACCTCGGGCCAGGCCCCGGCCGCCGTGCGCGATGGGCGACTCCTGGTCGTACAGGAACCACTCGTCGGCGCGGAACGGGCGGTGGAACCACATGGCGTGGTCCAGCGAGGCCATGTCGAAACCGCGCATGCCCCACAGGGGTTCGACGGGGATGCGCACGGCATCGAGGAGGGTCATGTCACTGGCGTAGGTGAGGGCGCAGGTGTGCACGAGCGGGTCGTCGCCCAGCGGCCCGACCGCGCGCATCCACACCGCGCTGCGGGGATCGGCGCCCTTGAGCTCCTCGGGGGTCCAGCGGAGCCGGTTCACGTACCGGATGTCGAAGGCCTGGCGGCGAGCCATGCGCTCCAGCGCCTCCGGCAGTGCCCCGAGGTGCTCGCGGATCTCGTCCGCGACCTTGGGGAGCGTGTCCGGGTGAGGGACGTGGTGAGGAGGCAGCTGATGCTCGATGCTGCCCTCCTCCGGATGATGGAAGGAGGCGGTGAGATTGAAGATCGTCTTGCCCTGCTGGACCGCGGTGACCCGGCGCGTGGTGAAGGACCGCCCGTCGCGCACCCGCTCCACCTGGTACACGATCGGCACCCCGGGGATGCCGGGGCGCAGGAAGTACGCGTGCAGCGAGTGGACCGGGCGGTCGCTCTCGACGGTGCGGCCCGCGGCCACCAGTGCCTGGCCGGCGACCTGGCCGCCGAAGACCCGCTGGAGGGACTCCTGCGGGCTGGCGCCACGGAAGATGTTCACCTCGATCTGCTCCAGATCGAGCAGATCGACCAGTCTCTCGGCGGGGTTCGTCATCAGAGGATCTCCACTGTCGGGTCCGGGCGGTCCGGCGGGATGCCGGAGCGGGTCAGAGGGCGCCGAGCTCGCCGACCGAGGTGACCCGGATGACGGCCCGGCCCTCCTCGTCGGAGGCCGCGAGGTCGACCTCGGCGCTGATGCCCCAGCCATGGTCCCCGTTGGGGTCGGCGAAGGTCTGGCGGACGCGCCACAGGCCGTGCGCCGGGTCCTCCTCGATCTGGAGCAGCTTCGGGCCGCGCGCGTCGGGGCCGGTGCCCAGGTCGTCGTACTCGTCCCAGTACCCGTCCATGGCCTCGCCCCAGGCGTCGGCGTCCCAGCCGGACTCGGCGTCCAGCTCGCCCAGCACGTTGACGTGGTCGAGGGCGGCCAGCTCCACCCGGCGGAACATGGCGTTGCGGACCAGGACGCGGAAGGCGCGGGAGTTCGCGGTGACCGGCTTGACCTGGTCGGCCTTCTCCTGGGCCTGCTCCGCCGTCTCCACCTCCGGGTTCGCCAGCTGCTCCCACTCGTCCAGCAGGCTGGAGTCGACCTGGCGGACCAGTTCGCCGAGCCATTCGATCAGGTCCTGGAGGTCCTCGGACTTGAGGTCGTCGGGGATGGTGTGGTCCAGCGCCTTGAACGCACTCGCCAGGTAGCGCAGCACGATGCCCTCGGTGCGGGCCAGCTCGTAGAAGGAGGTGAACTCCGTGAAGGTCATCGCGCGTTCGTACATGTCGCGGATGATCGACTTCGGGGAGACCGGGTGGTCACGCACCCACGGGTGGCTCTTGGCGTACACGTCGTAGGCGTGGAAGAGCAGCTCTTCCAGCGGCTTGGGATAGGTGACGTCCTGGAGACGCTCCATCCGCTCCTCGTACTCGATGCCGTCGGCCTTCATCTGGCCGACCTGGATGCCCCGTTCCTTGTTCTGCTGGGCGGCCAGGATCTGGCGCGGGTCGTCCAGCGTGGACTCCACGACGGACACCATGTCCAGCGCGTAGGAGGGGGACTCCGGGTCGAGCAGGTCGAAGGAGGCCAGCGCGAAGGTGGACAGCGGCTGGTTGAGCGCGAAGTCCTGCTGGAGGTCGACGGTGAGCCGGATGGTGCGGCCCTCGGCGTCCGGGGTGTCGAGCTTCTCGACCACACCGCCGTCCAGCAGCGAGCGGTAGATCGCGATGGCCCGGCGGATGTGCCGCAACTGCGCCTTGCGGGGCTCGTGGTTGTCCTCGAGGAGGTGGCGCATCGCCTGGAAGGCATCGCCGGGCCGGGCGATGACCGACAGCAGCATGATGTTGGTGACCTTGAAGCGCGAGGTCAGGGCCTCCGGGTCGGCGGCGATGAGCTTCTCGAAGGTGGTGTCCGACCAGGCGACGAAGCCCTCGGGGGCCTTCTTGCGGACCACCTTGCGGCGCTTCTTCGGGTCGTCGCCCGCCTTCGCGAGAGCCTTCTCGTTCTCGATGACGTGCTCGGGCGCCTGCGCGACCACATAGCCCGCCGTGTCGAAGCCGGCCCGGCCGGCGCGGCCGGCGATCTGGTGGAACTCGCGGGCGCGCAGCGTGCGGACCCGGTTGCCGTCGTACTTGGTGAGAGCGGTGAACAGCACCGTGCGGATCGGGACGTTGACACCGACCCCGAGCGTGTCGGTACCGCAGATCACCTTGAGCAGACCGGCCTGCGCGAGCTTCTCGACCAGGCGCCGGTACTTGGGCAGCATGCCGGCGTGGTGCACGCCGATGCCGTGCCGGACGTAGCGGGAGAGGTTCTGGCCGAACTTGGTGGTGAAGCGGAAGTTGCCGATGAGGTCGGCGATCTTGTCCTTCTCCTCGCGCGTGCACATGTTGATGCTCATGAGCGACTGCGCCCGCTCGACCGCCTGGGCCTGGGTGAAGTGCACGATGTAGACGGGCGCCTGCCGCGTCTCCAGCAGCTCGGTGATCGTGTCGGTGATCGGCGTGGTGACGTACTCGTACGACAGCGGGACGGGCCGGGTCGCGGAGCGGACCATCGTGGTGGGCCGGCCGGTGCGCCGGGTCAGGTCCTCCTCGAACCGCTTCATGTCGCCGAGGGTCGCGGACATCAGGATGAACTGCGCCTGCGGCAGCTCCAGCAGCGGGATCTGCCAGGCCCAGCCGCGGTCCGGCTCGGCATAGAAGTGGAACTCGTCCATCACGACCTGGCCGATGTCGGCGTGCTTGCCGTCGCGCAGGGCGATGGAGGCCAGTACCTCGGCGGTGCAGCAGATCACCGGGGCGTCCGCGTTCACGGAGGCGTCGCCGGTCAGCATCCCGACGTTCTCGGTGCCGAAGAGCTTGCACAGGTCGAAGAACTTCTCCGACACCAGCGCCTTGATGGGGGCGGTGTAGAAGGTGACCTTGTCCTGGGCCAGGGCGGTGAAGTGCGCGCCGGCCGCGACCAGGCTCTTGCCGGAACCGGTCGGGGTGGAAAGGATCACGTTCGCCCCGGAGACGACCTCGATCAGCGCCTCCTCCTGAGCCGGGTACAGGGTGATGCCCTGGTCCTCCGCCCACGAGGAGAAAGCCTCGAAGAGGGCGTCGGGGTCGGCGTTCGGCGGGAGCTGATCAATGAGGGTCACACCCCCCATCTTGCCTGGCTTCCCCCCGGATCAGGGAACCGGCGGACGGAAGGAAGATCATCGACGGTACGCTGTGCCGTCGATGAGGCCCGAACGAAACCGTCGACCGGGCCCGACCACAGACCAACCGGGGCGGGGAACGACCATGATGGGTCCGGCGCACTCACTGTCCGGGGCTGCGGCCTGGCTGGGGGTGGGCGCGGCGACCGCGGCCGCCGGGCACCCGATGCCGTGGCCGGTCCTCGTCGTCGGCGCGCTGATCTGCGCCGGGGCGGCCCTCGCCCCCGACCTCGACCACAAGTCGGCGACGATCTCGCGCGCCTTCGGCCCGCTCTCCAGAGGCCTGTGCGAGGTGGTCGACAAGATCTCCTACGCGGTCTACAAGAGCACCCGCTCCAAGAAGGACGCCCGCCGCACCGGCGGCCACCGCACCCTGACGCACACCTGGCTCTGGGCCGTCCTGATCGGCGGCGGCGCCTCCGCGATCGCGGTCACCGCCGACCGCTGGGGAGTCCTCGCGCTGCTCTTCGTGCACCTGGTGCTGGCCGTCGAAGGCCTGCTGTGGCGGGCCGCCCGGATGTCCAGCGACGTCCTGGTGTGGCTGCTCGGCGCCACCAGCGCCTGGATCCTGGCCGGGGTGCTCGACCAGCCCGGCAACGGAGCGAACTGGCTGTTCACCGGACCGGGCCAGGAGTACCTCTGGCTCGGCCTGCCGATCGTGCTCGGCGCGCTGGTCCACGACATCGGCGACGCGCTGACCGTCTCCGGCTGCCCGGTCCTGTGGCCCCTCCCGATCGCCGGCAAGCGCTGGTACCCGATCGGCCCGCCGAAGATGATGCGCTTCCGGGCCGGCAGCTGGGTGGAGCTCAAGGTCCTCATGCCGGTGTTCATCCTGCTGGGCGGCTTCGGCGGCGCTTCGGCCCTCGGATTCATCTAGGCCCTGTCGGCCGGAGCCCCGGGAGCGGGACCACTGGGGTCCGCTCCCGGGGCTCCGTGCCTGCGGGTCCTGCCGGTGGGTGCGGGCGTCAGTTCTTGGCGTAGAAGCCGAAGGTGTCGACGAGCAGGTCCGTGGGCTGGTAGCTCATGTTCCAGAAGTCGATCACGTTGTTCACGCCGGAGCTCGCCTGGACCAGGTTCGGTACGGTCTTGCCCGGGGTCCAGTTGAGGTTGGAGGAGTTGGGCGGGGTCGGCCAGGTCTCCCAGCCGCCCTCGTAGGCGCTCCACGAGTTCGGGTCCGGGGAGACCGTCAGGAAGCCGGTGCCTGCGGTGTTGGTGACGGTGGCGTTGGTGATGAGCGCGGTGACGTTCGGGTCGCCGCCGCCGACCCGGCCGTAGATGTAGGAGCGGCCGTCGAGCGGGCCGTCCCACTCGCGGGTGTCGAACCAGCGCTGCGGGACAGTGCGGATCAGCGCGCTCTCGCTCTCGGGGCTGTAGTAGCCGACGACGTCGGCGACCACGTGAGCCCCGCCTCCGGCGCCGTTGCGGACACTGATCTTGCCGTCGGGGCCGATCGGGACGATGACGGAGTTGGCGACGGTCTGGCCCGCGGTGAAGTTCAGGTTCGACGCGGTCGGGGCCGAGCCGCCGGAGGGGTAGACGGTCAGGTGGCCGTCCGCCTTGGGCTCGGTGACGGTCACGTTGAGCGCGACGGCCTTCGCGCTCGCCGGGACGCCCGCGCGGCCGGTGACCTGGGTGCTGAAGTTGCCGTAGCCCGGGACCTGGCCCTTGCCCGCGCCGAGGCCCTCGCGGGTGTCGACGATACGGCTCGGGGTGACCGAGCTGTAGCCGCTGGCAGCGGTCTTGGAGAAGTAGCCGGTGACGTCGGCGATGACGTCGATCGCGCCGTCGCCGTGGTTGTAGATGTTCACGTAGCCGTTCCCGCCGACCGACGCGATCACCATGTTCGGGACGGTCTGCCCCGGGGCGTAGTTGACGTTCGAGGTGGTGGGCAGCTCGCCGCCGTCGGCGTACACGCGGACGTGTCCGCCCTTGGCGGGGTTGGTGACCGTGACGTTCAGGGCCACGGCGGTCACGCCGGCCGGGATCTGCGCGGCCCCGGAGACCTTGACGCGGGCGGTCCCGTAGGCGGGCACCTTGGCCTTGCCCGCGCCGATGCCCTCGCGGGTGTCCAGCAGCCGGGTCGGGGCGTGCGGGGTGAACTCGTTGCCCGCGGTCCGGACGACGATCTCGTTGGTGCCACGGACGGTCGTGCCTTCGAGCAGGCTGACCTTGATGGTGTAGACGCCGGCCTTGGCGTACGTGTGGTCCAGGGTCTGGACGGGCGGGTAGGCCGGCGTGGACGACGTCTGGCCGTCGCCCCACTCGATGACCGAGCTGATCGATTCGTCCGGCCCGGTGGTGAACGTCATGGCCAGCTGGATCGCGTGGGCGCTGGTGGCCTCGGCCTGAAGATCGACCGTCGGCTCGGCGGAGGCGGCGCCCTCGGCCTGCGGAGCGGTCTGCTTGCTGCCCTTGGCGGCCGGGTGGACCGTCTTGGAGGCAGGGCTGCTGAAGGTCTCGGCCTTGTACGCCTTGGCCTTGGCCTCGGTCAGGTCGAGGTCGGGAACGGACACCCCCGGACCGTTCGTCCCCTTGGGTCCGTCCTGGCCCGCCGCGTCGGCGACGCCCGGGACGAGACCGACACCGGCCGCGATGATTGCGGCGGTGGAAAGCATGAGTCGGCGATTACGCACCGGCCCCCCCATTTTCTTTTTTGAACGTGATCAGGTTTGAAGCTTACTCAGGGTACATACGTGCGATCTTTCCCGCGAGGGCTTTGGTCGCCGGGTTCGCTTCGCTTCGCTGCCTGATCGTGCCGGGCCCGCCCTAAATGACTGGCGCGCGTCATTGCGGCAGCGGGATGATCCCGGAACGTCCAGGCCGCCCAGTGAAAGAGCTGTGATGACCGTTTCCGCGTCCGAGCCGTCCGGATTCCAGCCCGAGGTCCGCGCCGCCGGCGGGGCGCTGCGCGGCAGCCACGAGGCGGGTGTTGCCGTCTTCCGCGGCATCCCGTTCGCCGAGCCGCCGGTCGGGCCGCTGCGTTTCGCCGCGCCGCGGCCGGTACGGGGGTGGGAGGGGGTGCGGCCGACGGCCTCGTACGGCCCGCCGCCCCCTCAGGGCGGCCATTTCGGCATGGACGCGCTGGCGCGGGTCGCGGCGGGCGACGACTGGCTGACGGTCAACGTCTGGTCGCCCCAGCCGAGCCCGGGCGCGGGGCTGCCGGTGATGGTGTGGATCCAGGGCGGCGCCTACTCGATCGGCATGTCCGGTCTTCCCGAATACGACGGCGGCCGCCTGGCGCGCGACGGCGGTGTCGTCGTGGTGACCTTCAACTACCGTGTGGGCCTGGAGGGTTTCGGGTACATCGAGGGGGCGCCCGCCAACCGGGGCCTGCTGGACCAGGTCGCCGCCCTGGAGTGGGTGCGCGACAACATCCGGGCCTTCGGCGGTGACCCCGACCGCGTCACGGTCTTCGGTCAGTCGGCGGGCGCCGGATCGGTCGCCGCGCTGCTGGCGATGCCGCGTGCGGCCGGGCTCTTCGGCCGGGCCGTGGCGCAGAGCGTGCAGGGCACGTTCTTCTCACCGGAGCTCGCCGCCGACATCGCCGCTGCCTGCGCCGCCGAACTGGGGCTGCGGCCCACGGTGGCCGACCTGTCCGGGGTGGACCCCGTCCGGCTGTCCGCCGCCGGTGATGCCGTCGGCGCCAAGATGGACCAGTGGGCGGATCGCTGGGGTCCGGTCGCGCACCGGGCGATCCCGTTCTCGCCGGTCGTCGACGGTGACGCCCTGCCGGTCACGCCGTGGCAGGCCCTGGCCGACGGCGCCGGCCGGGACATCGAACTCCTCGTCGGTCACACCCGCGACGAAACGCGGCTGCTCGCCGCGCTCGACGGACTGCTCGGCCAGGTCACACCGGAGCAGGCGGAGAACGCCCTGCAGGTCTTCGGCCCCGACCAGGACGCCGCACGCCGCTACCGTGACGCCTTTCCCGGCGCGGGCCCGGACGAGCTGTATGAGCTGGTCAACTCGGACTGGCTGTTCCGCATGCCGTCCCTCCACCTCGCCCGGGCCCAGACGGCCGGCGGCGGCCGTGCCCACGTCTACGAGCTGACCTGGTCCGCCCCGGGCATGGGCGGCGCCCTCGGTGCCTGCCACGGCCTCGACGTGCCGCTGGTCTTCGGCAACCTGGACCGCGGCCAGCCCGCCGTGCTGATCGGCGAACACCCGTTCCCGGAGGCGGAAGAGCTGTCCGCCCGCATGCGGGCCGCGTGGACGGCGTTCGCCACCCACGGCGACCCCGGCTGGCCCGCGTACGACACGGGGCAGCGCCTCGTGCGGCTCTTCGACACCCGGCCGGCCCTCGCTGCCTACCCGGAGGAGGCCTCCCGCCTGATCTGGCAGGAGCACACCTTCCCCGCCCTGCGGTTGCTCGGTCGCTAGTGCTGTGGCCGGCAAGCCACAACGGGCTGGCCGGGCGTTCTTCGCGGCCCGCGAAGAACGCCCGGCCAGGACCTGGACCACCGTCGGCGGCCGTCGTCACCCGTGCCAGGACCGCCACAGGGCCGCGTACGCCCCGTCGGCCGCGACCAGCTCGTCGTGCGAGCCGAGTTCGCTGATCCGGCCGCCTTCGACCACCGCGATCACGTCCGCGTCGTGCGCGGTGTGCAGCCGGTGGGCGATCGCGATGACGGTGCGGCCGTCCAGGACCCGGGCCAGCGAACGCTCCAAGTGCCGCGCCGCACGCGGGTCCAGCAGCGAGGTGGCCTCGTCCAGCACCAGCGTGTGCGGATCCGCCAGCACCAGCCGGGCCAGCGCGATCTGCTGCGCCTGCGCCGGGGTCAGCGCCGTGGCACCGGAACCGACCTCGGTGTCCAGACCGGCCTCCATGGCCCGCGCCCAGCCGTCGGCGTCCACCGCGCCCAGCGCCGCCCACAGCTCGGCGTCCCCGGCGCCCGTCCGCGCGAGGCGGAGGTTGTCCCGCAGCGAGCCGACGAAGACGTGGTGCTCCTGGTTGACCAGCGCCACGTGCTCGCGCACCCGCTCCGCCGGCATCCGCGACAGCCGCGCCCCGCCCAGGGTGACCTCGCCGCTCCGGGGCGCGTAGATGCCCGCGAGCAGCCGCCCCAGGGTGGACTTGCCCGCGCCCGAGGGGCCGACGAGCGCCATCCGGGTGCCCGGCGGCACGGACATCGACACCTGGTGCAGGACGTCGACGCCCTCCCGGTAGCCGAAGTGGACCTCGTCCGCGCGGACGTCGCGGCCCTCGGGCGCCACCTTCGCGTCCCCGGCGTCCGGCGCGATCTCCCGTACGCCCACCAGCCGGGCCAGCGAGACCTGGGCGATCTGCAGCTCGTCGTACCAGCGCAGGATGAGACCGATCGGGTCGACCATCATCTGGGCCAGCAGCGCGCCCGTGGTCAGCTGCCCCACCGACATCCAGCCGCGCAGCACGCAGTAGCCGCCGATCATCAGCACCGAGCCGAGGATCGTCACGTAGGTGACGTTGATGACGGGGAAGAGGACCGTCCGCAGGAACAGCGTGTACCGCTCCCAGGCCGTCCACTCCTTGATCCGCCGCTCCGACAGCGTGATCCGGTCCGGTCCGAGGCGGTGCGACTCGACCGTGCGGCCCGCGTCCACCGTCTCGGTGAGCACGGCCGCGACCGCCGCGTACCCGGCCGCCTCCGAGCGGTACGCCGACGGCGCCCGCTTGAAGTACCAGCCGTAGCCGATCACCAGCACCGGCAGCGCCACCAGCGCGGCCAGCGCCAGCGGCGGCGCGGTCACCGCGAGCGCCCCGAAGAGCAGCGACACCCACACCACGCCGATGGCCAGTTGCGGCACGGCCTCGCGCATCGCGTTGGCCAGCCGGTCGATGTCGGTGGTGATCCGCGACAGCAGGTCACCCGTACCGGCCCGCTCCAGTACGCCCGGCGGCAGGCCCACCGACCGCACCAGGAAGTCCTCACGCAGATCGGCCAGCATCTCCTCGCCGAGCATCGCCCCCCGCAGCCGGACCTGCCGGACGAAGAACGTCTGGACGGCGAGCGCCAGCGCGAACAGCAGCGCCACGCGCTCCAGATGGAGTTCGCGCGCCCCCTGCGCGAGCTGGTCCACGACCCGGCCCAGCAGGTACGGGCCGGCCATGGAGGCGATCACCGCGATCGCGTTGACGCCCACCAGTACCCCGAAGGCCCGCCGGTGGCGCCGGAACAGGCCGCGCACATAGCCCCGTACGGTCTCCGACGTGCCCACGGGCAGGGTCGCGGCCGACTCGGGGGCCGCCGGATCGTACTCCGGTGGCGCCACGCCGATCATGCGGATTCCTCGATCTCTGTGAGTGTTTCTGCCAGCTCTGTCAGTTCCACGTGTGCGAGTCGCTGTTCTTCCTCGGTCTCGCGGGTGACGACCGCCCGGTAGCGCGGTTCGCCGTGCAGCAGCTCGCGGTGCGTACCGATCGCCGCCACCGTGCCCTCGTCGATGAGGACGACCCGGTCGGCGCGGTCCAGCAGCAGCGGCGAGGACGCCAGCACCACCGTGGTGCGCCCGGCGCGCAGGGCCGCCACGCCGTCCGCGATCCGCGCCTCGGTGTGCGAGTCGACGGCCGAGGTCGGCTCGTCGAGCACCAGCACCTCCGGGTCGGTGACCAGGGACCGGGCCAGCGCGAGGCGCTGGCGCTGCCCGCCGGACAGCGACCGGCCGCGCTCGGTGATCCGCGCGTCCATCGGGTCCAGGACCCCGTCCGGGGCCGACTGCAGCAGTGCGTCCAGCACGTCCGCGCACTGGGCCGCGCCCAGCGCCGCAGCGGGCTCGACCGCTCCGGAGGCCGGTACGTCGAACAGGGCCCGCAGCGTTCCCGACAGCAGCACCGGATCCTTGTCCTGTACGAGGACCAGCGTGCGCGCGGTGTCCAGTTCGAGCTCGTCCAGCGCCACCCCGCCGAGGAGCACCGACGGCCCGTCGTTCCCCGCGTCGTCGTCCATGGGATGGCCGCCGAGGCGTTCCGCGAGCCGGCCCGCCAGGTCCGGGTCCCCGCACACGACGGCGGTGAACCGGCCCGCGGGGGCCAGCAGCCCGGTCTGCGGGTCGTACAGGTCCCCGCCTGCGGCCGGCGGCTTCGGCGGCCCGGCGTGCGCGGGCCGCTCGGCGGCGTCCGTCCGGGCCAGCGACAGCACGCGGGCGGCCCGCTTGGCGGAGGGACGCGAGAAGGAGTAGGCCATCGCGATCTCCTCGAAGTGCCGCAGCGGGTAGAGCAGTGTCGCCACCGCGCTGAACGCCGCGACGAGTTCGCCGACCGCGATGCGGCCGTCCACCACGAGCGTGGCGCCGTACCAGACCACCGTGATCAGCAGCGCCCCCGGCAGCAGCACCTGGATCGCGGAGATCAGCGCCCACATGCGGGCACTGCGCACGGCGGCCTTGCGGACTTCCTGCGAAGCCTCGCGGTAGCGCCCGAGGAACAGCTCCTCACCGCCGATGCCCCGCAGGACCCGCAGGCCCGCCACGGTGTCCGAGGCCAGCTCGGTGGCCTTGCCCGCCTTCTCCCGCTGGATGTCGGCGCGCTTGGTGGCGCGCGGCAGCAACGGCAGCGCGGCCAGGGCGACCAGCGGCACGCCGACCGAGACGACCACGCCGAGCTCGGGCGCGTAGAACAGCAGACCGACGCAGACCAGCACGATGGCGAAGACGGCGGCGAGGAAGCGGGAGACCGCCTCGACGAACCAGCCGATCTTCTCCACGTCACCGGTGGAGACCGCGACCACCTCGCCGGCCGCGACCCGCCGGGTCAGTGCGGAGCCGAGTTCGGCGGTCTTGCGCGCGAGGAGCTGCTGCACCCGTGCGGCGGCGGTGATCCAGTTGGTGACGGCCGTGCGGTGGAGCATGGCGTCACCCACCGAGATGGCGACGCCGATCAGGACGAGCAGCGCGCCGACGAGGAGCAGCCGGTCGGAGTCGCGGTCGATGGCGGCGTCGACGCCCAGGCCCACCGCGTACGGCAGCCCGGCGATGCCGGAGAAGTGCAGCATCCCCCAGCACAGGCTCTTGAACTGTCCGCCGAGTTGGCCTCGGCCCAGCCAGAGGAGGAAACGAGGGCCGGAGCGAGCGTCGGGTACCCCTGGATCCGGATACGGAAGATCGCTGATCTGCATGACGCCCCATGACTGGTCGAGTGGTCCAAACCGTGCAAGGTTCGCCTTCCGGACCGGCCCCGGGCAATCGATTTTCCCTGGACAACGGCCCGCCGCAGTGGGGTTTGCGGATCTCGCCCGTGACCGAGTGCCTGGTCAGACGGGTCGCGCACACCGGCGCTCAAGGGCGGGTGGCGTGCTCCAGTTCGAGCAGGGCCGAGTAGTAGGCGCGCCCCGTCGCCCGGTCCATGCCCACCTCGCACATCCGGTTCGCAGACAGGTGCGCGTCGAAGGCCCGCGCGGTCACCTCCGCCGCCTCGCGCGCCGTCGCCGAGGCCGTCAGCTCCGGATGCAGCATGCCCCGGTCACCCGCGAAGGCGCAGCAGCCCGCGTCGTCCGGGACCACCACCTCGTCCGCGCACGCCTCGGCGACCGCCCGCAGCTGCGCCTCGTCGCCCAAGTGCCGCATCGAGCAGGTGCGATGGAGCACGGCCGAACCCGCCGTCCGCCGGATCTCCAGGTGTGGCAGCAGCTCCTCCGCGGCCCACACGACCGAGTCGACGATCCGCAACTCCGCGTGCAGCGCCCGGTTGTCCCGCGTCAGGTACGGGACCACCTCGTGCGCGATGCCCAGCGTGCAGGAGGAGGCGTCGACGATCAGCGGCAGCCGCCCGCCGGCGGTCCAGCCCCAGGCCGCCTCGACGATCCGGTTGGCCATCACCAGGGTCCCCGCCTCGTAGCCCTTGGAGTGCCAGATCGTCGCGCAGCAGGTACCGATCACGTCCCGGGGGATCCAGACCGGCTTCCCGGCCCGCTCCGACACGGCCACCACGGCCTCGGGCAGGGAGGGGCCGGGCCGGCCCTCCGGGCCGCCGAAGATCCGGTTCACGCAGGCCGGGTAGTACACGGCGGCCGCGCCCACCCGCCGCGTCGGCGGCAGCTTCCGGGCGGCGGCGCCGGGGATCTGCGGCAGCCACCGCGGCACCAGGTCGGGGCGTACGGCCCTGCGCGCGGCCCCGGTCACCGCCGTGAGGACTCCGTCCCCGACCCGCCGGGTGATCGTGTCGGCGGCGGCCACGGCCAGCCGGGCGGCGGCCTCGACGGTCTTGAACCGCCGCGCGGCCAGTGCGGCGGCGCGCTCCTCGCGCGCACTGTGCCGGCGGTGGCGGAAGTCCTTCATCAGCGCGCCGGTGTCGATGCCGACCGGGCAGGCGAGCTTGCAGGTGGAATCGCCCGCACAGGTGTCGACCGCGTCGTAGCCGTAGGAGCGGAGCAGCCCGTCCAGGACGGGGGAGCCCGGTTGCTGGCGCATCATCTCGCGGCGCAGCACGATCCGCTGGCGGGGAGTGGTCGTCAGGTCCTCGCTGGGGCAGGTCGGTTCGCAGAAGCCGCACTCGATGCACGGGTCGGCCACCGCCTCCACCCGCGGGATCGTCTTCAGGCCGCGCAGGTGGGCCTGCGGGTCGCGGTCGAGGAGGATGCGCGGGGCGAGCACCCCGTCCGGGTCGACGACCCGCTTGGTGCGCCACATCAGCTCGGTGGCCCGGGCGCCCCATTCCAGTTCCAGGAAGGGGGCCATGTTGCGGCCGGTGGAGTGCTCGGCCTTCAGGGAGCCGTCGAACCGCTCCACGGTGAGCCGGCAGAAGGCCTCCATGAAGGCTCCGTACCGCTCGACGTCGGCGGGGTCGGCGGCGTCGAAGGCGAGCAGGAAGTGCAGGTTGCCGTGGGCGGCGTGACCGGCGACGGCCGCGTCGAAGCCGTGCTCGGCCTGGAGCTCGAGGAGCGCCTCGCAGGCCTCGGCCAGCCGGGACGGCGGCACCGCGAAGTCCTCGGTGATCAGGGTGGTGCCGGGGGCGCGGGCTCCGCCCACGGCGGTGACGAAGGCCTTGCGGGCCCTCCAGTAGCCGCCCACGGTCTGCGGGTCGCTGGTGAAGGCATTGGTGACGGAGGCCACCGGCGCGACCAGTTCGAGCCCGGCGAGGGCCGCCGTCGCCCGGCGCGCACAGGCGTCCCGGCCGGCCTCGTCCGGCGCCCGGAACTCCACGAGCAGCGCGGTCGTCGTCCGGGGCAGGTCCGCCCAGTCGGCGGGAACACCCGCGACGCTGACCGAGGCGCGCAGGGTGTTGCCGTCCATCAGCTCGACCGCGAGGGCGCCCGCCTCGTTGAAGAGCGGCACGGCCGCGGCGGCCGCGGGCAGCGAGGGGAAGAACAGCAGGGCGGAGCAGAGTTCCCGCTCCAGCGGGAGGGTGTCGAAGACGACCTCGGAGATGAAGCCGAGGGTGCCCTCCGAGCCGACCATGAGCCCCCGCAGGATCTCGACGGGGGTGTTGCCGTCCAGGTAGGCGTCGAGGCGGTAGCCGGTGGTGTTCTTGATCTCGTACTTGGCGCGGATCCGGGCGACCAGCCCGGGGTCGGCCTCGATCTCCTTCTTGATCTCCATCAGCCCGTGGCACAGGGCCGGTTCGGCGCGCGCCAGCTCCTCGTCGGCCAGCGGGTCGGCCGTGTCCACGACGGTGCCGCCGGGCAGGACGAAGGTGAGGGAGGAGAGCGTGCGGTACGAGTTCCTCGTGGTGCCCGCCGTCATGCCGGACGCGTTGTTCGCGACGACCCCGCCGAGGGTGCAGGCGATGGCGCTGGCCGGGTCGGGGCCCAGGATCCGGCCGTGGCGGGCGAGGGCGGCATTGGCCCGCAGCACGGTGGTGCCGGGGCGGATCCGGGCCCGCCGGCCCCCGTCCAGCACCTCGATCCCGGCCCAGTGGCGGCGTACGTCGACCAGGATGTCCTCGCCCTGGGCCTGGCCGTTGAGCGAGGTCCCGGCGGCGCGGAAGACGACCTCGCGCTGTCGGCCGTGGGCGTACGAGAGGACCGCGGAGACGTCGTCGATGTCCTCGGCGATGACCACGACCTGGGGCACGAAGCGGTAGGGCGAGGCATCGGAGGCGTAGCGGACCAGGTCGGAGACCTTCCACAGCACCTTCTCGGCGCCGAGCAGCTCGGCCAGCTCGGTGCGCAACGGCTCCGGTGTGCCGGCCGCCCGGTGCCCGGGGACCCGGTCGGGGGAGGGGCCGCTGACGCTGTGCGGGCGCAGGGCCCCCGGCTTCGGTTCCAGCAGCGGCATGTGCGACCCCTCGCCTCACTCGCGGCCGGCGCAGGTGTGGCCGGCCTACTCAGCAGGTGCGCTCCGCCGGGGCGTCCGACAGGGCGTTCAGCAGGCCGCCGAGCACCTCGCGCTGGTCGGCGGTCAACGGAGCCAGGATCTCCTCCGCCGCGTCGGTTCGCGCGCTGCGCAGCCGGCGCAGCGTGGCGCGGCCGGTGTCGGTGAGCTCGATCCTGATGACGCGCCGGTTGGCGGGGTCGGGAGCGCGGCGCACGCACTCGGCGGCCTCCAGGCCGTCCACGAGGGTGGTCACGGCGCGGGGGACGACCTCCAGGCGCGCGGCGAGATCCGCCATTCGGGGTGCCTGGTCGCCCTCGTAGTGCGAGACGAGGCGCAACAGCCGACCCTGGGCGGGAGTGATCCCGAGCGGCTCCATGTGCCGCTTCTGGATTCGGTGGAGCCTGCGTGTCAGGCGCAGCAGCTGTTCGGCGAGGAGGCGATCGGTGTCGGAGGCGGAGCTCATGCCGGGAACAATATCAGGATGCCGCTCATTGTGAGCATAGGTAACAATGACCTATGCTCCAATGGTCTTGACTCCCGACCCCGAGAGGGTGCCCATGCATCACGACGAACCGAAGTGGACGCCATCGAAAGATCCCCTCGACCCCGATCGCCCCGCCCCGGCCGAGCAGCCGCGCGAGCTGCGCCGCATCGTGGGACTCTTCCGGCCCTACCGTGGCCGGCTCGCCGTCGTCGGCCTGCTGGTCGCCGCCTCCTCGCTGGTCGGCGTCGCCTCGCCGTTCCTGCTCAAGGAGATCCTCGACGTCGCGATCCCGCAGGGCCGCACCGGGCTGCTCAGCCTGCTCGCGCTCGGCATGATCCTCACCGCCGTGGTCACCAGCGTCTTCGGCGTGCTCCAGACGCTGATCTCCACCACGGTCGGTCAGCGCGTCATGCACGACCTGCGCACCGCCGTCTACGCGCAGCTCCAGCGGATGCCGCTGGCCTTCTTCACCCGGACGCGCACCGGCGAGGTGCAGTCCCGCATCGCCAATGACATCGGCGGCATGCAGGCCACCGTCACCTCCACCGCCACCTCGCTCGTCTCGAACCTGACGGCCGTCGTGGCCTCCGTGGTCGCCATGCTCGCGCTCGACTGGCGGCTCACCCTCGTCTCGCTGGCCCTGCTGCCCATCTTCGTGTGGATCAGCCGGCGGGTCGGCCGCGAGCGCAAGAAGATCACCATGAAGCGCCAGAAGCAGATGGCCGCCATGGCCGCGACGGTCACCGAGTCGCTCTCGGTGAGCGGCATCCTGCTGGGCCGCACCATGGGCCGCTCCGATTCCCTCACCTCGGCCTTCTCCGAGGAGTCCGAGAAGCTCGTCGGCCTCGAGGTGCGCTCCAGCATGGCCGGACGCTGGCGGATGTCCACCATCGGCATCGTCATGGCCGCGATGCCCGCGCTCATCTACTGGGCCGCCGGCATGGCCCTCCAGACGGGTGCGCCCTCGCTCTCCGTCGGTACCCTCGTCGCCTTCGTCACCCTTCAGCAGGGCCTCTTCCGGCCCGCCGTGAGCCTGCTGTCGACCGGCGTGCAGATACAGACCTCGCTCGCGCTGTTCGCCCGCATCTTCGAGTACCTCGACCTGCCGGTGGACATCACCGAGCGCGCGGACCCGGTCCGGCTGGACCGGGCCAAGGGTGAGATCACGCTGGAGGACGTGCACTTCGAGTACGACGCCAAGAACGGTCCGACCCTCACGGGGATCGACATCACCGTCCCGGCGGGCGGCTCCCTCGCCGTGGTCGGCCCGACCGGCTCCGGCAAGAGCACCCTCAGCTACCTCGTGCCCCGGCTCTACGACGTGACCGGCGGACGGGTCGCCCTCGACGGGGTCGACGTGCGCGACCTCGACTTCGACTCGCTGGCCCGCTCCATCGGCGTGGTCTCCCAGGAGACCTACCTGTTCCACGCCTCGGTCGCGGACAACCTGCGCTTCGCCAAGCCCGACGCCACCGACGAGGAGATAGCCGAAGCGGCCCGCGCGGCCCAGATCCACGACCACATCTCGTCGCTGCCCGACGGGTACGACACCCTGGTCGGCGAGCGCGGTTACCGGTTCTCCGGAGGCGAGAAGCAGCGCCTGGCCATCGCCCGCACGATCCTCCGGGACCCGCCGGTGCTGATCCTCGACGAGGCCACCAGCGCCCTCGACACCCGCACCGAACACGCCGTCCAGCAGGCCATCGACAACCTCTCCGCGGGGCGGACGACCATCACCATCGCGCACCGCCTCTCCACCGTCCGCGATGCCGACCAGATCGTGGTCCTGGACGGGGGCCGCATAGCCGAGCGCGGCACCCACGAGGAACTGCTCAAGGCCGACGGCCGGTACGCGGCCCTGGTGCGCAGGGACCGGGACGCCGCGCTGGCGCCGGAGCCTCCCGAGGGCGTTCAGCTGGCTCCGGTGAATGTGTGACCGTATGACCGGCGTACGGGCGGAATATCGGAAAACTGACGTTTCGCGGGTTAATGTTCCGATATGCGTCATGAGTACCGGCCGCCACAGCGCCGTTCCCGGCTCACCCGCCGGGGCCGGCTGGCGCTCCTCATCGGCACGCTGCTCGCGCTCAGTGCGGCAGCCCTGATCCCGATGCTGCGGGGTGAGGAAGCGCCGGAGAAGCCACGCCAGTTGGTGATCCCCGAGGGCTGGCGGGCCCCGCAGGTGTACGCAGCGATCGACCGCGAACTGAACCTCCCGCCGGGCTCCACGAAGACGGCGGTGGCCACCGCCGGGCTGGAGCTGCCCGCGGAGGCCAAGGGCAATCCGGAGGGCTACCTCTTCCCGGCGACGTACCCGGTGACCTCGAAGTCCACCCCGGCCACGCTCCTCGCGTACATGGTGCGGACGGCGAACCAGAAGCTCGCCACCAGGGCCGTCGCGGACGGCGGCAAGGCCCACGGGATGACCCCGTATCAGACGGCCACCCTCGCCAGCGTCATCGAGGCGGAGGCCGAGAACCGCACCGACATGGGCAAGGTCGCACGGGTGGTGCACAACCGGCTGGCGAAGTCGATGCCGCTCCAGATGGACTCCACCATCAACTACGCGCTGAACCGCAGCACGGTGGACACCAAGCTGAGCGATACCCGGATCGACAGCCCCTTCAACACCTACGAACGCCAGGGACTGCCGCCCACACCGATCGACAGCCCGGGGCTGCAGGCCATGGCCGCCGCGGTCGCGCCGACGCCCGGCGACTGGCTGTTCTTCGTCACCGTCAAGCCGGGGGACACCCGCTTCTCGGCGACCTACGAGGAACACAAGAAGCACGTGGCGGAGTTCAACCGGATCCGCGCCAACGCGGGCCCCGCCGCCGGGAAATGACGGGCGGCCGACCCGAATCCGGCTCTACGGTCGGCGGCCTGCCGGTGCGTGGACCGAGGGGGCCGAGCCGTGAAGTGGTCGTGGAAGACGAAACGGGCGAAGAACAGCGCACCGGAAGCGCAACCCCCGGAGGTGCAACCACGGGACGCGCAACCAGCGGACGGTGAGACATCGGACGCGCCATCGCCGGTGGAGGGGGCCGCCGTGGCCGCCGCGGCCGCCGAGCGCGCCGTGCGCGACCGCCTGGCCGCGCGATGGGGCCGCGACAGGCCCGCGTGGCAGGACTGGCTGGCCCGTTCGCCGACGGGGGTCGACCTGCTGCTGTGGTGGTTCGACGAGGCCGACCTCACCGACCTGGTCGGCGCGGACCGCTACCTGGAGCGCCTGGGCGAGCTGCTGTCCCTGGCCTCGCCGCGCGACATCGCGGCGCTCGGGCTCGGCTGCAACCGCCGCGTGGACCGGGCCTGCGCCACTCCCGAGGTCTGCTCGCTGGACCCGCTCCCGGTTCCCGACGGGGAAACCCCGCGCCACCGCGGCTGGGAGCCCGGCGCGTGCACCTCCTTCCTCGACCTCTGGAGCCGGCACGAGATCCGGGTGGAGTTCACGCCCGACGACCGCCACCGCGCGGCGCTCCTGCTGCGGGGCGGTCCGGCCGAGGCACGGCTGTGGGTGGACGGCGTCCCGGTGGCGGAGGGCGAGTGGCTGGACCACGGCGGCCACTGGCAGGACGGGCGCTACTTCGTCATCCGGCTCGGCGGCCCCTTCGACCACCCGCGCCAGGGGCACAGCGAGATCGGCCAATGGCTGTACGACATCGTCTCGCTCCTGGTCTACGACGCGGAGCTGCGCCGGTCGCACGTCTTCGTCCCGGACGACTCCGAGCCCTGGACCGAGCCCGTCGTGGAGGTGCGCAACGGGACGGGCTACGTGTACGCGGACGAGGCCGCCCGCGAGGCGGGCGCCCCGGCCCGGGAGTTCGCCATAGCGCTGCTCGGGACGGCCTGAAGCCCGATGCCTTGTCAGAGCGCCGGCGCGCCCACCCGCTCGCGGGCCAGGAGCCGGCGGATCTCGCGGGCCGCGGCGCCGCCCGCCCGGTTGGCGCCGATGGTCGAGGCCGACGGGCCGTAGCCGACCAGGTGGATCCGCTCGTCGCGCACGGCCCGGGTCCCCTCGACCCGGATGCCGCCGCCCGGCTCGCGCAGGCGCAGCGGCGCCAGGTGGTCGACGGCCGCGCGGAATCCGGTGGCCCACAGGATGACGTCCGCGTCCATGCGGCTCCCGTCCGCCCAGACGGCGCCCGTGGCGGTGATGCGCTCGAACACGGGGCGCCGCTCCAGCACCCCCGAGGCCAGCCCGGCCCGGACGGCCTCGTTCAGCGGGAGTCCCGTCACGCTGACCACGCTCTGCGGCGGCAGTCCCCGGCGCACCCGCTCGTCCACCAGGGCCACCGCGGCCCGGCCCTCGGCCTCGCCGAAGCTCCCGTCGCGGAAGACCGGGGGCCGCCGGGTCACCCAGGTGGTCTCCGCCGCCACCTCGGCGATCTCCAGCAGGTGCTGCACCGCCGAGGTGCCGCCGCCGACGACGATGACCCGCGCCCCGGTGAACTCCTGCGGCCCCGGGTAGTTCGCGGTGTGCAGCTGGCGGCCGCGGAAGACCTCCTGGCCGGGGTAGCGCGGCCAGAACGGCCGGTCCCAGGTCCCGGTGGCGTTGATCAGGGCCCGGGCCGACCAGATGCCGTCCGAGGACTCCACCCGCAGCCGCCCCGCGTCTGCCTCCCGTACGGCAGAGACGTCCACGGGACGCCGTACGCGCAGGTCGAAGCGGTCCTCGTAGGCGGCGAAGTACGCCCCGATCACCTCGGACGACGGCCGCAGCGCGTCCGCGCCCGTCAGCTCCATGCCGGGCAGGGCGTGCATCCCGTGGACCTTGGCGTAGGTGAGGGAGGGCCAGCGGAACTGCCACGCCCCGCCCGGGCGGGGCGCGTGGTCCAGGACCACGTGTTCGATCCCCGTCCGGGCGAGGTGGTAGGCGCTGGACAGGCCCGCCTGCCCGGCCCCGATGACGACCACGTCCACGTCCCGCGAGATTTCGTTCACGGTTCTACTAACTCGCGAGGGGTGCGGGATCTTCCCGTACACCTCAGGGCGCCACCAGAGTCGCCGGCACCCGGGTCTTCGGCTGCAGGGTGAGCCCGGGGAAGACCCCCGCCCGCTCGGTCCCGCTGTCCAGGTGGAACCGCTGTCCCAGCACGGCCAGTACGAGCGCGGCCTCCACCAGCGCGAACCGCGCCCCCAGACACGCCCGCGGGCCGCCGCCGAAGGGGAACCAGGCGTGGTCCGGCACCGGATGCGGGGCGTCCGCGTCCCACCGCTCGGGGCGGAAGGCCTCCGGGTCCGGGAACCACCGCTCGTCCCGGTGCATCGACCAGGGGCTGGTCCACACCCCCGTCCCCGCCGGCACCGCCCGCCGATGCTCGCGCCCTCCGCGGCCACCGCCGAGATCAGCCAGATCGGCGGATAGATCCGCAGCGCCTCCTTGACCACCTGCCGGGTCCAGGGCAGCCGCGCGTAGTCGTCGTACGTCGGCAGCCGTCCGCCGAGCACCCGGTCCAGCTCCTGCGTCAGCCGGGCCCGCGCTTCGGGCGCCCCCGACAGCAGCTGCCAGGCCCAGGTCAGGGTGGTCGAGGTGGTCTCGTGGCCGCCGATGTAGAGGGTGATCGACTCGTCCCGCAACTCCTTGCGGGACAGTGGGCGGCCGTGCTCGTCGCGGGCCGCGAGCAGCCGGCTCAGCAGGTCGTCCCGCTGCGCGCCGGCGGCCGATGCCGCCTCGTGCTCCCGTATGACGTGCTTGATCTCCCGGTCGAGGACCGCCACGGCCTCCCGCATCCGGCGCCGCCCCGGAGTGCGCACCCACGGCGGCAGGAACAGCGTCAGCCCCCTGAACTCCGCCCCCAGCTCCCGCTGCGCCGTGGCCATGGCCGCGCTGATGGGCGCCTCCCGGCCGGCGACGTCACTCCCGAACAGCGTGCGCACCGCGATCCGTTGGGTGAGCCGGGCCATCTCCTTGTGCACGTCGATCCGCGCGCCCTCGCGCCAGCTCCCGGCCAGCGCGTCCGCGCACTCCACCATCGTGGCTGCGTACGCGGCCACCTGGTGCGGCCGCACGGCGGGCTGGACCAGCGCCCGTTTGCGCCGCCAGTCGTCGCCGGTCGCGACGACCACCCCGTCGCCCAGCAACTGGTGGAACGCCCAGCCCAGTTCCATGGGCGTGAAGGTGGACTCGACGGCGCCCAGCAGTTCACCGGCGTGCTCGGGCCGGGAGACCAGTATGTTGCGCCGCGGGCCGAGCGACCAGGGCACCCAGTCTCCGTAGTCGTCGCGCAAGGACTCGAAGAAGGCCAGTGGATCGCGGGCGAAGGCGGGCAGGTTCCCGAGCAGGGGCCACCGGCGCGGTCCGCCGTTCCGGGCGCCCGTGGGCAGGGTCGCGGTCACGCAGGCATGGTGACAGCAGCCCCCGCAGGGCACCAGAGGCCGGACCGAGCCGTTTCACATGGGTGCGCCGTGGCCGGGCGACCGGCCCGGCGATCCGTCCGAGGGCGGTCCGAGGACCGTCCGGCGATCCGATCGGCGACGCGGGCGCGATGCGTCCGGCGACGCGTCAGCCGGTCCGGCGCGCCGTCAGCCAGTCGTGCGCCGCGTCCGCGCTGAACTCCGGCTGTCCGCCCGCGAAGAGCAGCCCGGCGGCCGCGAAGGCCGGGTCGTGCGCGGTGTCCGTCACGTACGGGATCGCCACGCAGTCCATGCCCGCCGCGTGGGCGGCCCGCGCGCCCGGCGCCGCGTCCTCGAAGACCACGCAGTCGGCCGGCTCGGCGCCCAGCCGGCGGGCCGCTTCCAGGAACACGTCCGGCGCGGGCTTGCCGTGCGCCACCTCCTCGGCGGAGACCGCCGTGGTCAGCAGCTCGTCCAGGCCGGTGCCCGCCAGTACGGCGTCGATCGCCTCGCGCGAGGAGCCGGACGCCACCGCCATCGGCACGCCCTCGGCGTGCAGCCGCTCGACGAACTTCCGCATCTGCGGGAAGACCTCGGTCCGGGTGCGCGCCAGCTCCAGGTAGGCGGAGTTCTGCTCGGCGAGCAGCTGCTCGACCGGCGCCGGGATCCCGTACCGGTCCTTCAGGATCTCCAGCGTCTCCAGCGTGCCGATGCCGATGAAACGGGCGTGCTGCTCCCAGGTGAAATCGGGAACTCCGTGCCGCTCCAGGGTGCGGCGGCCGGACTCGAAGTAGTTCGGCTCACTGTCCACGAGGGTGCCGTCGAGATCGAATATGACGGAAATCATCCGTTGTGCCCGTCCTGCCGGTTGTGTCCTGTCCCAGCCATCCTGTCAGGCTTTGCGGGCCGCCCTCCCCACGGACTCGACCAGGGGCAGCAGCCGGTGGGGTACCCGTTCGCGCAGGGCGACCTCCGTGCGGGTGCGGACCACGCCCGGAAGCCGGATCAGCCGCTGGATCACGTCCTCCAGGTGCGCGTTGTCCCGGGCCGCCACGCGGGTCAGCAGGTCTCCGCCGCCGGTGATCGAAAAGGCCTCGATGATCTCCGGTACGGCGGCCAGCGCCTCACCCACGTCGTCCAGATGTCCCTGGGTGACCTCGATGTGCACGAAGGCCAGCACCGGGTGTCCCAGCGCCGCGGGGGAGAGCACCGGCCCGGTTCCGGTGATCACGCCGGTGCGCTCCAGCCGGTCCAGCCGGGCCTGAAGCGTGCCCCGCGCGACGCCGAGGATCCGGGCGTACTCGCGGACGCTGGTGCGCGGCTGCTCGATCAGCAGGCGCAGGATCCGGGTGTCGAGCTCGTCCACCGCCATGCCGTGACTGTACCAATGGCTCAGTTCCGCCGGACGCTGCCCGCTCGCGCGCATCCGATCGCAGCGCCCCGCCGGAATCCCGTACGGGACCCCCTCCCCGGACGGTCCACAAGGAGCGGAGACAGCCATGACGGGTCTGAACTGCCTGGTCACCGGAGCCACCGGCTACATCGGCGGGCGACTGGTGCCCGAACTCCTCGACGCGGGCCACCGCGTCCGCTGCCTGGCCCGCTCCCCGGAGAAGCTGCGCGACCACCCCTGGGCCGAGCGGACCGAGATCGTCCGCGGTGACGCCACCGACCCGCGGTCCGTGGCCGCCGCCCTGGAGGGCATCGACGTCGCCTACTACCTCGTGCACGCCCTCGGCGGGGGCTCCGGCTTCGAGGAACGCGACCGCGCCGCCGCCCGGATCTTCGCCGAACAGGCCCACGCCGCCGGCGTCCGCCGCATCGTCTACCTCGGCGGACTCACCCCGTCCGGAATCCCCGTCCGCCGGCTCTCCCCGCACCTGCGCTCCCGCGCCGAGGTCGGCGAGATCCTCCTCGCCGGGGCCGTACCGGCCACCGTCCTGCGCGCCGCCGTCATCATCGGCTCCGGCTCCGCCTCCTTCGAGATGCTGCGCTACCTCACCGAGCGGCTGCCCGTCATGGTGACCCCCAGCTGGGTCGGCACCCGCTGCCAGCCCATCGCCGTCCGCGACGTCCTGCGCTACCTCGTCGGCAGCGCCACCATGCCGCCCGAGGTGAACCGGGCCTTCGACATCGGCGGCCGGGACGTGCTGACGTACGAGCAGATGATGCGCCGCTACGCCGCGGTGGCCGAGCTGCCCCACCGGCTCATCCTGCGCGTCCCGATGCTCACCCCCCGGCTGTCCAGCCACTGGATCGGCCTCGTCACCCCCGTGCCGCGGGCGCTGGCCCGGCCCCTCGCGGAGTCCCTGCGCCACGAGGTGGTCTGCGCGGAGCACGACATCGCCCGGTACGTCCCCGACCCGCCCGGAGCGCCGATCGGCTTCGACCGGGCCCTCTCGCTCGCCCTCCAGCGGATCAGGGAGGCCGACGTGACCACCCGCTGGTCCTCCGCCTCCGTGCCGGGCGCGCCCAGCGACCCGTTGCCCACCGACCCCGACTGGGCGGGCGGCAGCCTCTACACCGACCGCCGGGAGCTGGCCGTGACGGCCTCACCCGGTGCGCTGTGGCGGGTCGTGGAGGGCATCGGCGGGGAGAACGGCTGGTACTCCTTCCCGCTGGCCTGGGCGGTACGGGGCTGGCTCGACCGGCTCGTCGGCGGAGTCGGCATCCGCCGCGGCCGCCGCGACGCCGCCCGCCTGCGCGTGGGCGACTCCCTCGACTTCTGGCGGGTGGAGGAAATCGAATCCGGCCGGCTGCTGCGGCTGCGCGCCGAGATGCGGCTGCCCGGCCTGGCCTGGCTGGAGATGCGCGCCGACCCCTGCCCGGAGACGGGCCGGGCCCGCTACCGGCAACGGGCGCTGTTCCACCCGCACGGGCTCCTCGGCCACCTCTACTGGTGGAGCGTGTCTCCCTTCCACGCCGTGGTCTTCGGCGGGATGGCCCGCAACATCGCCCGCGCCGCCGAACGCCAGGACAGCGCCGCGGGCCACTCCGCCGAGGGCGACAGCGCATCCACGGCGACCCCGGCCGGCGAAGTACCCCACGACAACCTTCCTCACCGACCCTGACGCGGAGCGAGAACATGAACGTCGCGGTGGTCCTGTACACCTCCGACCTGCGCCTGCACGACCATCCGCCGCTGCGCGCGGCCATGTCCTCCTGCGACCGGGTGGTCCCGCTGTTCGTCCGCGACCGCGCCGTCGCGGCCGCCGGCTTCGCCCCGCCCAACCGGCAGGCCTTCCTCGCCGACTGCCTCGCCGACCTCGACGCGGGACTGCGCGCACGCGGCGCCCGCCTCGTGATCCGTTCCGGGGACGCCGTCGCCGAGGTGTGCGCCCTCGTCCGGGAGACCGACGCCGACGAGGTCCACATGGCCGCCGGGGTCAGCGCGTACGCCCAGGCGCGCGAGGAACGGCTGCGCGGCGCCCTCGAAGCCGAGGGCCGGCGGCTCTACGTGCACGAGACGGTCATCACCGCCGTCGCGCCCGGGGCCGTGCACCCGGCCGGCTCCGATCACTACGCCGTCTTCACGCCCTACTTCCGCCGCTGGGCCGAACTGCCCCCGCGCTCCCTCGCCGCCGCACCCCGCACCATCCGGCTCCCCGAAGGCGTCGGCTCGGAGCCACTGCCGGCACGCGGCTCCCTCACCGGGACCTCCCCGGGCCTCGCCCGGGGCGGCGAGACCGAGGCCCGGCGGCTCATGGCGCGCTGGCTGCGCTCCGGAGTCACCCGCTACGCGGACAGCCACGACGACCTCGCCGGGGACGCCACCTCCCGGCTCTCCCCGCACCTGCACTTCGGCACCCTCTCGGCCACCGAGGCCGTCCACCGGGCCCGTTCCGTCGGCGGCCCCGGCGCCGAGGCCTTCGTCCGCCAGCTGTGCTGGCGCGACTTCCACCACCAGGTGCTCGCCGCCCGCCCGGAGGCGGCCACCGAGGACTACCGCGCCCGCCAGGACCGCTGGCGCACCGGCCCCGCCGCCGAGGAGGAGACCGAGGCCTGGAAGGACGGCCGCACCGGATACCCCGTGGTCGACGCCGCCATGCGCCAGCTGCGCCACGAAGGATGGATGCCGGGCCGCGGCCGGCTGCTCGCCGCGAGCTTCCTGACCAAGACCCTGTACATCGACTGGCGGACCGGAGCACGCCACTTCCTGGACCTCCTGGTCGACGGGGACCTCGCCAACAACCAGCTGAACTGGCAGTGGGTCGCGGGCACGGGCACCGACACCCGCCCCAACCGGGTGCTCAACCCGGTCCGGCAGGGCCTGCGTTACGACCCGCAGGGCCGGTACGTGCACCGCTGGGTGCCCGAGCTCGCCGGCTTGGCCGCTCCGCTCGTCCACGAGCCGTGGCGGCTGCCGGGCCCGGAGCGCGCCCGTTACGACTACCCCGATCCGGTGGTGGGGCTCGCCGACGGGCTCGACCGCTTCCGGCACGGGCGGCGGAGCGGGTGAGCCGTGGGTGAGCGCCGCCGCCCGCGGCCCGTCGTACCGTGTGCGGGTGCAGCCCCCGCCGCAGCCCCCGCCACGGCCCGAACCCCCGCCGGGCCTCCCCGCCGCCGCGCTCAGCACCGGCGCCGTCGCCCGGCACCTCGGGGTGTCGCCGACCACGCTGCGCTCCTGGGAGCGCCGGTACGCCATCGGTCCCGCCCGGCGCGAGGACGGACGCCACCGCCGCTGGACCCCGCAGGACATCGCCCGGCTGGAGCTGATGTGCCGGCTCACCGCACGGGGCGTGCCCCCGGCCGCGGCGGCGCGGGCAGCGCGGGACGCGGCACCCGCCGCCCGCGCCGGATCCCGGGCGGCGGGACCGGCGCCGGGCGGGCCCGGTCCCCTTCCCCTCGGGGAGGTCCGCCCGGAGTGCCGGGGGCTCGCACGTGCCGCCGTACGACTGGACGCGCCGTCCGTGGCCGAACTGCTGGACACCGCCCTCGCGGAACACGGCCTGGTCACCGCGTGGGAGGAGATCATCGCCCCGACCCTGCACGTCGTGGGCCGCACATGGGCCTCGGCGGGGGAGCGTTACGTGGAGGTGGAGCACCTCCTCTCCTGGCACGTCTCCGCGGCCATGCACCGGATCCGCCCCGACCCGGGAGCGCCGCACCCCGCCGCGCCCCCGGTACTCCGCGTGCGCTCGCCTCCAGGGCGTCGGCCACTTTGTGCCGGGTGATCCCGCCGAGCCAGGCACCCAGCCCGCCCGGCCCCGGCCGGTAGCCGCAGCGCCCGTGCCAGGCCGCGAGGAACACCTGCTGGGTGACGTCTTCGGCCTCCCGCTCGTCGCCCAGTGCCCTCCGCGCGCGGGAGTGGACCAGCGGCCGCCAGTGCCGGTAGACCGCCTCCACGCAGGCGTCGTCCCCGGCCACGAATCCGGCCACGACGCGCTCATCGGGCCCTGCGGACCCCTCGGGCCGTTCGACCCCTGTGCCGTCCATGGACCGACCCTCGTCCGCCCGCCGCCCTCGGGGAAACTCGCAGCGTTCGTGCATCGAATCGAGAGCGCAGCACGTGCACTCGGCAATCAGTGGGTGTGCAGCCGGGGCAGGGTGCGGTGCGCGACGGCCACCGCCAGCACCACGGCGGCGGCGGGCACGAGCAGCTCGCCCACGGCCCACCCCGCCCGGATCAGCAGCGCCCCGGCCAGCCCGCCCGTGAACATCGCCAGTACGGCCAAGGCACGGCGGGCCCAGGCGCCCGTTCCGTAGCCGAAGGCGCTGTCCCGCCCCAGGGCCGAGCTGCCGATCAGTGCGGTCATGGACCGGGTGATCAGGGTCGTCGGCACGCCGGGCAGGTTGACCCGCATGCTCGTCACGGTGCGGATGCCCATCGCCGTCGCCAGCAGCCCCGTCACCGCCAGGTGCGGGCCGGCCGGATCCCCGTACCGCGGCGTCACGTTCCATCCGATGGCCGCGCCGGTCAGGAGCAGCGCGGCCTCGGCGTACAGGCCGATCCCGAGCCAGCGCCGCCCGCGGGCCTCCGTGGCCGACTCCAGGCGCGCCCCGCACACGGCCCCGGCGGCGAACGCCGCCAGCGAGAGCGCGGACGACAGCGCGGGCAGGTTCCCCTGGCGCGCGAGCCCGAACGCCAGGAAGAGCACGTTGCCGGTCTGCATCGCGGTGAACACCGGCCCGAGCGCGAGCAGGCTGACCGCTTCGATCAGCCCGGTGACCACGGTCAGGACGATCATCAGCCCCGTCAGGGACGGCCGCACCCGGTGCACACCCACCTTCATGAGGCCCGACAGTGACACGCCCGCCGGGGTCCTTCGGCGCCGACATGCCGCACGGCATAGGGTCCCGAGGATGAGTGATCTTTTGCTGGTGAGGCACGGCGAGACGGCCTGGAGCGCCCATGGGCGGCACACCGGGCGCACCGACGTGCCCCTGACCGCACGCGGGGTCGAGGAGGCCATCTCCCTGGCCCCCTTCTTCAAGGACCGGCATCCGGCCCTGGTGCTCACCAGCCCGCTGCGCCGGGCGGTCGCCACCGCCGAACTCGCGGGCCTGGCGGGCGGAGTCACCGACCCCGACCTGTACGAGTGGGACTACGGCGGCTACGAGGGCATCACCACCGCCGAGATCCAGCGGACCACCCCCGACTGGTCCCTGTGGACCGACGGCGTTCCGCCCGGCGACGCGGCGCACCCCGGCGAGAGCGCCGCCCAGGTGGGCGCCCGCGCGGACCGCGCCCTGGCCCGGATCGCCCCCGTCCTGCGCGCGGACCGCGGCGACGTGGTGCTCGTCGCCCACGGCCACTTCCTGCGCGTCCTCACCGCCCGCTACCTGGGCCTGGAACCCGCCGCCGGCCGGCTGTTCCTGCTGCGCACCGGCACCGTCAGCGTGCTCTCCACGGAACACGGCCTCCCGGTGATCGCGGGCTGGAACACCCGCCCCTGACCGCGGCCGCCCGCCTCGCGCGCAGGTGCCGGGTGCGTGACCATTTCGTACATGGTCCATGACGGTGCGGGTGAGGAACCCGGGACGGGGATCCAGGACGCGGGGATCCAGGACGCGGGGCTCAAGGCCAACGCGATCGGCTTCCTCGACGCGCTCGTCATCGGCCTGAACTCGACCTCGCCGGCCTACTCGCTGGCCGCCGTCATCGGCCCCATCGTGGCCCTGGCCGGGATCTACGCGCCGGGCATCATGCTGGCGTCGTTCCTGCCGATGCTGCTCATCGCCGCCGCCTTCTACTACCTCAACAAGGTCGACCAGGACTGCGGGACGACCTTCTCGTGGGTCACCCGGGCCATGGGCCCCTGGGCGGGCTGGCTCGGCGGCTGGGCCATCGCGATGACCGGAGTGCTCGTCATCGGTTCGCTGGCCGACGTGGCCGTCCACTTCGGGCTGCTCGCCGTCGGCCTCGACAGCTGGGCCGCCAACGACGCCGTCCGGCAGGGCCTCACCGTCGCAGTGATCCTGGCGATGACCGCCATCTGCGTCATCGGCACCGAACTGTCGGCCCACCTCCAGGACATCCTCATCCTCGCCCAGGTGTTCTGCCTGCTGGCCTTCGCCGTCGTGGCCATCTACCGCATCTACGCCGGCACCAGCACCCTCGACTCGCTCGAACCGTCCTTCGGCTGGCTCAACCCCTTCGGCGCCGGTGGCGCCGCCCTCACCGGCGGACTGCTGCTCGGCGTGTTCATCTACTGGGGCTGGGAGTCCGCGGTCAACCTCACCGAGGAGGTCGAGAACTCCGCGACGGCCCCCGGCAAGGCCGGCATCTGGTCGACCGTGGTGCTCCTGGTGACCTACCTGTCCGTGGGATTCGCGGTCGTCGGCTACTCCGGCACCGCCTTCCTCGCCGAGAACGCGGGCGAGGAGGAGGCCCTCTTCGCCGTCCTCGCCCACGAGGTCATGGGCGGCTGGGACTGGGTGGTGCTCCTCGCCGTCTGCACCTCGGCGCTCGCCTCCACCCAGACCACGATCATCCCCGCCTCCCGCACCGCCCTGTCCATGGCCCGCCGGCACGCCCTGCCGCCGCCGCTCGCGCACATCCACCCGCGGTTCCGGACCCCGGACGTGAGCACCTGGTGGGTGGCCGGCATCGCCATCGCCTGGTACCTCGCCGTCAACCAGATCAGCGAGAACGCCCTCCTGGACTCGCTCACCGCGCTCTCCCTGCTCATCGCCTTCTACTACGCGCTCACCGGCCTGGCCTGCGCCCTGTACTACCGCCGCCACCTGCTGGAGAACCTGCACAACTTCCTGCTCATCGGAGTCGGCCCGGTGGTCGGCGCCGGCCTGCTGGCCTGGCTGCTGGTGGAGTCGGTCCACGACATGTCCAACCCCGAAAACTCGGCCAGCGGCGTCTCCTGGTTCGGGCTCGGCCCGCCGCTGGTCATCGGGATCGCGATCGCCGTCGTCGGCGTGCTCGTCATGTGCTTCTGGCGGGTGCGGGACGGCCGGTTCTGGCAGGAGCGGCGGGGCGTCGCCGACCCGGCACTCGTCCACGGCAAGAAGCGCTGAGGAGCCCCGATGTCCGTCGTCCTCGGATACGACGAGTCGCCCGGCGCGGAACGGGCCCTGAACGTGGCGCTGGAGGTGGCCACCGCCTTCGGCGAGCCCCTCGTCCTCGTCTACGGCGCGGCCGCCCCCGGCGCCACCGGCGAGGAGTACCGGGCCCACCGGGAAGCCGTCCGCCAGGCGGGCCGCAGCGCCCTCGCGCACGCGGTCGAAGCGGCCGACGCGGCCGGTGTGCCGTCGACGGTCGAGGTGGTCGACGAGAAACCGGCCCAGGCCCTGCTGGACGCCGCCGAGCGTCACCACGCCCGGGTCATCATCGTCGGCAGCTGGGGCGACAGCCCGATCCGCGGCGCCCTCCTCGGCAGCACCCCGCACAAGCTCCTGCACCTCTCCCCGGTGCCCGTCCTGTGCGTGCCGACGGAGAGCGGCCCGGAGCACTGACCCGGCCCCTTCCTGCCGGCCCGGTCCGTTGGCATCCCCGTGGCCGAAGATCCAGCGGCTCGACTGTGCCAATGGTCCAGTGCTCCGGGGCCCGCTTGAGCCATTGCCGTCGCGGATGCTTATCTGTGGCGTATCCATGTACTTTCGGCGCCGCGCAGCGCCGGGCGGCAACGAGGCCGGTTCCGGAGCGCGGCGCCTTCGCCGTGCCCGTCCGCCGCCCACCACCCCCGGGCGGCGCCGGGCCGGCGCGCACCACTCGAGGGGGGCGGCACACCGCCGTGAAGAGGATGTTCGTGGCTCCGGATCCGGGGCGTATGAGACTCAGGAACTCGGCCCGCGCCGTGATCGGCGTCGCCGCCGCCGTCGCCCTTGCCGAACTCTGCGGTCTCTCCCTGACCGCCTCCATCACCGGGGGACTGGCGGCCCTGCTCGCCCTTTTCACCGTCACCGACGCGACCGTACGCCGCCAGGCGGTCACCACCGCCCTGCTGCCGGCCGCCGGATTCCCGGTCCTGGCCCTCGCCACCACCCTGCACGGGGTGCCCCTCGCCCGGGACGCGGCCTTCGTCCTCGTCGTCTTCTGCGGGGTCTACGCCCGCCGCTGGGGCCCGCGCGGACACGCGCTCGGGATCTTCGCGTTCATGAACTTCTTCATCACGCAGTTCCTGCACGCGGTCCCCGCCCAGCTCCCCGAGCTGTACGCCGCCGTGGGCCTGGCCCTCGGCGCCTGCGCCGCGGTGCGGTTCCTGCTCTGGCCCATCGAGCGGCGCACCCCGCCGCCCGCCGCACCGGTGCCGCTGCCCGGGCGCGGCCTGGCCCGGCCCACCACGCGCCAGGCCTTCCAGGCCACCGCCGCGTGCGCCGTCGCCCTCGCCATCGGCCAGGTGCTCTCCGAGGACCGCTGGTACTGGGCCGTCGGCACGGCCTGGTGGATCTTCGTCAACACCGCCTCGCGCGGCGAGACCCTGGTGCGCGGCTTTCGCCGCGTGCTCGGCACCGTCGTCGGCGTGGCCGCGGGCGTGCTGATCGCCATCCCGCTGGACGGAGCGCCCGCGCCCACCGCCGTCCTGGTCGCCGGATGCGTCTTCGTGATCTTCTACACGGCCGCGGTCTCCTACAGCTGGATGATCCTGGCCGTCACCCTGATGGCCGGACTGCTCTACGGACTGCTGGGCGTGCTGGATCCCAGCCTGCTCGTGCTGCGCCTGGAGGAGACGGCCGTCGGCGCGGTGTGCGCCGCGCTGGCCGTCGTCCTCGTGCTGCCGGTCACCACCCACGCCACGAACGACGCCTGGATCCAGCGCGCCCTGCACTGCGTGCACGCGGCCACCGCCGAGGCCACGGCCCGCCTGGCCGGCTCCCCGACGGCGGACCCCGCACCCCACGCGGCCGAGCTGGAGACCCTGCTGGCCCGGGTCCGGATGGCGCTCGCGCCGCTGGTCCACCCGCTCAGCCCGTTCCGCGCCCGCAAGGCCCGCGCGGGCCAGGTCATCGCGCTGCTGGACGACTGCGCCCGCGAGGTGCGCGGGCTGGTGGCCGTCGCCGCCGACCCCGACGCGAGCCACGACGCCCGACTCGCCGCGGCCTGCTGGCGCGTCGAGGCGGCCGTGGAGGCACTGACCGCGGACGAACGGCGCCGCGGCGAGCCCGCCACCGCGGACGACACGGCGGCGCACGCCACCGCGGCCACCACCGCCGCCGAGCCCGCGCTCGCCCACCTGCACGGCCTGGAGCGGGCCCTCGCCGGGCTCGCGGCCCCGCTGGGCACCGACCCGCGGGACCCGTTCGTCGTCAGCGCCTGAGCAACCCGCCCGACGCCGAAGCCGCCGCTAGCCCCGCCGCCAGCCCCTCCGGCAGCCGGCCGGGGGTGTGCACCACCCCGAGGGCCTGGGTGGCCCGCGTCAGCGCCACGTACAGGTCGCTGGGCTGGAGTTCGGCCGGCTCCACCACGATCACCGTGTCGAACTCCAGCCCCTTGGCCTGGCGCGGATCCAGCAGGACGACCTCCCGGGTCAGGTCCGGCTCCGCGCCCTCCCGTACCCCCGGCAGTACGGCGGCCAGCGCCCCGTGCAGCCCGCGCGGGGCGATCACCGCGAGCCGCCCCTCGGCCGGCAGCTCCCGCTCCACGGCCTCCGCGACCGCCCGCGCCGGGTCCCCGGTCGCGTGCGCCCACGGCCGCGTCCCGGTGGCCCGTACCGACTTCGGGGGTTCGAAGCCGGGATCGAGCTCCCGCAGTACGGCCGCCGCCACCTCCATGATCTCGGCCGGCGTGCGGTAGTTGACCCCCAGCCGGACCAGCTCCCAGCGCCCGCCCACGTACGGGGAGAGGATCCGCTCCCACGAGCCGCAGCCCGCCTCGTCGGCGGTCTGCGCCGGATCTCCGACCAGCGTCATCGATCGGGTCGGGCAGCGCCGCATCAGCAGCCGCCAGGCCATCTCCGACAGCTCCTGCGCCTCGTCCACGATGACGTGCCCGAAGGCCCAGGTGCGGTCGGCCGCCGCCCGCTCGGCCGCGCTGCGGTGATCGGCCTCCTCGTGGCGCTCGGCCATCCGCTCGGCGTCGATGATGTCGTGCGCCGCGAGGAACTCGTTCTCCTCGTCCTCGAACTCGTACGACTCCGAGCCCTGCGACAGGTCCAGCACCCCCTGCGCGTACGCGATGCGCCGCTGCCGCTCGCGTTCCTCGGCGGCGCGCCGGGCGCTGTCGTCCTCACCGAGCAGCTCCGCCGCCTCGTCCAGCAGCGGCACATCGGCCGGGGTCCAGTCCGGCCGCGGCGACGGCGCGCGGCGGATCAGCTCGGCCTCGTGCGCGGGCAGGTGCGTGGGCTCCGCGAGGAAGTCGGCGACCAGCTGCCGGGGGGTGAGATGGGGCCACAGCGAGTCGATCGCCGCGTGCACGGCGGGGCTCACCGCGATCTCCTTGCCGAGCTGGGCGATGTCGTCCGAGCCGAGCAGGTTCGGGCCGCCGTACGGATCCGCGCCCAGCCGGTCGGCGAGCTGCGCGGTGAGCGCGTCGATGACCGGGAAGGCGAAGGCGGGACGGGCCTGGTTGTGCGGCAGCCCGGTGGCGCGGGCCCGGTCCCGTGCCTCGTACGCCATGGTGCGGTCCAGCAGTAGGGTTCCGTAGTCGTCGTGGTCGATCTCCAGCGCGGGTTCGGGGATCGTGTCGTACTCCTCGCCGCTGCCCGCCGGCACGGTTTCCGGCAGGCGCTGCCGGTCCGCGACGACCCGCGCGAGGACGTCCGCCATCGCGGCCCGGCCCTTGACCGCGGCCGCCCCCGGGAGGTCGGCGCCGGTGGCGTGGACACCGGGGAACAGCTCGCCCGGGGTGGCCAGCAGCACGCCCGTCTCGCCGAGCGCCGGGAGCACCCCGCCGATGTAGCCCAGGAAGGCCGGGCCCGGTCCGACGATCAGCACCCCGCGCTTGGCGAGCAGCTCCCGGTGGGCGTACAGCAGGTACGCCGCGCGGTGCAGCGCGACCGCGGTCTTTCCGGTGCCGGGACCGCCCTCGACGACCAGCACGCCGCGGTGCGTGGAGCGGATGACGCGGTCCTGCTCGGCCTGGATGGTGCGCACGATGTCGTGCATGCGGCCGGTCCGGGCGGCGTCGAGCGCGGCGAGCAGCACGGCGTCCGCGTCGGCCCCCTCGTGCCCGGTGCGCTCCGCGTCGGTCAGGTCGAGGATCTCGTCGTGCAGAGCGGTGACCACGCGCCCCCGGCTGCTGATGTGCCGGCGGCGGCGCAGCCCCATGGGGGTGTGGCCGGTGGCGAGGTAGAACGGGCGGGCCACGTCCGCGCGCCAGTCCAGGACGAGCGGTGTGCGTTCGGTGTCGTCCGAGCGGATTCCGATCCGGCCGATGTGGTGGTCACGGCCGTCGGAGAACTCCAGACGGCCGAAACAGAGGCCGTTCTCACCCGCATTCAGAGCGGATAGCAGACCGGACTGCTCGGCGACCAGCACATCGCGTTCCAGGCGGGCCTGAAACCCGGTGCCGACATCGCGCAATGCCCCTTCGACAGCGTGTTCGGCCTGTTCACGCAGGTCGTCGAGGCGCCGATAGAGGTCGGTGACGAATTGCTGCTCTTTCCGGAATTCCTCGGTTGACAATTGCACTCCTGCCGCGATACAGTGTCCTCGTAAGCGTCTTCGTGGCTTCATTTTCGGTGAAGTCGCGAACCATTGAATATACGCTCTCTCCTCCCTCGGCAGTCAATTCGGCCGGGGGATTTTTTGCGTACGGTGGATTCCATGACCACCGCACACGGCTCCGCCGACGGCATCGTCTACCGCCTCGCCCGCCCGCAGGACGCGGGTGCCATCGAGGCCCTGGACGGCTCCTTCACCACCGCCACGGTCTTCGAGGTGGCCGCCTCCGACACCGGCCTCGGCTTCCTGCTCCGCGAGGTCCCCGTGGACCCGCCGGTGCACAAGGCGTTCCCGCCGGAGGAGCACGACGAGCAGGGGTTCGCCGGCGCCGGTGCCGGTGCCGTGGACTCGGCCGCGGACACGCGCACCTACGTGGCCCTCGACGGCGGGGACGTGTGCGGTTTCGCGGCCGTCGGCTACGCCGCGTGGAACCGGCGGCTGACGATCGAGGACATCGAGGTCGCGCCCGGCCGTCGGGGCCGCGGCATCGGCCGGGCGCTGATGGAGTGCGCGGCCGAGTTCGCGCGCGAACGGGGCGCGGAGTGCCTGTGGTTGGAGGTCAGTTCGGTCAACGCTCCGGCCGTGCACGCCTACCGGCGCATGGGATTCAGCTTCTGCGGCCTCGACACCACCCTGTACGGGGGCACGCCCGCCGCCGGTGAGCAGGCGCTGTTCATGAGCCGACCCTGTTCATGAGCCGGCGCGGTTCGTGAGCGCCTCGGATCGTACGCCCCTTCGAGTGCCGTCCGCAGTCCGATCCGTGAAGATCACTCGGAGGAGTGTTCCGGGCGGGCTTGGCGCACGCCGCTGACCTGCCGCATATACAACGGGTCATTGTTCATTGCGCATTCATCCGGCACGTACAGGGTGGATCTGGTCGGACAGGGGGTAACCGCCCGGAATGGAAATTCTTCAACAGCGCTCCACCACCGCTCAGGTGTGGGAAGCGGCCGAGGAGTTCATCCGACTCTTCCACCGGGAGAATCAGGATGCCGGTGATCCGCGTGCACGGCTCGCCGCAGTGCGGGCCGAGCTCGCGGAGACCGGCAGCTACGTCCACACCCCCGAGGAGCTGGTCCACGGGGCGCGCGTGGCCTGGCGCAACAGCAACCGCTGCATAGGCAGGCTCTACTGGAATTCGCTGCGGGTCCGCGACCGCCGTGAGCTCACCGACGCCGACGACATCGCCGCCGAGTGCTTCGCGCACCTGCGCGAGGCGACCAACGGCGGGCGCGTCAGACCCACGATCACGGTCTTCGCACCGGACACCCCGGACCGCCCCGGTCCGCTGATCTGGAGCGAGCAGCTCGTCCGGTACGCCGGCTACGGGGACCACCCCTCGCTCACGGTGGGCGACGCGCGCAACGCCCCGCTCACCGCGGCCCTGCTCCAGCTCGGCTGGTCCGACGGCGCCGGTACCCCCTTCGACCTGCTGCCCCTGGTGGTCCAGGGCGTCGACGACAAACCGCGCTGGTTCGACACCCCCGCGGACGCCGTCCTGGAGGTCCCGATCGAGCACCCCGACGACGGCTGGGGCGACTGGGGCCTGCGCTGGCACGCCGTACCCGCCATCTCCAACATGTGCCTGGAGATCGGCGGCATCCACTACCCGGCCGCGCCGTTCAACGGCTGGTACATGGGCACCGAGATCGGCGCCCGCAACCTCGCCGACACCGACCGGTACAACCTCCTGCCCGCCGTGGCCCGCCGCCTGGGCCTGGACATCTCCAGTGACCGCTCGCTGTGGAAGGACCGCGCGCTCGTCGAGCTCAACCGGGCGGTCCTGCACTCCTTCGACCGTGCCGGGGTCACCATCGCCGACCACCACACCGAGTCCCGGCGCTTCCTGTCCCACATGGAACGGGAGGAGCGCAAGGGGCGCGAGGTGGGCGCGGACTGGTCCTGGATCGTGCCGCCGATCTCCGGCTCCGCGACCCCGGTCTTCCACCGCACCTACGAGGACAGCCCGAGCAGCACGGCGTACGTGCACCACCCCGGGGCACAAGAACGGGCCCAGGGGCGAGATTTGGTCTAGACCTTCTGTTACCGTCGGCTCCGAACCGATCGGCGGAGGGACACGGCATGGGTGACAAGACGGCCGGCGCGGCGGAACACCGGGCCTACATCGGCTCGTTCACATCGGCGGGCGGCCGCGGTGTCACCACCGCGGCCGTGGATCCGGCGACCGGGGCGCTGACCCCGCTCTCGGTCGCCGCCGCCGAGGACCCGTCGTACCTCGCCCTCGCCCGGGACACCGGCGTGCTCTACGCGGTGAGCGAGACCGCGCAGGGAGCGGTGGCCGCCTTCCGGCCCACCGCCGAGGGCCTCACCCCCCTCGGAGCCCCCGTCCGCGTCGGGGGCTCCGGCCCCACTCACCTGAGCGTGGCCGGGACCCGGCTGCTCACCGCCAACTACACCTCCGGAGACGTCAGCAGCCTGCCACTGGCCGCCGACGGCAGTCCGGGTGGACCCGCCCGTGTCCTTCCGCACCACGGCTCCGGTCCCGACGCGGACCGGCAGGAGGGCCCGCACGCCCACCAGGTGGTGCCCGACCCGACCGGCCGCTGGGTGCTGAGCGTGGACCTGGGCACCGACTCCGTACGGGTCTGCGCGCCGGACGGGGCCACCGGCGCGCTGCGGCCGCACTCCGAGACCGCGCTGGCCCCGGGCAACGGCCCGCGCCACCTCGCTTTCCATCCGGACGGTGAGGTGGCGTACGTGGTGAACGAGCTGAGGCCGCTGCTGACCGTCTGCCGGTGGGACGCGGAGGCGGGGAGGCTGGAACCGGTCCGGGAGGTTCCGGTCCTCTCAGAGGCCGGCTCGGGGGCCGTACGGGCCTACCCCTCCGCGGTCGTCGCCTCACCCGACGGGCGCTTCGTCTGGGCGGCGGTCCGCGGCGCCGACGCCATCGCCACCCTCTCCCTCGCCGACGGGGCCGAAAAGCCGCAGCTCACCGGCGTCGCCCACTGCGGCGGCGACTGGCCGCGCGATCTCGCCGTGGACCCCTCGGGACGCCGGCTCTACACGGCCAACGAGCGCTCGGGGAGCGTCGCCTGGTTCGACGTGGACCCGCTGACCGGGCACCCGCACCAGGCCGGCTCGGTGGCCGTGCCCGCACCCACCTGCGTGGTCTTCGGCCGACGGCCGTACGGCGCGACGTGATGCGACAGGACACGGCGCGCGACACGACGTGAGGGGCCCCCGCCGACCGGCGGGGGCCCCTCACGTCGTGGTGGGACGGTTCAGTTCACAGAGGCGCCCTGGCTGAGCCCGAGCGCCGCGGAGTACTGCGCGACGACCAGCTTGCCGAGCGCACCGTAGGCGCCGAGCACCTCGGCGGCGGCGCAGTCGGCCTCCTTGCAAGCGGTGTCCAGCAGCCCGTCGGCGGCCTCCGGGCCGATCAGGTACGGGGCGAGCGCGAGCTGCGTGGAGCCCTCGCGGCGCAGCTGCTCCGCGGCCGCGGCCACCGAGCCCTCCTGGTCCAGCGCGGCTGCCTTGACGGGCACCGCGAGCCGGGCGGCGAGCAGCATGCCCGTGATCCCGGCGGCCTGTACGGCCTCCTCGCCACCGGTGGTGGCCAGCACGATGCCGTCGGCGGCGGTGGTCACGGTGAAGAGCCGGGCGCGGTCGGCGCGGGCCAGGCCCGCCTCGGACAGCCGCACGTGCAGGCCCTCGGCGAGCAGCGGGTGCGGGCCGAGTACGTCGGCCAGCTCGGCGGCGGCCGAGGAGTCCATCAGGGCCTGGCGGATCCGGCGGAGCAGATCGCCGTCCGGACCGGCCAGCAGCGGGACGACCACGGCGTCCGGGCCGGTCGGCGCGGGCACCTCGTGGCCGGCGGCGCGGGCGAACTCCGCGCGCGCGGCACGCTCGGTCGCGACGGCGGTCAGCACACCGGACAGCGACGGGAACTCGGAGGCGTCGTCACCGTCGAGGAAACCGATCCGGGCGTCGAGGCCCGGCAGCTCGGAGCGGCCGATGCTGATGATCTCTTCCGCGAGCCCACGCGAGGCGGCCGAGGGGGCACCGGGCACGGCGAGCACCAGCGCGGGCGCGCCCTCGGGCGCCGCCGCGGGCTCGGGCCGGCGGTGCCGTCCGGTCTGGCGGGGTCGCGGCATTCGTACGGGCAGGCCATTTGCGGGCCCAGTGGGGGAGCTCATGGCGCCGCATGCTACTGGCTTATCGGAACCAGGTGTTCGGGCAGGGCCTTCTCGCGCGGCATCTGTCCGTATTTATCCGCTGAAGAACAGATACCCTCAACTGACGGACGGCAAGCGCCAGTCCACAGGCTGTGAACCCTGGCCCACCAGCAACTCGTTCGTCCGGCTGAACGGCCTGGACCCGAAGAATCCGTAATCGGCGGACTTGGGGGAGGGGTGGGAGGACTCCACCACCGGCAGTTCGCCGAGCAGCGGCCGCAGATTGCGGGCCGCCCGGCCCCAGAGGATGGAGACCAGCGGTTTGCCGCGTGCGGCGAGCGCCCGGATGGCCTGGTCGGTCACGGCTTCCCAGCCCTTGCCCTGGTGCGCGTTGGAGCGCCGGGGCGCGGTCGTGAGAGAGCGGTTGAGCAGCAGCACGCCCTGCCGGGTCCACGGGGTGAGGTCGCCGTTCGCCGGCCGGCCGGTGCCGAGGTCCCGGTGCAGTTCCAGGAAGATGTTGTCGAGGCTCGGCGGGACCGGCCGCACGTCGGGGGCCACCGAGAAGGACAGGCCCACCGCGTGCCCCGGGGTGGGGTAGGGGTCCTGGCCGACGATCAGGACCTTGACCTCGTCGAAGGGCTGCTGGAAGGCGCGCAGCACGTTGGCCCCGGCCGGGACGTACGTTCTCCCCGCCGCGATCTCGGCGCGCAGGAAGTCGCCCATGGCGGCGATCTGCCCCGCCACCGGCTCCAGAGCCCGGGCCCAGCCCGGCTCGACGATCTCGTTCAACGGTCGTGCTGCCACGGTGGATCACTCTACTGGCCGATCGTCGCCGCCCGCACGCACAGTACGTCCGGCAGGTGCTCGGCCAGCAGCTGCCAGCTCTCGCCGTCGTCGTGGCTGGCGTACAGCTCGCCGTTGCGGTTGCCGAAGTAGATCCCCGCCGGGTCCGCGTCGTCCGTGCACAGCGCGTCCCGCAGCACGGTGCCGTAGTGGGCCCCGGCCGGCAGCCCGCGCGACAGCGGCTCCCAGCTGGCGCCCGCGTCCTGGGTGCGGAACACCCGGCAGCGGTGCTCGGCCGGCACCCGGTCGGAGTCGGCGTTGAGCGGGAACACGTAGGCGGTGTCGGGCCGGTGCGGATGGGCGGCCACCGCGAAGCCGAAGTCGGAGGGCAGCCCGCCGCCGATGTCGGTCCAGCGGGCCCCCGCGTCGTCGCTGCGGTAGACACCCCAGTGGTTCTGCAGATAGAGCCGGTCCGTGTCCCCGGCGTCCTGGGCGATCTTGTGCACGCACTGGCCGAACTCGGGGCGCGGGTCCGGCAGGAACACCGCCGAGACCCCTTCGTTGGACGGTGTCCAGCTGGCCCCGCCGTCCATGGTGCGGAACACCCCGGCGGTGGAGACGGCCACCGTCACCGCGTCCGGGTCGCGGGGATCGGTGATCACCGTGTGCAGGCCCTCGCCGCCACCGCCCGGCTGCCACTTGCCGCGGCTCGGGTGCTCCCAGAGCGGGCGGACCAGCTCGAAGGACTCGCCCCGGTCCGTGGAGCGGAACAGCGCGGCCGGTTCCGTCCCCGCGTACACCACGTCCGGGGCCTCGGGGCCGGCCGGTTGCAGCTGCCAGACCCGCTCCAGCGAGGCCCCGGTGTCCTGGGGGAACTTCACGGCGGCCGCGGCGGGCTCCCGCCATGTCACCCCGAGGTCGTCCGAGCTGAAGACGGACGGCCCCCAGTGCGTGCTGTCCCCGCCGACCAGCAGCCGGGGCGCCGGGCCCCGCCGGTCGACGGCGACCGCGTAGACGGCCTGGGCGTTGAAATGGGGTCCGTCGAACTCCCACGGGCCGCCACCCTGGCGGCGGCCGATGAACAGTCCTTTGCGGGTTCCCACGAGCAGCAGTACGTCGGCCATGGCCGGCACCTCCGGACGTCGTTGTCCATGCGGGGCGATCCCTGCGGAGCGCTTTCCGGCCAGTCTGCACCCGCCCACTGACAGTCGTCGCGCGCGAAACCCGGAAGGCTTGTACGGCAGGTCTCGTACTACGAGAGATTTCGTAGTACGGTGATCCTCGTACTTGGCCGCCGATCCCCGGCGCGCCCGGTGACATCTGGAGATCCCTGATGAGTGCTGCCTCAGCCGCCCCCGCCACCTTCGCCGCCCTGTTCGCGCCCCACACCCTCCGCTCGGTCACCATCCCCAACCGCGTGTGGATGGCCGCCATGTGCCAGTACAGCGCCGAGGCCTTCGGCCCGAACGCCGGCGTGGCGGGCGACTGGCACTTCGCGCACTACGCGGCCCGCGCCGTCGGCGGCACCGGCCTGATCATCCAGGAGGCCACCGCGGTCTCCCCCGAGGGCCGGATCTCCCCCTACGACCTCGGCATCTGGAACGACACGCAGGTCGAGGCGATGCGCCGGATCACCTCCTTCCTCAAGGCCCAGGGCACCGTTCCCGGCATCCAGATCGCGCACGCCGGCCGCAAGGCCTCCACCGACCGGACCTGGAAGGGCGGCGCCCCGGTGGGACCCGAGGCGCACGGCTGGCAGCCGGTCGCCCCGAGCACCGTGCCGTTCGCCGAGGGCCACCCGGTGCCGCACGAGCTGACGGTCGATGAGATCGGTGAGATCGCCGGCCAGTTCGCGGCCGCCGCCCAGCGCGCGCTCGCCGCGGGCTACGAGGTCGTCGAGATCCACGGCGCCCACGGCTACCTCATCGGGGAGTTCCTCTCCCCGCACAGCAACAAGCGCACCGACGCGTACGGCGGCTCCTTCGAGAACCGGACCCGCTTCGCCCTCGAAGTCGTGGACGCCGTACGGGCGGTGTGGCCCGAGGAGCTCCCGCTGTTCTTCCGGATCTCCGCCACCGACTGGCTGGAGGAGGACGGCTGGACCGCCGACGAGACCGTCCGGCTGGCCGGGCTGCTCCAGGAGCACGGCGTGGACCTCCTCGACGTCTCCACGGGCGGCCTCGCCCCCGCGGTGACGATCCCGGTCGGCCCGGGATACCAGGTGCCCTTCGCCGCCCGGGTCAAGGCCGAGACGACGCTCCCCGTGGCCGCCGTCGGCCTGATCACCGAACCGGAGCAGGCCGAGAAGATCCTCGCCAACGGGGAGGCCGACGCGGTGCTGCTGGGCCGGGAGCTGCTGCGCGACCCGTACTGGGCCCGCCGCGCGGCGAACGAGCTGGGCGCGGAGATCCGTACCCCGGATCAGTACCACCGCTCCTGGTGACACCGCTTCCGGTAGACGCGGGTCCTCCGGCGACTCTCGTACGATGGCACGCGGGGCAGCCGAGTGAGTGGAGCAGGGACATGACGGAACGGGACGCGACCCGCACCTGCGCACACCCCGAGCCGGCCGAGATCCGCCTGGAGGGCGTGCTCCACGCGCTCTCCGACCCGATCCGGCTCTCCATCGTCCGCGAGCTCGCGGCCTCGGGCTCGGACCTGGCCTGCTCGTACTTCGACCTGCCGGTCACCAAGTCCACGACCACCCACCACTTCCGCGTCCTGCGGGAGAGCGGTGTCGTACGGCAGGCCTACCGCGGCACCACGAAGCTCAACGCCCTGCGCCGGGAGGACCTGGAGGCGCTCTTCCCCGGCCTCCTCGACAGCGTCCTCACGGCCGCGGCCGCGGAGCACGCGAGGCTCGCCTAGGCCGTCTCTTTCGGATCTTGCCTGGCCCGCGCTGCCTGGCACCGCACCTCGCCGCGTTGTCGGGGCGCCCGAGTACGTCCAGTACTCGGGCGCCCCTCCGCCTTGCGATGCACGGCACCAGACAACGCGGGCTTAACCGGCAAGATCCGAAAGAGACGGCCTAGGTCTGTCGCCCGGACAGGGCCTAGTACCTGTTGGTCGTGGCGTCCCAGCGGTGGAGCAGGTGGCCGTCCGGGCCGTACACGTCCATCAGGTAGCCGCTGCCCAGGGAGAGGCCCTCCTTGCCGGTCAGGAAGGAGGCGATGGAGGCCGCCTGCTTCTTGAAGAGCGCGTTGTCAGGGTCCGGGTTGCGGGTGTGGACGACGATGTACGGCGGGTAGCCCTCCCGTTTGAAGTTCGGCTGGATGCCGTAGACGTCGGTGTCCCCGCCGGCCTCGTGGTAGCGGCCGGCCAGCTCCGTCGCCTCCGGCGGGGCGGCCGTGCTCGTCGCCGTGGGGCCGGCGGGGTAGCCGGTCGGCGACGGGGCGTCCGTGCACGCCGCGAGGGCGGCGGCGCAGGCCGCCACCGCCAGCACCGGAGCGATACCGCGTCTCACCGCACGTCTCACTGCACTCCCTCGGTCCACGGCTTTCGGACCAAGCTATGCCACACCCGCCGCGCCCAGCAGGCCCTGCCAGTCGGGGATCTTCACCGAGCGGCGGCCCAGGGAGCGTCCCAGATCGGCCTCCGCCGCCTCGATCGCCAGCCAGCCCGGCCACTCCACCGGATGCAGGCCCGCTGCCCGCAGGGCGTCCAGGGGGTCCCCGGGCAGCTCGCGGCGGGCCAGCGCCCCCGCGTCCTGGAGCAGCGAGGACGCGGTCTCCTTGGCGCAGGGCCGGTTCGTGCCGATCACCCCGGTCGGGCCGCGCTTGATCCAGCCCGCCACGTACTCCCCGACCGAGGCCCGGCCCGCGCGCAGCACCCGGCCCGCGGCGTGCGGGACCGTGCCCTTCGCGGGGTCGAAGGGGAGCCCGGCCAGCGGGACGCCCTTGTACCCCACCGAGCGCAGTACCAACTGCGCCTCGATGTCCTCGTACACGCCCGTCCCCGTCACCCCGCCGAGACCGTCCGGCGCGGTCCGCTCGAAGCGCATGCCGGTCACCCGGCCGTCGGGTCCGCCGAGGATTTCCGCCGGGCGCAGATAGAACCGCAGGGCGATGCTTCGCCCGGCGTCGCCCGGTCCCCGCTCCGCCCAGCCGCGCAGCACCTCGAGGTTCCGCCGGGCCACCGCGGGCAGCGCGGCGGCCGCGCCCGGGTCGTCGTACACGGGGTCGAGCGCCAGCTCGGCGGGGTCCGCCAGCGCGTCCACCCCCGGCAGCGTGCCCAGTTCGCGCAGCTCCTTGGTGGTGAACTTGCCCTGGGAGGGCCCGCGTCGGGCCACCATCGACACCCTGTGCACCGCGCTGTCCGCGAGCGCGCCGAGCGCCGGCTGCGGCATGTCGGTCGGGGTCAGTTCCGCCGTGCCCCGAGCCAGGATCCGCGTCACGTCCACCGCGACGTTGCCCGCCCCGACCACCACCGCCGAATCCACCCCGTGCAGGTCGAAGCTCTCGCCGACCGCGTCCGGGTGCCCGCTGTACCAAGACACGAAGGCCGTCGCGGAGTGCACCCCGGCGAGCTCCTCGCCGGGGATCCCCAGCAGCCGGTCCCGCGCCGCGCCCACGCAGTACACCACCGCGTGGTACAGCTCCAGCAGCCGCTGCGTGGGCAGCGCCTCCCCGCCGACCTCGATGTTCCCGAGGAAGCGGATCCGCTCGTCCTCCAGGACGGTGCGCAGGCTGCCCTGCAGCGACTTGATCTTCTCGTGGTCCGGGGCGACCCCGTACCGTACGAGCCCGTACGGAGCCGGCAGCCGGTCCAGGACGTCGACCCGCACCCCCGGCACCTCGCGCTGCTGGACCAGCGTCTGGGCCGCGTAGACCCCGCTGGGGCCCGATCCGACGACGGCGATACGAAGCACGGCGGAGCTCCTCCCGCAGGTGGTCCCAGCATGACACCGGCCCTCCCCGGCGTCAGCCCATCGCGCGCATCCGGTGGATCTCGGCGGTCTGGGTGGCCACCACCTCGGTGGCCATCTCCTCGACCGCCACGTTGTTGCCGCCGGTCAGCGCCTCGCCCGCCATCTTCAGGGCGCCCTCGTGGTGGGCGGTCATCAGTTTGAGGAAGAGCTTGTCGAAGTCGGCCCCCTTGGCATCGGCCAGCTCCTTGAGCTGCTGCTCCGTCGCCATGCCCGGCATCGCGCCGTGGTCGTGTTCGTGGCCGTGCCCGCCGGAGCCCGCCGAGGGCGCGGGATGGAGGGCCGCCCACTTCTCCATCGACCCGATCTCGGGCTGCTGGGCGGCCGTGATCCGCTCCGCCAGCCGCTTGACCCCCTCCGCCGAGGCACGCTCGGGCGCCAGCGCGCTCATCGTCAGTGCCTGCCGGTGATGCTCGATCATGTTCCGTACGTAGGCGTGGTCGGCGGCGTTCGGAGTGTCGTCGGGCTTTTCCTTCAGGGCCTGTTCCGGGGTGAGCGTGCGCGCCTTCTCGCCCGGCTTGCCGGGGGCGACGATCACGGCCCGGCCGTCGTCGGCCCGGGCTCCCTCGTCCTCTCCCTGGCAGCCCGCGAGGATCAGCGCGAGGCCTGCGGCCGCGACCGCTCCGGTGAATCGGCCGAGCCGCGTTCGTAACACCTTGCGGCTCCGGGGGGCTTTTGCCATGTCCATGGAAGGGAAGATACTGCCGGGGTCCTGGTTCCGTTCCCTTGCGAACGGAACCGATCGGGCTTTCACGGGAGGGCACAGTGACCTCGCAACACACCAGGAGAGTGCGAAACGGGAGGGTGGGAGTGGTCGTCGCGGCGGCCGGGCTCCTCACCACGCTCCTGGCTGCCGGACCGGCGGCCGCCACCCCCGACCCGGGCGAGTTATCGCCCGGTTATGGCAACCAGCAGAGCGGCGCGGGCCTCATCGAGGGCAGGGAGCTCGCCCCGGGCGACATCCCCGGCCAGGACGAGATCGTCCACAGCGCCAACATCAAACCCCTGGCCAACATCCCCAGCACCGACCCCACGGTGATCAATTCCGACCTGGCCTTCCAGGGCAGGTACGCCTACGCGGGCAACTACAACGGCTTCACGATCTACGACATCGCCAATCCGAAGGCACCGAAGACCGTCAGTCAGGTGCTCTGCCCGGGCGGCCAGAACGACATTTCCGTCCACGGCGACCTGCTCTTCCTCTCCACCGACTCCTCGCGCAGCGACGACTCCTGCAACAGCGTCTCGCAGCCCGCGACGGAGAAGTCCTCGTGGGAGGGCATCAAGATCTTCGACATCAAGGACAAGAAGAACCCCAAGTACATCAAGTCCGTCGAGACCGCCTGCGGTTCCCACACCCACACCCTGGTGCCGGGCGGCCGGGACATCTACCTCTACGTCGCCTCCTACTCCCCGAACGAGGCCTTCCCCGACTGCAAGCCGCCGCACGACGGCATCTCGGTCGTGAAGGTCCCGAAGAAGGCTCCGACGCAGGCCGCGGTCGTCGCCTTCCCGGTCCTCTTCCCCGACGGCGGCAACCCGGGCGGGCCCACCAACCCGGGCGTCTCCAAGACCACCGGCTGCCACGACATCACGGTGCTGCCGTCGAAGAACCTGGCCGCCGGCGCCTGCATGGGCGACGGCATCCTCTTCGACATCAGCAAGCCCGAGCAGCCGAGGGTCATCGACCGGGTGCAGGACAACGTGAACTTCGCGTTCTGGCACTCGGCCACCTTCAACGAGCGTGCGAACAAGGTGGTGTTCACCGACGAACTCGGCGGCGGTGGCGGCGCCACCTGCAACGAGGCCACCGGCCCCAACCGGGGCGCCGACGGGGTCTACGACATCACCGGCAGCGGGGACCAGCGCAAGCTCGTCTTCCGCAGCTACTTCAAGATTCCGCGCCACCAGGCGGACACCGAGAACTGCGTGGCCCACAACGGCTCGCTGATCCCGGTCGGCGGCGGCCGCGACATCATGGTGCAGGCCTGGTACCAGGGCGGCATCTCGGTGTGGGAGTTCACCGACTCCGCACAGCCGAAGGAGATCGCGTACTTCGAGCGGGGACCGTTGACGACGGACAAGATCGGCCTCGGCGGGTCCTGGTCGGCGTACTACTACAACGGGCACATCTACTCGAACGACATCGCCAAGGGCCTCGACGTGCTGAGGCTCGACGACTGGCGCACCGACCGCGCCAAGTGGGTGTGGATGGAGCGGCTCAACGTGCAGAGCCAGCCCGAGTACCACTGACGCCCTCGAGGCTAAGGGTGTGAAGGAAACGTTCCGCCGGGCGGCCCGCCGTCCGGCGGAACGCCCAGCTCCCAGTCCAGCCCGTAGCGCTGGAACAGCTCGGCCCGCAAGCGCGCCGCCGGCATCGGCGCACCGGGCAGCAGGATCGCCACGACCGCGCCCATCAGCAGCGCCCGCAAGAGCGGATAGTCCGTGTCCGGGTCCGCCGAGCCGTACCGGGTGACCGTGTCCCGCAGCAGCTCCGCCAGCCGCTGCTGCTCCGGGCACTGCACGAAGCCCTCTGCCGTGAGGATGCCGGCCATGTGCGTCCTCATCAGCAGCGACTCGTCCCGGGCCAGCCCGAGGATCGCGTCGATGGCGCGCGCCAGCCGCTCGCGTCCGTCGTCGCTCCGGGGCTCGCGCTCCAGCGCGGCGTGCAGGGTGAGGTGCATCAGCCGGTGCACCGCCGACTGGAGCAACTGCCGTTTGCCCGGAAAGTAGTACGAGACCAGGCCGCGTGCCGCGCCCGCCCGGTCGGCGATGTCGCCGAGGGTCGTGGCCTCGTACCCCCGCTCGGCGACGAGCTCGACCGTGGCCTGGAGCAGCCGCTCCCGGGAACGTCTGCGCAATTCTTCATTGACCGATGCGCTGCGCGGGGACATGCTTACTCCTGCGTTGACTGGCTCAGAGCCAATATACTCAGCGCGCGAGGTCGCCTGCTCTGGGTGAAACGGGGGATCGCCCAGAGCAGGCCCCCCCACCTCTACCGTTCCACCCGGCCGGAACCGCGCCGGGGGACGGATCCGGACGTCGCGAGAGCCACCAGGGTCACGCCCAGCAGCCAGCCCGCCACCACGTCCGACAGCCAGTGCACCCCGAGGTAGATCCGGGTGAAGCCGACCCCGAGCACCGAGACCACAGCCAGTGCCCAGGCGGCCGGCGCCCACTTCGGGGCCGGGCGGGGAAGCAGCCACAGGAGCAGCCCGCACACCACGGTCGCCGTCAGAGCGTGACCGGACGGGTAGGCCGCGTACTGCGCCGAGTCCACCGGGTCCGACCACACCGGACGCTCCCGTCCCACCAGCGCCTTCAACCCCTGCTGCACCGCCGTGGCAACCAGCGTGGCCACCGCAACCCGCAGGGCCCGCTCCCGGTCGCCGCGCCACCACAACAGCACGCAGGCGAGGGCGGCCAGGGCCCGCATGGTCCACGGGTCCCACACCCAGTCGGTGAGCACCCGCATGAAGTGGGTGACCCCGGGGTGGGCGACGGCGTGGGCGTGCAGGGCCCGGGCGACCTGCTCGTCGTACGAAAGGAGCGGCTGCCACCCCACCACCAGCGCCGTCAGAAGCGCCCCGAGCAGCGCACAGCCGATGCCCGCCCACCGCAAGTGATCGTTCCGCATAGGGGGATCCTCGCACCGGCGGACCACCCGGCAGCGCCGGGCTCGCCCCGGACCCCGCCCCCTACGCCAGGGCGCTCAGCCCCGGTACGAAGGCCACCAGCAGCGGAATCGCCGGGACCAGCGTGGCCAGGGCCGTCAGCCGGACCCTGCGGCTCGCCGACAGCCGGGGCGCGGCCGACAACAGCCTGCGCACCCGCTCCTGGACGTGGGCCTGCGGGGTCGAGGAGGGTCCGAACACCCCCCGGTCCTCGTTGAGTCCGACCAGCGCCAGCGCGATCGTCAACCGCCCGTACCGCCGCGAGGCCACGTCGTCGGCGGCCATCTCCACCAGCCGGTGCATCTCCGCCTCGAATGCCGCGAACACCGGCACCTGCGGGAAGCCCCGGGCCAGTGCCCGCGAACAGTTCAGCAGCCAGTCGTGCCGGGCCGCCGCGTGCCCCTGTTCGTGAGCCAGCACGGCGTCCAACTGGCTCCCCTTCAGCCGGCCCAGCGCCGCCGTCGTGACCACCAGCTGCGGGGCCGCTCCCGGCAGCCACCAGGCATCCGGCCGCGGCCCCTCCAGTACGACGAGCCGCACGCCCGCGGGGTCCTCCCCGGGCATGAGCGGGGCCCGCACCAGCAGTTCGGTGCCCTGCGCGCGCCGCCGGGCCCGCGCCCGCAGCACCTCGGCGGCCAGCATCGCCCCGGTCCACAGCGCACCGCCCGCCAGCGCGAGCGCGGTGGCGGCGGCCCACGGGCCGCCGGAGGCGCCCAGGCCGTAGGCGTCGACGACCCCGTGCGGGGCGGAGGCGAAGAGCCGGCCCCGGACCGCCTGCCAGGCGGCCGCCGCGCTCAGCAGCATCGACAGCCCGAAGCACAGGAGCACCGCGCCGACCACGCACTGCCACGCCCACAGGGCGACGACCGGTTCGCGCTCGGGCCATTGGGCCCGGGCCAGCAGACGGGGGGCGAGCACCGCGGTCAGGGCGCCGAGCAACAGGAGTGCGGCGGGGACCATCATGTCCGCCAGCCTATGAGCGTGGGGCTACCTGCGGGTATGACCTTGGGTCTTTGGTGACGCAGGACACGTCCGCCGGCGCCGTCACATCGTGAGCAGCATGGCCAACATCCCTATCCCCATGGCCAGTCGGCAGGCGCGGATGACCTCAGGCGGGCCGCCGCGGCGGTCCGCGGCCGGCAGCGCGGCCGGGCCGCCCCCGGTGACCAGCCGGGCTCCGCCGAGCACCACGTATCCGGCGTAGTAGAGGAGGAGCGCCCCGGTCAGCAGCGGCAGTCCGGACCCCTCCCCGTGCCCGGCCACCTCCCCGTGCCCGGACCCCGCCATCAGGACCATGTACACCATCGTCAGCGAGCCCACCACGTGGTGCGCGTGGTGCACCCCGCCGCGCAGCAGCCACAGGGCGTGCAGGGCCGCACCGCAGAAGACCGCCCCCAGCACGGGCACCCGCCACTCGTCACCGCGTCCGAGGGGCACCGCCATCAGCGCCATGCCGAACCCCATCAGGGCCTCACCGGCGGCGCCGCCGCCAGCCCCGCGCACCCGCCGCAGGCAGTACGCACCGCTCACGGCGCACAGCAGCACCAGCAGCCAGGAGGAGACGGAGGCGGAAAGGGACGTGGCGGAACCGTGCACGGCGGAACCTCCCGGTTCGTCGGCGTCACGGACAGAGATGCCCACTCAGGTGTCCCTCACGCCGGCCCGGGATACGCTCTCCCTGCCCTACCAGGCATGTCATATGCCACTGCACCGAACGGAGCGCCCGATGCCGACCGCCCAGCCCGCCGCCCTGAGCTTCCGCAGCGCCGTGGAGGCGGACGTACCGGAACTGGTGAAGCTCGTCGAGTCCGCCTACCGCGGGGACGCCAGCCGGGCCGGCTGGACCACCGAGGCGGACTTCCTGGACGGTCAGCGCACCGACCCGGACGGGGTCCGCGCGGTCATCGAAAGCCCGGACGGGGTCCTGCTCGTCGTCGAGCGCGCGGGTGCGCTCGTCGCCTGCTGTCAGCTCGAACACCGGGGGGACCACGCCTACTTCGGCATGTTCGCCGTCCGCCCCGGGCTCCAGGGCGTCGGCCTCGGCAAGGAGATCCTGGCCGAGGCCGAGCGCCGCGCCCGCGAGACGTGGGGCGCCACGGAGATGCGCATGACCGTGGTGAACGTACGGGAGGACCTCATCGCCTACTACGTGCGCCGCGGCTACCGGCGCACCGGCGAGCTGAGCCCCTTCCCCTACGGAGACGAGCGCTTCGGCGTCCCGCTCCGGGACGACCTGGCCTTCGAGCTGCTGGTCAAGGCGCTCTAGGATCTGTCTTTCGGATCAGGCCCTGGTCCGTGTCCGCCGTCAGGCGGTGAAGCGGCCGGTGCTGCGGATCTCCGGGAAGTCCGTGGCCGCGCCGTCCAGTCCGAGCGCCCGGGCCAGCCGCAGCTGCTCCAGGGTGTTGACCGTCCAGCCGGTCACCCGCAGCCCGGCCGCGTGCGCCGACTCCACCGTCTCCAGGGTGACCCGGCGGATGTCCAGGGCGATCGTCCCGGCGCCGGCGGCCAGTGCCCGGTCGACGGCGCCCTCGGTCTCGTCGCCGGGGGAGGCCGCGTACAGGGTGGTCCGCACGCCCGGAACCAGCCGGGCCGTCTCGGCGAGCACCGCCTCCTGGGAGGAGGCCACTTCCACCCGGGCGGTGAGGTCGCGGCGCAGGATCAGCTCCGCGAGCACCCGGGCGGCGGCCAGGTCCCGTACGGACACGTGCAGCGGCGCCCGGACCGTCTCCAGGACCTCCTCGAAGACCGGCACGTGCTCGCCCTGGCCGGCGTCCAGCTCGCGCAGCTCGGCCAGGGTCAGATCGGCGACGGCCCCCGAGCCGTCGGTGGTCCGGTCCACCTCGGGGTCGTGCAGGGCGACGAGGGCGCCGTCCTTGCTCAGGCGGAGATCGAGGGCGATGACGTCCATGCCGGAACGTTCCGCTTGGCGATACGACCGCAGGGTGTTCTCCGGTTCGACACCCATGACCCCGCGGTGACCGATGGTGAGGAAAGTCAAGGTTCTCTCGCTTCCGTCGACGGCGGCTCCCCGCGCGGTCGCGGTGTCCCTACCGGCCGCGCGCGATGAGGACGCATGCTAGTGCGCCGAGGGCGCGAAGGGACCGCCCGTGCACCGCCCCTGAGGGGCGCCCTGGCCGCTTCCCGCCGGGGTTGTGCGCCCCGGGGCGGCCGGCAGCGGGACTGTCGCGTCACTCGGGCGTGGGCGCGTCCCCACCGGCTTGACGGCGCAGGGTCCCGTCCTCGGATCCGCCGTGGGAACCCCCGGCTCCGGCGGCCTCCGGGAGCCCCGCCAGGTCGGTGAGCAGGGCCTCGGCGAGCTCCAGTTCGGCCAGGTGCTGGCGCTCGCTCCAGCGCAGCGCGAGCGCGGGGAAGGTCCATTCCGGTACGCCGCTCGCGTGCTCCATGGCCTCCCGTACGGCGGCGAGCTCGCCCCGGGTGCGCTCCAGGTGCTCGCCGACCATGGCGCGCAGCCGCTCCGGCTCGGCCAGGTGTCCGAGCCAGATCCGCAGCAGCAGCCCGTGCTTGAGCACCGGGGGCCCGGCCTCGGCGGTGTCGGCGGCCCATCCGGCCAGGGCCTCGCGCCCGGCGCCGGTGATGGCGTAACGGCGCTTGGCCCGCGCTTCCTCGGGTCCCGAGCGTGCGGAGGCCGCGTAACCGAGGTCCTCCAGGCGGCGCAGCTCCGCGTAGATCTGGCTGATGGCCGGTGACCAGTAGAAGAAGCGCAGCGAGGAGTCCGCCCACTTCTTCAGTTCGTAGCCGGTGCGCTCGCCGGGGAACGAGAGCAGACCGAGAACGGCCCACGCGGTCGGCGGTAGCTCTTGCTTCTTCAACTCCTGACTACTAGTCATATTACGAATTGAAGTAAGACCGGGCACGCGACGCAACCCTGGAGGCACAGTGAAATTCTCCGTGATCTTCGAAGCTCAGCTTGCCGACCCGACGGTGGAACGGGAGCACCAGGTCATCCGTGACTGCGTCGAGCAGGCCGTGCTCGCCGAGCGCATGGGATTCGACCGGATCTGGGCCGTCGAGCACCACTCCCTGAAGTGGTACGCACACATGTCCGCCCCCGAGATCTTCCTGACCTGGGTCGCGGCCAGGACGAACACCATACGCATCGGGCACGGCGTGGTGTGCATGCCCTTCAACTTCAACCACCCGGTCCGGGTCGCCGAACGGGCCGCCATGCTCGACCTCCTCTCGGGCGGGCGGCTCGACCTCGGAGCCGGGCGCGGGGGCACCGCGCAGGAGACCTCGCTGTGCGGGGTGGACAAGGACCGCACCACGGCGGAGGTCGAGGAGGCCCTGCGGATCATCGGCCGGGCCTGGCAGGAGGAGGAGCTGGAGTACCACGGCGAGCTGATCGACATCGACCCGCACCCGATCCTGCCGAGGCCTCGGCAGACCCCGCATCCGCCGCTGTTCCTGGCGTGCAGCCGCGGCGAGACCCTGGTGCAGGCCGCATCGCTCGGGATCGGCGCGCTGGTGATGGGCTTCGCCGGACCGGAGTCGATCGCACGGATGCGGTCGGTCTACGACGAGGCGATCGCCGGGCGGGACGGGAGCCGGTTCGTGTCCACCGTGGTCAACGACCACTTCTCCGTGCTGTGTCCGACCATCGTGCTCGACGACCGGGAGGAGGCGCGCCGGATCGGCATCCGCGGGCAGCGGTTCTTCGCCCAGTCCATCGGCCACTGGTACGGCGGCGCGGGCATCCCGGACGAGGCCGTGGTCGCGGGCGCCGACGAGGCCGCGCAGATGCGCGAGGCCGCCGAGCAGGTGGTGGCCCGGCTGCACGAGCTGGACATCCCGGTCCGGCCGACCTCCACGGCCACCTTCAACGCCGACCACGCCTACGGGAGCGCCGACGACGCCATCGCCTACGTGGCGCGGCTGCGGGAGGCGGGGGCCGACGAGATCATGTGCCTGATCCAGATGGGCACGGTGGAGCAGGACGCCTGCCTGGAGACCCTGCGGCAGTGGGGCGAGAAGGTCATCCCGCACTTCCGGGGCCTGTGATGACGGATTCCCCTGCGGCCCGCCCCGATCCCGCGGCCCGCCTCGCCCCTGCGGCCCCCGTCGCCCCCGCGGCCCGCCTCGATCCCGCCGCCCGGCCCTTCCTCGACGCCCTCGCCGCCGCCTTCCCGGACGTGGGCGGAGCGGTCACCGACGCCGACGAGGCCCGTCGCATCCTGGCGGCCGCCCCCCGGCCGCCGGTGGAGCCGCCCCGGGTCGGATCCGTCCTGGACCGGAGCGTTCCCGGCCCGCCGGGCGCACCGCCCGTCCCCGTGCGGATCTACCGGCCCGACCCCGGGCGGTGGCCCGGGCCCCGCCCCACCGTGGTGTTCTGCCACGGCGGGGGCTGGGTCCTGTGCGACCTGGACACCCACGACACCACCGCGCGGAACATCGCGCGGGCGGCCGGCGCGGCCGTGGTTTCGGTGGACTACCGGCGGGCCCCCGAGCACCGGTTCCCGGCGGCCCTGGAGGACGCCCACGCGGCCCTGTGCTGGGCCGGCGACCACCTCGCCGAGCTGGGCGGGGACCCGGCCGCCCTGGTCGTCGCCGGGGACAGCGCGGGCGGGAACCTGGCCGTCGCCTCGCTGCTGATGGCCCGGGACCACCGGGAGTACAGGGGACCGCCGGTCGCGCTCCAGGTGCTGGTCTATCCCGCCCTGGACGCCTCACAGGGCAGCGCGTCGTACCGGACCGACGCGGAGGGCTGTTTCCTGACCGCCGGGCACATGCGCTGGTTCTGGGAGCAGTACCTCGGGCCGGGGGGTGACGGCGGGGATCCGCTGGCCTCGCCGCTGGGCGCGGACCTGACCGGGCTGCCGCCCGCCCACGTGGTGCTCGCCGGGTGCGATCCGCTGCGGGACGAGGGGCGCGCGTACCACCGCAGGCTGCGGGAGAGCGGGATTCCCGCGGTTCTCGACCTCCATCCCGGAATGTTCCACGGCTTCCTGGGGCTGGCCGCCGTACTGCCCGAGGCCCGGGAAGCCTTGGCGCGACTGGGCGGAGCCATCGATTCCACCCTGAAGAACGGGAAGACTTCCGGTGAAGCGGGGGGTGACGCAGGATAATTTCCCGCGTTACCTCTTGAGTGGAAGAGCCTCGCACGTTTACGCTGCCTTGACGTGAGGTTCTCCTGTGGAGGAAGTGACATGACGGAAACTCTTGTGCCGGGCATCGGCGGGGCCGCGATAACCGCCGGGGCGCGGGTGGTCGACCACCCTGCGTGGCCCGAGCTCAAGGCCGCCGTGGAGGAGATCCGCCCCTGGCAGGCCAAGGACGGCTCCATCGACTTCGAGGCCGAGGGCGCTCCCGCCCAGCACACGGCTGAAGCGGCCGTCGGGCGCGTGATCCGCGCCGTCGAGACGCTCTCCCCGATGCTCCCGCACGCCACGGCGTACCACGAGGCGCTCGTGAGCGACCTGCGCAAGTGGGCCGCGGGCGGCTTCGTGGTGCCGGACTTCCTCGACTCCCTGCTGGCCTTCCAGCCGGCCGCGGAGCGCGCCGACGGGCTCCAGCACCTCGTCGTCTTCCCGATGTACACGCAGAACGGCAACCCGGACCGCAATCTGGAGGCCGTCGCGCTCAAGATGGTGTGGCCCGAGTGGCTCGCCGAGCTGGAGCGCACCCGGTACGACAACCCGCTCTTCCTCGGCATCACCTTCGAGGACTTCACCGCGGGCTACGACACCCACTCCGCCGTGCTGTTCCCGGAGACCATCGCCGTGCGCGAGGCCCCCGAGCGCTTCACGTGGGGTGGCATCTTCTGCGACCGCGAGGCCGCCCGCTTCCGCAAGGTCACCCAGGCCGCCGTCGAGATCCTCGGCGTGGAGCTGCCCGCCGACATCGCCGCCCTGGTCACCGACCAGGAGCGCTGCGAGAAGGCCTTCGTCCTGTGGGACATGGTCCACGACCGCACCCACAGCCACGGCGACCTGCCCTTCGACCCCTTCATGATCAAGCAGCGCCAGCCGTTCTGGATGTACGGCCTGGAGGAGCTGCGCTGCGACCTCACCGCCTTCAAGGAGGCCGTGAAGCTGGAGTCCGAGGGCAACGAGCACGGCCGCGACGTGCAGTACGCCGTCCTCTTCGACCGGATGTTCCGCTTCCCGGTCTCCGGCGACCGCAACCGCAACTACGACGGACTCGGCGGCCAGCTGCTCTTCGCTTACCTCCACAAGCACGACGTCGTGCGCTGGACGGACAACAAGCTGAAGATCGACTGGATGCGCGCCCCGCAGGTCACCAACCAGCTGTGCGCCGAGATCGAGGACCTCTACCGGGCCGGCATCGACCGCCCGAAGCTGGTGCACTGGTTCAAGGCCTACGAGCTGGTCTCGACGTACCTCGCGCCGCACCCGGGTTCCAAGTGGGCCAAGGGCCCCGACGCCCTGGACACGACGCAGCCGCCGCGCAAGCTCGTCGACGACGTGCTTCCGGACGAGTTTCCGCTCAGCATGTTCTTTGAGGCGCTCGCCAAGAAGCTCAAGGGAGTGATCGCCTCCACCAAGGGCATCACCGCCCTGAACGCAGAGCAGGCCGAGCGAGTCGCCGCGTGAGCACTCGCCCACAGGAGGCTGCACAGATGAACGGCTCCGGGAACGGCAACGGAAAGCTGCACGGAGCGGTGGTGGCGGTGGCCGGGGCCGGCGGGCCCGCCGGCCGCGCCACCCTGCTCCGCCTCGCCGAGGCGGGCGCGGTGGTGGTCGCATCGGACGCCGATGCGGGGCGGCTCGCGGAGGCCGTGGACGCGGCACGCTACGCCCACGGCGGCGCCACGATCACCGGTGACACCGTCGACCTGCTCGACCTGGCCGCCACCCAGGCCTGGGCCGAGCAGACCGAGAAGGAATTCGGCCGGATCGACGGCCTGGTCCACCTCGTCGGCGGCTGGCGCGGCAGCAAGACCTTCACCGACGTCGACCTCGCGGACTGGGACTTCCTGGAGAAGCTCCTCATCCGCACGGTCCAGCACACCTCGCTCGCCTTCCACGACGGACTGCTGCGCAGCGACCGCGGCCGATTCGTCCTGGTCAGCCAGTCCGGCGCGCACACGCCGGTCGCCAACAACGCCGCGTACAACGCGGGCAAGGCGGCCGCCGAGGCCTGGACCCTGGCCATGGCGGACTCCTTCCGCAAGGCCGGGGGTGATGAAGGCCCCGGCGCGGCGGCTGCGATCCTGGTGATCAAGGCACTGGTGCACGACGCGATGCGCGCCGAGCGTCCCAATGCGAAGTTCGCGGGCTTCACCGACGTGACGGAGCTGGCCGAGGCCATCGCCGGCGTCTGGGAGCGGTCCGCAATCGATGTGAACGGACAGCGTCTGTGGCTCACTCCGCAACCGTGAGAACCGATGCCGGGAAGACCGACGCCCGGCGCCACCACGACCCGGCGGTGCGCGGTTTCGCCAGCGACAACTACGCGGGGGTGCATCCGGAGGTCCTGGCTGCCGTCGCGCTCGCCAACGGCGGCCACCAGGTCGCCTACGGCGAGGACGACTACACCGAACACCTCCAGAAGGTCATCCGCAGCCACTTCGGGCCCTACGCGGAAGCCTTCCCGGTCTTCAACGGCACCGGCGCGAACGTCACCGCCCTCCAGGCGATGACGGACCGCTGGGGTGCGGTGATCTGCGCCAAGAGCGCCCACATCAACGTGGACGAGGGCGGCGCGCCCGAGCGGATGGCGGGCCTCAAGCTGCTCGCCGTCCCGACCCCGGACGGCAAGCTCACCCCCGAGCTGATCGACCAGGAGGCCTGGGGCTTCGAGGACGAGCACCGGGCGATGCCGCAGGTCGTGTCGATCACCCAGAACACCGAGCTGGGGACCGTGTACACCCCGGACGAGATCAAGGCCATCTGCGATCACGCCCACGGCCTGGGCATGAAGGTCCACCTCGACGGGGCCCGGATAGCCAACGCCGCGGCCTCGCTCGACGTGCCGATGCGCACCTTCACGAACGCGGTGGGCGTCGACGTGCTGTCCTACGGCGGCACGAAGAACGGCATGATGTTCGGCGAGGCCGTGGTGGTGCTCAACCCGGACGCGGTCCGGCAGATGAAGCACATCCGCAAGATGTCGATGCAGCTCGCGTCCAAGATGCGCTTCGTGTCGGTGCAGTTGGAGGCGCTGCTCGCCAAGGACCTGTGGCTGCGCAACGCCCGGCAGGCCAACGCGATGGCGCAGCGGCTGGCCGCCGGCGTGCGCGGGACGGACGGCGTGGAGATCCTCTACCCGGTCCAGGCGAACGCGGTGTTCGCGCGGCTGCCGCACGAGGTGTCGCGGCGGCTGCAGAAGCGTTACCGCTTCTACTTCTGGGACGAGGCCGCCGGTGACGTCCGGTGGATGTGCGGTTTCGACACCCAGGAAGAGGACGTGGACGGCTTCCTCCAGGCGCTGAAGGAAGAGCTGGCACGGTAGCTTCGATTGATGCATAGCTATACCCCTGACTGTAAATCTATTGATCTACGGTCGGGGGTATAGCTATGCTCCGGGGCATGCAGCTGATCCAACAGAACCCTGATATTTACGCCTATCTGGCGTCGGATGAGGCGATCGACCACTGGCATCCGCTGGTGCAGGAAGCCTCCGACGCTCTCTGGCTCGCCACCGGCGACGCATATTCATACGCCAAAACCGCCTTCGAGTTCGTCCGTGACACCGTCCCGCACTCCGCGGACTCCGGTGACCTCCGGGTCTCCTGGCGAGCCTCCGACGTCCTCGCCACGCGCAACGGCATCTGCTACGCCAAGTCCCACGCCCTCGTCGCCCTGCTGCGCGCCCAGGGCATCCCGGCGGGCCTGTGCTACCAGCGCCTGGTGGACGACGACGGCACGAATCCGATGGTCCACGGGCTGGTCGCCCTCCGGCTGCCCGGCGCCGAGGGGTGGGCGCGCCAGGACCCGCGCGGCAACAAGCCCGGCGTGGACGCCCGGTTCAGCCTGGACGGAGAGCGACTGGCCTTCCCCGTACGCCCGGAGCTCGGCGAGATCGACTACCCCGAGCTGTACGCCGCCCCGCACCCGGCCACCCTCAAGGCGCTTCAGGGCTCCGCCGACCGGCCCGAGCTGTGGCGAAACCTGCCGACGGCCCTGTGACCTCCTTCGCGGGTGCGGGCCTGCGTCCCGCCGTCAGTACGTGCAGCAGCGCCGCGGCGAACTGAAGCCCGGCGATCCCGGTCAGCAGCAGCCCCGCGGGTGCGTCGGCCGCGAGCCCCACGAGGGCCGCGCCGGCCGACGCGGCCGTCATCTTCAGCCCTGCCCCCAGGGTGAACACCTGGGTCCGCGCCCCCTCCGGTGCGTACTCCGCGCGGATCCGGAGCGTGGCCGTGAGCAGTGGCCCGTCGCACACCCCGGCCACCGCGAACAGCACCGCCGTGACCGCCACGGACGGCGTGAACGCGGCCGCCGTCAGCGCCACCCCCGTCCCGGCCAGCGACCACCGCACCAGCCGGCCGGGCTCCACCGACGTCATCCGGCCCAGCGTGAGCGAGCCCGCCAGGGCGCCCACCGCGAAGGCCGTCATCAGCACGCCCCCGGCGCCCGGACTGCCGAGCCCGGCGGCCAGCAGCACCGAGGTGGTGGTGAGCGAGCCGATGCCGACGAAGGCCAGGGTCGTGGCCGAGGTGATCGCCCGCAGTTCCGGGACCCGCCACAGTGCCGCGAGCCCCGCACCCACCCCGGTCCGGGGCCCGCTCCGGGGCTCGCCCGCGCCCCGGTCCTCGTACGCGAGGGTCGCGGCCAGCGCCGCCGCCAGCGCCGCGGACACCGCCAGGACCCCCATCGCCGGCCCGGCCGAGACCGTCGCCGCGACCAGGCTCACCACCGCCGGGGCGGTGACCGCCGCGGCGTTGTAGGTGGAGGCGTCCCAGCCGTACGCCCGGTCGCGCCCGGGGCCCGCCGGGACCAGTCCGGTGACCAGGCTGGACAGCCCGCCCGTGACCATCGGCCCGCAGGTCCCGCCGAGCACCGCCACGGCGAACACCAGCGCCCCCGGGGCCCGGCCCAGCAGTACGGACAGGGCCGCCACGGCGGCCGTGAACCCGGCCAGGGCGCCGACGTGGAACAGCCGCGGTCTGCGGGTCCGGGCCGCGGCGGCGCCCGCGAGCGGGGCAGCCAGCACGTTCGGGACCAGCCAGGCCGTCAGGACGAACGCCCCGTGCGCCGCGCTCCCCGTGCGCTCCAAGGCGAGGAGCACCACGGCCATGCCCATGCCCATGCCCTCGTTGGCGAACCGCGCCGCCAGTGCCGCCGCCAGGTACCGCCCGAACCCGCCCATTCCGGCCCCCCGCGTTGTGTAACGTGATAGGTGGACAAGACGTTACGTCATTCGGGTGTATGGGGAAAGGATCGGGGCATGGCGGACTCCCGAGGGGGCTTCTCGGTGGCGCGACGGCTGATCGACCTCGCCGAGGCGGTCCGCACGGCCCCCGAACTGCCGCGCGCCGACCTCGCGGAGCTGCTCGCGGCGCACGGGGAGCGCCCCGCCGACCTCACCGAGGAGGCGTTCCCCGAGGCGAGCGCCGCCGAGCTGCGCGCCGCGGCCCGGCGGATGGCGGCGGTGCTCGGCGAGCGCGACGAGGACCGCGCGGCCGAGGCGCTCAACGCACTGTTCGAGGAGTGCGGCACCCGGCCCCGGCTCACCCGGCACGACGGCCACCCCTGGCACCTGCACGTCGACCGGGGTGAAGGAGCCGGCTGGGGGGACTGGTTCCTGGCCTCGGGCGCACTCGCGCTCGCCCAACTGCTCACCGAGTACGGGCGGATCGCCTGGGGGGCCTGCGCCGCCGAGGGCTGCGGGCGGTTCTTCCTCGCCACCGGGCCGGGCAGCGCGCGCCGCTATTGCTCCACCACCTGCGCCACGCGCGTTCGCGTCGCGGTCCACCGACGCCGGAAGCTCGAAGGCTGATAGGAAACTTTCTTGTCAGACATCGTTGTCAGCTTGGCATGAGCATGAGTATCTTCGGGCCACCGGAACCCCTCCCACCGGAAGGCCCCCCATGCGTTTCGGAATCCCCGCAGGACTCACCGCCCTCGCTCTCGGCTTGGCGATGACCTTGATCCCCGCTCCCGTCGGCGCGACGCCCGCCGCTCCCGCCGCGGCGGCCCCCGCCCCCTTCGCCCACCCCGGAGTCCTCAACAGCCGCGCCCAACTGGACTTCGTACGCACGCAGGTGCAAGCCGACCGGCAGCCGTGGAAGGCGGCGTACGACCAGATGCTGGCGAGCAAGTACGGGTCGCTGTCGCGCGCGCCCAAGCCGCGCGAGGTCGTCGAGTGCGGCTCCTACTCGAACCCGAACATCGGGTGCTCGGACGAGCGCGAGGACGCCATCGCCGCGTACAGCCACGCGCTCGCCTGGTACGTCACCCGCGACGCCAGGTATGCGAAGAAGTCGATCGAGCTGATGGACGCCTGGTCCGCGAAGATCAAGGACCACACCAACAGCAACGCACCGCTCCAGAGCGGCTGGGCGGGCTCCACCTGGCCGCGCGCCGCCGAGATCATCAAGCACACGTACACCGGCGGCTGGCCGAACCAGGGCCGCTTCGCGGCCATGCTGCGCGACGTCTACCTGCCCGAGGTGATCAACGGGCGGCCGAACAGCAACGGCAACTGGGAACTGATCATGATGGACGCGGCCGTCGGGATCTCGGTCCACCTCGACGACCGGGCGAGCTACGACAAGGCGATGGGCATCTACCTCGGCCGCGTCCCCGCCTACTTCTACCTGGCCTCCGACGGCGCGCAGCCCGCGTACCCGCCGCGTTCGTCCATCGACACCCGCGGCGAGCTGATCGACTACTGGCACGGCCAGAGCGCCTTCGTGGACGGCCTTGCGCAGGAGACCTGCCGGGACTTCGGCCACACCGGCATGGGGATCGCCGCGACCATGCACGTCGCCGAGACCTCGCGGATCCAAGGACGCGACCTCTACCCGCAGTTCAAGGACCGGTTCCGGCACGCGCTGGGCTTCCACGCCACCTACGAACTCGGCGCGGCCGTGCCCTCCTGGCTGTGCGGCGGGACCCTGACCAAGGGCATCGGCCCGGCGACCGAGGTCGGCTACAACGCCCTGCACACCCGGCTCGGCATCACCATGGAGAACACCCGCAGGCTCACCGAGGGCAGGCGCCCGGCGGGCACCGAGAACCACTTCGAGGCCTGGGAGACCCTGACCCACGCCGACAACCCCAACTGAGGGGGTTTCAGCGCCGGGCGGCAACGGCCATGCTGATCCTATGACTTGGCACTGCGCCCGGGCCGCCGGATTCCGAGTACGTCGGCGGGTCGAAGATCTCCATCCGCCGGGTACGAGGGCAGTCGCGGGTGACACTGCGGCGGCTCGGCCGGGCTCGGCGGACCGCCCCGGCGCCCCCGCCGGCGACCGGTTCGTACGTCGAGGGGAACCACGTCCAGGTCGACGGCGCGGGCGAGTCGGTGGTCGAGGAGTGGTGACCCCTCGGCGCGGCTAGGCCAAGGCCAGCTCCTGCGCGGTGACGGCACGCGCCGACGGCCTCCAGGAGCCGGCTGCGGTGCTGGGGGCCGTCGGCGCGGGGGGAACGCGTCCTTGCGGTCAGCCCGCTTCGCGCACCTGCGCCGCCGTCGGCGCGGTACCGCCGAGGTGGGCCGGCAGCCACCACGAGTCGGTGGCGTCCTTGGGCTTGTCCGGGTAGGCGCGCTGCGCGGCGTCCAGCAGCTCCTGCACGCGCTCGCGCAGCCGCCGCGTGATGGCGCCGGCGAACTGGTCGGCCGGGGCCTCCATCGGCTCGCCCACCCGCATGGTCACGGGGATGTGGCTGCGCTTGAGGTGCTTCGGGCGTCCCTTGGTCCACAGCCGCTGGGTGCCCCACAGCGCCACCGGGATCAGCGGGACCCCGGCCTCCTGCGCCATGCGCGCCGCACCCGACTTGAAGCTCTTGAGCGTGAACGACTGGGAGATCGTCGCCTCGGGGAAGACCCCGATGATCTCGCCGGCCCGCAGCGAGTCCAGGGCGTGCTGGTAGGCGGCCTCACCCTGCGTGCGGTCGACGGGGATGTGCTTCATCGCGCGCATCAGCGGGCCGGACACCTTGTGGCGGAACACCGAATCCTTCGCCATGAAGCGCACCAGGCGCTTCTGCGGCCGCGCCGTGAGGCCGGCGAAGATGAAGTCGAGGTATCCGATGTGGTTCGACACCAGGACCGCCCCGCCCTTGCGGGGGATGTTCTCGGTGCCCTTCATGTCGATGCGGATGTCGAGCGCGCGGAACAGTCCGTGCGCCGCGCCGATCACGGGAGGGTAGACGAGCTCAGCCATTGGGGAGACCCCGCTTTCTGCCTGGGGAAGTGCTCCCGGCCGGAAGTTACGGAAGCGTAGGTACGCGACCATGGGGATCGTGCCCCATACGAGGGCTGCTGGCCAGCCCAGAGGCCCCTGCCCGGCGAGATTCTCGTCACGCCGGGAATGTCACACGCTCACGGAGTGCTCCGATCCACGTATGAGCGTACGAGGATGATGTACGCACACGAAGGCGGCGACGGGAGCACGGGTGCTCGGGCAGGAAGACGGGCGGGCCCGGCTGGGCGCCGCGGAACTGGGCGCGGAGCCGGGGGAGCGGGCCAGCCTGGTGCAGTTCTCCAGCGCCTTCTGCCAGCCCTGCCGGGCCACCCGGCGGATCCTGGCCGAGGTCGCGGCGATGGTCGACGGGGTCGCGCACATCGAGATCGACGCCGAGGACCGGCTCGACCTGGTGCGGGCCCTCGGGATCGAGAAGACCCCGACCGTGCTCGTCCTGGACTCGGCGGGCCGGATCGTCCGGCGGGCGGCCGGGATGCCGCGCAAGGCGGACGTGATCGCCGCCCTGGGGGCCGCCGTATGACGGGCGGCGCGGCCGCCGCGGCCGGCGGCCGGCCCGCTGCCGGGGCGCCGGACGCGCCGGTGCGTGCGCCCGCACGCAGCGTGACGCGCCTGACATCTGTCCGTTCTCGCTTGACTGTGTCCACGGGAGATCGCCAGGCTGGCGGCATGCGGTATGAACTCCTGCTCTACGGACGGGTCCACGTGGACCTCGTCCGCCACGCGAGCGCGCGCTGTCGGGATCACTGAACTCCCCGCCCCTGGTCCCCGACAGTGCCCGCGCGTCCCGCGGTAGAAAGCAGAACCCTGATGACTGCTCCGACGGTCCCCACGGCGGCGATCGCCCCGTTCCCCCGCTCCGGCGCCGGCCGCCCCGGCTCGCCCGACCTCCTGCGTTCCGTATTCCGGCGGCACGCCGCCGGAGTCGCGGTGATCACCGGCCAGGACGGCGGGCGTCCGGTGGGCTTCACCGCCACCTCGCTCAACTCCGTCTCCGCCGAGCCTCCGCTGCTGTCCTTCACGATCGGCACCGGTGCCTCCAGCTGGCCCGCCGTGCGCGACAGCGAGTACCTCGGCGTCCACATACTCGGCGAGCACCAGCGGGAGCTGGCCGGTCTGTTCGCCCGGAGCGGAGCCGACCGCTTCGGCCCCGGCACCGGCTGGAGCGCCGGACCGCACGGGGTCCCGGTGCTGGACGGCGTACTGGCGTGGCTGGTCTGCCGCGTGGTGGCACGGGTGCCCGCCGGCGAGCACCGTGTGATCATCGCGGAGGCGGTCGTCGGGGACCCGGCCGGGGAGGGCCGCCCCCTGCTGTACCACCAGGGGCGCTTCAACGCGTTGCGTGACTGAATCGTCCCTGCTCGGGCGTCTCGGGCGGCGTTGGGCAGATCACAGTTGACCGGCCTTGCGACTTGGCGGGACCCACTGTGTACTGACGAGTAACATTCCCTTCGGAGCGCGGGCCGCCCCGACCGGGATCCGCCCGACAAGGCGCCTATGCTGCCTGCATAAGGCGGTACCAGAAAAGACGATGCGGTAGGAGAGCCGGCGTGAGCCTGAGGATCGTTGTCTGTGTGAAGTACGTGCCCGACGCCACTGGCGACCGGCAGTTCAGCGAGGACCTGACCGTCAACCGTGACGACGTCGACGGCCTGCTGTCGGAGCTCGACGAGTACGCCGTCGAGCAGGCGCTGCAGATCGCCGATGAGGCCGACGACGCCGAGATCACCGTCCTGACGGTGGGTCCCGAGGACGCCAAGGACGCGCTGCGCAAGGCGCTGTCGATGGGCGCCGACAAGGCCATCCACGTCGAGGACGACGACCTGCACGGCTCCGACGTCATGGCCACCTCGCTGGTGCTCGCCAAGGCGATCGAGAAGGCCGGCTACGACCTGGTCATCACGGGTATGGCGTCGACCGACGGCACCATGGGTGTCCTCCCGGCGATCCTGGCCGAGCGCCTGGGCGTCCCGCAGGTCACCCTGCTCTCCGAGGTCAAGGTCGAGGACGGCACCGTGACCGGCCGCCGCGACGGCGACACCGCGAGCGAGCAGCTGGAGGCCTCCCTCCCCGCGCTCGTCTCGGTGACGGACCAGTCGGGCGAGGCCCGCTACCCGTCCTTCAAGGGCATCATGGCCGCCAAGAAGAAGCCGGTGGAGTCCTGGGACCTGGAGGAGCTGGAGATCGAGGCCGACGAGGTCGGTCTGGAAGGCTCCTGGACCGTGGTCGACGCCGCGGCGCAGCGCCCGGCCCGTACCGCCGGCACGATCGTCAAGGACGAGGGCGAGGGCGGCAAGCAGCTGGCCGAGTTCCTGGCCGGCCAGAAGTTCATCTAAGAGCTTCGGCCGCCCTTCCATAGCCCCCAGACACTTCGCAATCGCAGGAGAGCAGTCCCATGGCTGAAGTTCTCGTCTACGTCGACCACGTGGACGGCGCCGTCCGCAAGCCCACCCTCGAGCTGCTGACGCTGGCCCGCCGCATCGGCGAGCCCGTCGCCGTCGCCCTGGGCGCCGGTGCCGACGCCACCGCCGCGGTGCTCGCCGAGCACGGCGCGGTCAAGGTCCTCACCGCCGACGCCCCCGAGTTCACCGAGTACCTCGTCGTACCGAAGGTGGACGCGCTCCAGGCCGCGTACGACGCCGTCTCCCCGGCCGCCGTGCTCGTCCCGTCCTCCGCCGAGGGCAAGGAGATCGCCGCGCGCCTCGCGGTCCGCATCGGCTCCGGCATCATCACCGACGCCGTCGACCTGGAGGCGGGTGACGAGGGTCCGGTCGCGACGCAGGCCGCCTTCGCCGCGTCGTTCACCACCAAGTCCCGCGTTTCCAAGGGCACCCCGGTCATCACCGTGAAGCCGAACTCGGCCCCGGTCGAGGCCGCTCCGGCCGCCGGCACCGTCGAGGCGCTCGCCGTCACCTTCGGCGCCCTGGCCACCGGCACCAAGGTCACCGGCCGCACCCCGCGCGAGTCGACCGGCCGCCCCGAGCTGACCGAGGCCGCGATCGTGGTCTCCGGCGGCCGTGGCGTCAACGGTGCCGAGAACTTCCACATCATCGAGGAGCTCGCGGACTCCCTCGGCGCGGCCGTCGGCGCCTCGCGTGCCGCCGTCGACGCCGGCTGGTACCCGCACTCCAACCAGGTCGGCCAGACCGGCAAGTCGGTCTCCCCGCAGCTGTACATCGCCTCCGGCATCTCGGGCGCGATCCAGCACCGCGCGGGCATGCAGACCTCGAAGACCATCGTGGCCATCAACAAGGACGCCGAGGCCCCGATCTTCGACCTCGTCGACTACGGCGTGGTCGGCGACCTCTTCGCGGTCGTCCCGCAGCTGACCGAGGAGATCAAGGTCCGCAAGGGCTGACCTGCGCTTCTCTCTTCAGCTTCGTCTTCTCCGGGGCCGTGTGGTGATTGTCACCGCGCGGCCCCGAGTCGTTTGTCCAGGACGGCGGGGGGACCATTGACGGAGCGGAACCCCGTGACTAAATTCTGCTATGCGGATCTAAGCTTCCGTGAAGCGGAAAAGAGGAGAGTGCACGATGGGTCAGCAGGAGAAGGTGGCGACGAGCCTCGCAGGCGCGGTCAGCGAGGGCATCAGCGCCTCCCTCGCGCCGGTGGACGCGGAACTCGCGCGCCACTACCCGGGCGACCCCGGCACCCGGCAGCCCATCCACACGGTCTACGTGCCCGGTGACGTCTTCGCCGCGGACACCATCCGCTCCTGGGGCGACCAGGCCCTCGCCGCGCTCGACGAGCACGCCCCGGACGCCGCCACCTTCGCCAAGGTACTCGGCATCTCCGACGAGCTGGCCGTACCGGTCTACGACCGCGTCCGCGCCAAGCTCGCCTCCGAGCCCATCGAGGACCTCCGCGTCGACTTCGAGGACGGCTTCGGCGTCCGCTCCGACGAGGAGGAGGACCAGGCCGCGGCCCGCGCCGCCCGCCTCGTCTCGGAGGCGTTCTCCAACGGCACCAACGCCCCGTACATGGGCATCCGCATGAAGTGCATGGAGTCCAACGTCCGCGACCGCGGCATCCGCACCACGGACATCTTCCTCTCCGGGCTGCTGGAGCACGGCGGCCTGCCGGAAGGGCTGGTCCTGACCCTCCCCAAGGTCACCTACGCCGAGCAGGTCAGCGCCTTCGTCAAGCTGCTGGAGGCCTTCGAGACGACCCGCGGCCTGCGCCCGGGACGGATCGGCTTCGAGATCCAGATCGAGACCAGCCAGTCCATCGTGGCCTCCGACGGCACCGCCACCGTCGCCCGCATGATCGAGGCCTCCAAGGGCCGTGCCACCGGCCTGCACTACGGCACCTTCGACTACAGCGCCTGCGTCGGCGTCTCTGCCGCGTACCAGTCGAGCGACCACCCCGCCGCCGACCACGCGAAGGCGATCATGCAGGTCGCGGCCGCCGGCACCGGCGTACGCGTCTCCGACGGCTCGACGAACGTGCTGCCGATCGGCACCACCGAGCACGTCCACGAGGCCTGGAAGCTGCACTACGGCCTGACCCGGCGGGCCCTGGCCCGCGCCTACTACCAGGGCTGGGACATGCACCCGGCGCACCTGCCGACCCGCTACGCGGCCGTCTTCACCTTCTACCGCGAGGGCCTCGAGGCGGCCGCCGCGCGCCTGAAGGCGTACGTCGCCAAGATCGAGGGCGATGTGATGGACGAGCCCGCCACCGCCAAGGCCCTGGCCGGCTACCTGGTCCGCGGCCTCGACTGCGGTGCGGTGGGCGCCGAGGAGGTCACCGCCCTGACCGGCCTGACCCGCGCGGAACTGGACGCCTTCGCGATCCCGCGCCGCTCGGCGACGCTGACGGCGACCGCCTGATCGCTCGTACGCGGGCGCACACGGCCCGGTCCCGGGTTACCGGGGCCGGTCCGTCGGCGTGTCCGGACCCGACAGCACCCAGAACCGCAGCGTGCCGTCGTCCCCCGCGGAGGCGAGCAGGCTCCCGTCGGGGGAGAAGGCGACGCCCCGGACGGGGCCGGTGTGCCCGGTGAGAGGCTGGCCGGTGGTGGGCACGCCGGAGTGCGCGTCCCGGAGCTGGACGGTGCCGCCCGAGCAGGCACTGGCGAGCAGCCGACCGTCCCGGGAGAAGGCCAGGTCGCACACAGGCCCGGTGTGTCCGGACAGTTGCAGCATGCGGCGCGGGTGGGCGGACGGGGCACAGATCTGGATCGTGCCACCGATGTCACCGGTGGCCAGCAGGCGGCCGTCCGGTGAGAAGGCCACAGTGCGGATCTCGGTCTGGTGGGCGGGCAGTTCGAAGCCGGACGGATCCTGGTCCGCGGGGTCCCAGAGCACCACCTTCTTGCTGACGGCGGCAGCCAGCCTGCGCCCGTCGGGAGAGACGGCCAGGGCGGAGACGCCGGACACGCCGGCGGGCACCCGCCCGGCGGCCGGAGATCCGGTGAGCACGTCCCAGAAGCGCACGCGGCGGCCCCCGTCGACCACCGCCGCCCACTGGCCGTCCGGGGCGAACGCCACGTGCTGCAGGAGCGAGAGGGGACGGCTCAGCGGCCCGGGACGGGCCGCCGACAGAGTCCACAGCACGGCCGGGCCGCCTTCGTCGGGGAACCCCAGCCCCCACGGGGGGCCCGCCTCCAGTGGCAGGACCTCGGGCAGCAGGGTGCGGGACACCGGATCCCACGTCAGGACCGCCCGGTCCTGAGCCCGGACGAGGAGCCTGCCACCGTCCGGTGAGAAGGCGAGCCGCCGCAGCGACGCCCCGGAATCGCTGGACACGGCGGGCAGCGGCACGGCGTGCCCCTGACGTAGTGCCGAGGCCAGGGCCCGGGCCCCGAGCTGCCGGGGAGACGGAGCGGCAACCTCCGGCTCGCGGTGGTAGACGACCACGGTGTCGCTCTCGCCGCAGGCGGCCAGGATGCACCCGTCGGGTGAGAACGCGACGCCGTGAAGCGGCAGGTCCTGCCCGGCCAAGGGCGGACCGACGGGGGCGCCTGTGGCCGGGTCCCACAGCCTTACGGTCCCGTCGTTGCAGGCGGTGGCCAGTTGACGGCCGTCCCGGGAGAACGCGACCCCCCAGGTGAGGCTGTCCGGACCCGCCAGCGGCCCGCCGACGGCGGCACCGGTGGCGGTGTCCCACAGCCGGGCCCCGTCGTCGCCGGCCGTGGCCAGCAGGCGGCCGTCCGGGGAGAAGGCCATCCGGTGCACCTCGCCCGAGTGCCCGATGAGGGGCTCTCCGACGCCCGCTCCCGCGATGAGGTCCCACAACCGGACGGCGTGCCTGCCCTTGAGCGCGGCCAGCAGTCCGCCTCCGGGTAGCAGGGCCAACGCCCCGACCTTCCCGAAGTGCCCGATGAGCGGCGGCCCGGCCGGCTCGCCGGTGGCCGTGTTCCAGCGGCGCACGCTCTCGTCAGCCGCTGCGGTGACCAGCACGCCGCCGTCGGGCGAGAAGGCCACCACCTCGATGCCCTCATCGTGACCGTGCAGGGCGGGTCCCGCCGGGGCGGGGCTGGACAGGTCCCGCAGTCTCGCCGTGCCGTCACCGTGGCCCGTGGCGAGGGTGCAGCCGTCCGGCGAGAACGCCATCGCGGCGACGTTGCGGGCCTTCGTGTTGATCCCGCGCACGGACCGGCCGCGGACGGGATCCCACAACCGCACCACCCCGTCGCCCCTGGTCGCCAGGAGCCGTCCGTCAGCGGAGAACACAGCCCCTCCGGCCTGCGGCGCGGGCGCGGTCAGCAGGTGGGCCACCAAGAACCCGGTCGCGCCGGCCGACCCGGGCAGCGGCGAGGGCACGGAGGCCGGCGCCGGCGCCGGCGCCGGCGCCGGGGCGGCCTCCCGGGACCGGGCGGCGGCCGCCGCCCGCGCCCCGGCCCGGTACGCGGCGATGGCCCCCGCCCGCGCCTTGGCCACCGGGGTGGCTGCGGGCGGCGCCTTCTCGACCCGGCCCGGCGCCGACGGCTGGAGCGACGCCAGGGTGCGCCAGCGGCTTCGCCAGGGTTCCAGCCGCGGGGAGGTGTGCGGCGGGATGTCGATCTCCTGCCCGTACTCGTCGTACGCGTACAGGATGCGCACCAACGCCATCAGCGTGTCGAGGCCCAGCAGCCGCCTCCCCCGGAACGCGTCGCTCTGCGTCGCCACCGGCAGCCGGATCCCGGTCCGGGACTTCGCCGCCCGCGCCTCCAGCTTCCGGTACGAGGGCTTGCCGCGCTCGATCCGCAGATCACGCAAGTCGCCCGCGAGGCGGCTCAGTTCCTCCTGGAAGCTGTTCTGCGCATCCATCCGTGCCCCCTGGACCGTTCGGACCATCAGGCTAGAGCGTGATCCGCCGAACGGTCCCGGACTTGTCGGAACAGCACCGAACACCGCCGGACTTTCACCGTAGTTCGGCGGTGATCGCGAGGTCGGTGGATCTGTTCCGCCCGTGCGGGGCCGGGTCGGGCAGTCCGCTGCAATCGGACCATGACCACACCTCAGAACCGGCCGGACCCCGATCCGTTCCTGCCCCTGCCCACCGCCGTCGTGCTGTTCGGCGCGGTCGTGATCGGCCTCACGGCCGGCGTCCTGACCTTCCTCGGGGGCACCGGCGCCGCCCTCTCGGTGCTCGCCGGGCTGACCGCCGCCGGGGTCAGTGTGCCCGTGCTGCGCGAGCTGATCCGGTGACCGTCAGGCGTCCGGCGGGAGTTCGCCCGAGCCGCGCGCGATCAGGCGGGTCGGGAGTTCGATGCGGGACGGGGGGAGGTCGGCCCCCGCCAGGCGTTGGAAGAGGCGGTCCGTGGCCACCCGGCCCAGCGCCGCCGGGTCCTGGGCGACCACCGTGACGCCCGGGCGGAGCAGATCGGCCAGCTCGAAGTCGTCGAAGCCGACCAGGGCCACCGGGCGGTCCAGCGCCGCGAGGACCCGTACCACCGTGACCGTCACGCGGTTGTTGCCCGCGAAGACGGCGGTCACCGCCTCCGGGCCCGTGAGCATCGACCGGGTCGCCGCCGCGACCCGGCCGGGGTCGGTGGAGCCGAGGGAGACCCAGGATCCGGCCACCGCGAGGCCCGCGTCCGTCATCGCCGCGCGGTAGCCGCGCAGGCGCTCCGTCGCCGTGTGGATGCGGGGGTGGTCGCCGATGAAGCCGATCCGGCGGTGGCCGCCCGCGATCAGGTGGGCGACCCCGCCCCGGGCGCCGCCGAAGCTGTCCGACAGCACCACGTCCGCGTCGATCCGCCCGGCCGGGCGGTCCACGAACACCGTGGCCACGCCGGCCCGGATCTCCGGCTCCAGGTAGCGGTGGTCGTCCCCGGCCGGGATCACGATCAGGCCATCCACCCGGCGGGCGCACAGCGCGAGCGCCAACTCCCGCTCGCGGTCCGGGTCCTCGGCGCTGGAGCCGTTGATGAGCAGCGCCCCGTGCGCGCGGGCCACCTCCTCCACCGCCCGGTTCAGCGGACCGTAGAAGGGGTCGGCGAGGTCCTCCAGGATCAGGCCCACGGTGGCGGTACGGCCCTTGCGCAGGACGCGGGCGCTGTCGTTGCGGCGAAAGCCCAGGGCTTCGATGGCCTCGTGGACCCGCTTCTCCGTCTCGGGGGTGACTCCCGGTTCGCCGTTGACCACCCGCGACACCGTCTTCAGGCCGACGCCCGCCTGGGCCGCCACGTCCTTCATGGTCGGCCGGTTGCCGTAGCGGGGCTCGGACGGGCGGCGGTTGTGGGCCACGGTCGTGGATCCTCCGGAGGTCTCGGACGGGGCTGTGACCTTGAGGATAAGCACTCGGCCGATAGTGAGGTTTCCGTGGCAGGGTGGTGCGGGCAAGCCACTGGGGGCTCCGGACGAGCCATGGGGAAGAGGGGTAGACGTGATTGTCTGGATCAACGGCACATTCAGCGCCGGAAAGACCAGCACGGCCCGCGAACTGACCGGAATCCTGCCGGACAGCACCCTGTTCGACCCGGAGTTCATCGGCGACGCGCTGCGCGTGCTGCTGCCGCCCAAACGGCTGGCGGAGGTGAGCGATTACCAGGACCTGCCGAGCTGGCGCCGCCTGGTGGTGGACACCGCGGCGGCGATGCTCGCGGAACTGGGCGGGGTGCTCGTCGTACCGATGACGCTGCTGCGCCAGGAGTACCGGGACGAGATCTTCGGCGGGCTGGCGGCGCGGCGGATACCGGTGCGGCACGTGCTGCTGGCCCCCGCGGAAACGATCCTTCGCGAGCGGATCGCCACGCGCGAGGAGCCGGGGGAGCCGTCGGCCGTGGACCTCCGGGTGCGGCAATGGGCGTACGACCACATCCCCGTCTACCAGCAGGCGCTCGGCTGGCTCACCGGCGACGCGCACGTCATCGACAACGGGGCGCTGACCCCGCGGGAGACGGCGCAGCGGATCGCCGAAGCCGTCCGCTCGGAGACGGCCGCGGTCTGCGACATCGTCCAGACCCCGGAGCCCACGCGGGAGACGGTGGCGGCCGGGGTGCTGCTCTTCGACGAGCAGGACCGGGTGCTGCTGGTGGATCCGACGTACAAGGCGGGCTGGGAGTTCCCGGGCGGCGTCGTCGAGGCGGGCGAGGCGCCGGCGTGCGCGGGCGTACGGGAGGTCGCCGAGGAACTGGGCCTCGTACTGGACCGCGCGCCCGGCCTGCTGGTGGTCGACTGGGAGCCGCCGCAGCCCCCCGGGTACGGGGGACTGCGCCTGCTCTTCGATGGCGGCCGCCTCACGCAGGAGGCGGCGGCCCGGCTCCGGCTGCCGGGCCCGGAACTGCGCGCCTGGCGCTTCGTCACCGAGGCCGAGGCCGCCGACCTCCTCCCGCAGCACCGCCACGAACGCCTGCGCTGGGCCCTGCGCGCCCGCGAACGCGGCCGCCCCCTGTACCTGGAGGCGGGGATCCCTGTCGGCTGACCGGGCTCAGGCCGGGGTCTCGGCCGCGGCCTTGGCCAGCGCGGCCGCCGTGTCCACCGTCAGGGGATCGCCGTGGCCGAAGCAGGCGAGGGAAGGGGCGAGCGCGGCCAGGCGGTGGAAGGAGTCGATCGCCCGGCCGCGGTCCACGTTGAAGACCCCCAGCATCAGCGGGCCGACGGCGGCGATGCAGTCACCCGCGAACAGCACGCCGTGGCGCGGCAGATGGATGCCGATGCTGCCGTCCGTGTGGCCCGGGGCGTGGACCACGTACGCCCCGTCCCCGAAGCCCAGCGCGTCCCCGTCCTCCAGCTCGCGGTCGACCGGGGTCGGCGGGGCCTCGGGGACGGTCATGCCGTGCGCGTACAGCGGGATCTCCCAGTCCAGCAGCACCGGTTCGGGAACGGGCCGCTCGCCGCGGATCACGGGCGCGTCCAGGCGGTGCGCCAGCACCAGCGCGCCCCAGCGGGCGGCGAGCTCACCGGCCGCGCCGACGTGGTCGCGGTGGCAGTGGGTGAGGACGATCCGCTCCAGCCGTTCGGGCGCCAGCCCGAGGGATCGGATCGCCCCCTCGATCTCGGCCGCGGACTCGATGTTCCCCGCGTCGATCAAGGTGAGTGCTTCGCCGTCCTGCCAGAGGTACGCCTGGCCGATAGGGAAGCGGAGCATGTGGAGCCGGTTCGGTAGCACTTCGACAAGATCCATACGTCGAACGTACGCACCACCGACCTTCCCGGGCACGCGGCTTCACCCGGAGCGAAGTACGCCCAGAGCGCACTGGGGAGTGCACCCTGGGCGTACCCGTACGTCATGCGCAGCTCAGCCGCGCTTGGACTCCGCGTAGTTGACGAGGAAGAGGGCCTCCGCCACCGACAGGCGCTCCAGCTCCTGCGGCGACACGCTCTCGTTCACCGCGTGGATCTGCGCCTCCGGCTCGCTCAGCCCGATCAGCAGCATCTCCGCGTCCGGGTAGAGGGACGTCAGCGTGTTGCACAGCGGGATCGAGCCGCCCATGCCACTGATCTGCATCTCCTGGCCGGGGTACGCGGTCTCCAGCGCCGACCGCATCGACGCGTACGCCGGGCTGTCGGTGTCCGCCTGGAACGGCTGGCCCTGGCCGACCACCTCGAGTTCGAGGCGCGCCTTCCACGGCGTGTGCGCCTCCAAGTGGGCCTGCAGCAGCTTGATGGCCTCGGTGGTGTCCACGCCCGGCGGCACCCGCAGGCTGATCAGCGCGCCCGCGCTCGCGTGCACCGACGGCGTCGCGCCGACCACCGGCGGGCAGTCGATGCCGAGCACCGTCACGGCAGGGCGGGCCCACAGCCGGTCCGCGATCGTGCCCTCGCCGATCAGCTCGACCCCGTCCAGGACCTTGGCGTCGGAGCGGAAGTCGGCCTCCGGGTACTGCAGGCCCTCCCACACCGCGTCCGAGGCGAGCCCGTCCACGGTCGTCGAACCGTCCGCCGCGCGCAGCGAGTCGAGCACGCGGATCAGCGCGGCCAGCGCGTCGGGGGCGGCGCCGCCGAACATGCCGGAGTGCAGGTTGCCGCCCAGCGTGTCGATCTTCACCTTGAGCAGGCACATGCCGCGCAGGGTGGCCGTCACCGTCGGCAGGCCGAGGCGGAAGTTGCCCGCGTCGCCGATGACGATGGTGTCGGCGGTCAGCAGCTCCGGGTTGGCCTCGGCGTACTGCTGGAGGCCGCCGGTGCCCTGCTCCTCCGAGCCCTCGACGATCACCTTCACGCTCACCGGCACACCGCCGTTGGCCTTCAGCGCGCGCAGCGCCAGCAGGTGCATGATGAACCCGCCCTTGCAGTCGGCCGAGCCGCGCCCGTACCAGCGGCCGTCGCGCTCGGTCAGCTCGAAGGCGGGGGAGATCCAGGCGGCGTCGTCCAGCGGCGGCTGGACGTCGTAGTGCGCGTAGAGGAGAACGGTAGGCGCGCCCTCGGGGCCGGGCAGGAAGCCGTACACGGACTGGGTGCCGTCGGGGGTGTCGAGCAGCGCCAGGTCCTGGAACCCCTCGGCGCGCAGGGCTTCGACCACCCAGTTCGCGGCGGCCTCGCTCTCGCTCTGGGGGAACTGTGCCCAGTCCGCCACCGACTGGAAGGCCACCAACTCCGTCAGCTCCTGCTTGGCGCGGGGCATCAGCGAGGCGATGGTCTCGGCGATCGGATTCTGGGACATGGGCACGCTCCTTTTGGGTGCGACGTTGTTCGTTGGGTACGCCGCCCGCATCCGCGGGGTGTGCGTATGCCGGGTACGGCGAAAGACAGTCCCGATCCTCGCACAGCAGGGTGGGGCGGCGTCTCGCCGTAGGATTTCCCCGGCATCGGAGCAACCGGGTGATCAGGAGCGGCAACACATCGTGAGCAGCGACGACGACGTACGCGACGCAGGTGCAGACGACGCAGGCGTGAGCGCAGGGGCAGACGCAGGCGTGCGCGCGGGCGAGGGTGAGGACGCGGGCGCGGGCGTGGGTGAGGACGCGGGCGCGGGGCAGACCGTGCGGGACGCGGGCGACGAGGTGGCCGGGGGCACCGGCGAGGTGTGGGACGTGGTCGTGGTCGGGGCCGGACCGGCCGGGGCCTCGGCCGCGTACGCGGCGGCGACGGCCGGGCGGCGCGTCCTGCTCCTGGAGAAGGCCGAACTGCCCCGGTACAAGACCTGTGGTGGCGGGATCATCGGCCCCTCGCGTGACGCCCTGCCCCCGGGGTTCGTGCTGCCCCTCAAGGACCGCATCCACGCGGTCACCTTCTCGATGGACGGGAAACTGACCCGCACCCGGCGCTCGAAGCAGATGCTGTTCGGGCTCGTCAACCGGGCGGAGTTCGACGCCGGCCTGGTCGCCGAGGCTGAGAAGGCCGGCGCCACCATCCGTACGGGTACGGCTGTGGCCCGCGTCGAGCAGCACGGGGCGGCCGTGCCCGACCGGCGCACCGTAGCGGTGGTGCTCGCCGACGGGGAGACGGTGCTGGCCCGCGCGGTGGTCGGCGCGGACGGCAGCGCGAGCCGGATCGGCGCGCACGTCGGGGTCGAGATGGACCAGGTGGACCTCGGCCTGGAGGCGGAGATCCCCGTGCCCGAGACGGTCGCGGAGGACTGGAAGGGGCGGGTGCTGATCGATTGGGGCCCGCTTCCCGGCAGTTACGGCTGGGTCTTCCCCAAGGGCGACACCCTCACCGTCGGGGTCATCTCGGCCAAGGGCGAAGGCGCCGCGACCAAGCGCTACCTGGACGACTTCATCGCCCGGCTCGGACTCGCCGGCTTCGAACCGGCCGTCTCCTCCGGGCACCTGACCCGCTGCCGCAAGCCCGACTCCCCGCTCTCGCGCGGCCGGGTCCTGGTGGCGGGCGACGCGGCGGGACTGCTGGAACCGTGGACCCGGGAGGGCATCTCCTTCGCGCTGCGCTCGGGGCGGCTCGCGGGGGAGTGGGCCGTGAAGATCTCCGAGGCGCAGGACGCGGTGGACGCGCGCCGCCAGGCCCTCAACTACGCCTTCGCGGTGAAGGCCGGGCTGGGTGTGGAGATGGGGGTCGGCCGGCGGATGCTGACCGTCTTCGAGGCCCGGCCGGGGCTGTTGCACGCGGCGATCACCGGGCTCCGTCCGGCGTGGCGGGCCTTCGCCCGCATCACGCGCGGCTCGACGACCCTGGCCGACATGGTGCGTACGTCGCCGCTGGCCCGGAAGGCGCTGCACGCGCTGGACGCCAGGCAGGCGGCCCGCGGCGGCGGCCGGGGCTAGGCCCTGGCCGGGGGCGTGGGCGTGGGCGTGGGCGGCCTGGGTGGTGCTCAGGGTGATGCGGGTGCGGGCGGCCCGGACTGGTGGGGCGGCCTGAACCTGAACGAGGTTGAGCAGCCGGAGCAGGTCATGGCGGCCTTCGCACGCGGAGAGAGGTCCGTCGGTGTGGCGGTGATCGCGCTGGCGCTCAACCACCCCGATCCCGCGGCCGTGCTGCCCGTGGTCGCCAGGGCGCTGGAGTCGGCGGACCGGGAGGTCCGCCGGCAGGGAGTGGTGGCCCTGGCACATGTCGCGCGGCTCCACCACACGGTGGACCGGCGCAGTCTGGAACTGCTGCGCCGTTGCCCCCGCGGCAACGAGGCCGACGACGACCTGTGGTCTTTCGTGCCGCACCGGGAGCTGCCGCTCTGGCTGTGGCGGCACCACCTGCGGGAACGGCTGGTCGAGCGGCTGCGCCGGCCGTTCGGCTGAGCCGCCGCGCCCGCTGCGGCGCCCGCTGCGGCCGTCGCCACGCCCGCGGCGGGCGCGGCCGGACGAGGAGGTCGTGGCGCCCGCCGGGGCCGAGTCCGCGGGGTCAGTTCGACACCGTGATCCGGAAGACCGGGTGGTCGGCGGCGGCCGCCTGGATCTCCGCGTCGGAGGACTTCGCGGTGACGCCCTGGAAGAACCGGTCGACCTCCCAGCCCCACTTCTCCAGGTAGGTGCGCAGGACGGCGGCCTGCTGGACGGGGTCGGTCAGCTCCGTGGCGGTGAACGTACGCACCTTGCGCCCCACCCGCAGCTCGCCGCCGCCCGCGACCCGCATGTTGCGGACCCACTGGGAGTGCCCGCGGGCCGAGACCAGGTACTGGACGCCCTCGTACGTGTGCGGGTTGACCGGGATCCGCTGCATCTGGCCGGACTTGCGGCCGCGGACCGAGAGCTCGGCGCTGCCGGCGAGGCTGATGCCGAGGCGGGCCAGCTTGCCGAAGAGCGCGTTGAAGCGGGTGGCGAACGGGCCGGCCTGGACGTAGTACGGGGTGGGCGCGTTCATGGGGACCTCCGGGGCCGATTCTGCATTTGGAGAGCACTGCTCTCGGTTGAGAACAGTGTGCACGGATCGGTGCACCAAAGCAAGAGCGGTGCTCTCGAAATGGATCGGCGGTCCGATTCCTGGGCAGTGCTCCGCCTGCATGGCACACTGATCCGCATGAACACCGTGCGAGGGGCAAGGGAACGAGCCCGTATCGAGGTCACCGCCGCCATCAAGGACGAGGCGCGCCGCAGACTCGCGGCCGAGGGCGCCGCCAAACTCTCCCTGCGCGCCGTCGCCCGCGAGCTGGGCATGGTCTCCTCCGCCCTCTACCGCTACTTCCCCAGCCGCGACGAGCTGCTGACCGCGCTCATCATCGACGCCTACGACAGCGTCGGCGCCGCGGCCGAGCAGGCCGACGCCCGGGCCCTCGACGCCGGGACCGCGCCCCGCGCCCGCTGGATCGCGGTCTGCGAGGCCGTTCGTGCCTGGGCGCTCGAGCACCCGCACGAGTACGCCCTCATCTACGGTTCCCCGGTGCCCGGTTACAGCGCCCCCATGGACACCGTCGGCCCCGCCTCCCGGGTCGGCAACGTCCTCATCGGCGTCCTCCGCGCCGCCCACCAGGGCCGCGGTCTCGCACTGCCGCCCCTGCCGCCCACCCTGCGCCCCGAGGCCGACCGGATGACCGCGGACTTCGCCGAGGGCCTGCCGCCACAGGTCACGGCCGCGCTGGTCGCCGCCTGGGCGCAGCTCGTCGGGCTGGTCTCCTTCGAGCTGTTCGGCCAGTTCGAGCGGGTCGTCGAGGACCGGGCCGGCTTCTTCGCGCACGCCGCGGGCCAGTTGGCGCACGGGGTCGGACTGCCCGCAGTGTGAGGGGAGGGGTCGGGGTGGGGGGATCGGGGCGGATCGGGGCGGATGGGAGGGTGTAGGGGAGGGCGCACGGGGACGGATCCGCTCCGGTCATTCACATGATGAGGCGATGGTTCGCTCTTCTGTTCCTCCCACCAATGCGGGCGGTTCAGGCTTGAACGAAGGGCCGCCCGTCTAGTGTTCCTCGGGTCGCCCCCCTGCCGCCGCCGGAGGAAACGTTCATGCCCCGCGCCGTGAAGGCCCTGTACGCAGTCTTCGTCGTCTTCTTACTCGCCGCGCCGGCGCCGGCCATCACCGCGTCGGCGCGCGACGCATCGCCCGTCGCACCCACCCCGACCGCCACCGCCCCCACGGGACCGCCCCCCACTCCCCGAACACCGGGCGTGCGGGGCCTGGAGATCGGCGTCCCCGCCTACGTCTGGGCGAACGACCGAGTGCTGACCGACCTGACCGCCACCGCGCCCGCCCCCTCGGTGGTCGTCCTGAACCCAGGCAACGGCGACTCCCCGTTCGACGCGCCCTGGCTGGCCCGCGCCGACGCGCTGCGCGGCCGCACCACCTCCACCGGCGAGAAGACCAAGGTGCTCGGCTACGTCCACACCGACCACGGCAACCGCGACATCGCCGCGGTCAAGGCCTCCGTCGACAACTACCTCAAGACCCCCGACGGCCGTCTCCACGTCGACGGCATCTTCTTCGACGTCGTCAGCCGCGACTGCGGCCCCGCCAACGCCACCCGCGACCACTACGCGGAGCTGCGCCGCTACGTCCAGGAGACCATGAACGCCGCCGCCCCGGCCGCCCCCGACCTCGTCGTCAACAACCCGGGCACCGCCATAGCGGACTGCTACCTGGAGCCGGGCCGCCGGACCGCGGACATCTTCGTCACCTACGAGGACACCTACGCCGCGTACACCGGCGGCGGCTGGCTCGGCGGCAACGTCTTCGACCAGCTCTCCGGCTACCGCGCCGGCACCGAACTCGACCCGAGCGGCACGGCGTTCTGGCACCTGGTCCACGAGGTCCCGGACGCCGAGGCGATGCGCGCCACCCTGCGCACCGCCTTCGACCGCGGTGCGGGCTACGCGTACGCGACGAGCGCGGGCATGCCCAACCCCTGGAACGCGGCCCCGGCATGGGAGTACCGCGCCGAGACCGGGTACGCCGCCACCGTCGGGTGACGGCCTCCGTCAGCGGTAGTCGTCGGGGTGGCCCTGCATCCAGGTGTTGATCTTGTCCCGGGCGCCGATCAGCGCGACCGCCGAGCTCCGTCAGATTCCGGCCGTCTCGCTCCACAGCCGGGCCAGCGACTGGTCGCCCGTCACGCCGGGACCCGTCAGCGGAAGCCGGTTCCACAGGGCCGCGTACAGCCAGGCCGCCTCGCCCGCCAGCTCGCAGTCGGCCGCCTCGCCCGTGTCGCCCCGTACCGTACGGGCCGGCTCCGGCGAGAGGTGTACGGTCCACACCGCGCCCGTGTCGGCGGCCCGGACCCGCAGCACCCGGGGCTCCGCGGTGCGGACCCGGCTGCGCGGCCGCGCGTGGAAGCCGGTCAGCAGCTCGTCCACCCCGTCCTCCGCGAACTCCGGCTCGACCGGCGAGAACACCACACCGAGCGCCGCCTCCGCGTCCATGCGGTGCACGGCGGTCTCATGGGCCTGGCGTCGCGCCCAGAACGCCAGCGGCGAAGGCGGGGCCGTCGGAAGGAAGGTCCAGCACTGCACGTCGGCCGGGGCCTCGGCCAGCGTGCGCACCAGGGCCGCGTGCCCCTCGCGGAACCAGCCGAGCAGCTCCCCGCCGGCCAGTTCCGGCGCGGGCGGGAACTCCACCGGCTCCAGCCGTGCCTCCCCGACGAAGCCGGCCGCCCAGCGGTGCACCGACCCGGTGTGCCGCAGCAGATCGGTGACGTGCCATCCCGGACAGGTGGGCACCAGGGCGTCCGTACCGGCCTGTTCGGCAAGATCGGCGAGCAGTTCCCCGTCGCGCTCAAGGGTCTTCACGTATTCGGTGATCTCCATGTCACGCAGTCTGCCACGCACCCGGCGGGCCGGAAGGCCCCTATTTCCCGGGCTCCCGCCGCTGTTTCCCGGGCTCCCGCCGCCCTTGCCCCGGCAGCTCCGGACCCCGCCGGCCTGGGCCACCATGGAGGGGTGAACCAGCACGAGCACCAGGAGCCGCTCGCGGAACTCTTCCCGCGCGAGCGGACCGTGATCGCCCCCGGCGCCGTCCACGTGCCCGACTGGCTCGGCTCCGGGCGGCAGGCCGAGCTGCTGGCCGCCTGCCGCGCGTGGGCCCGCCCGCCGGCCGGCCTGCGCACCGTACGCACCCCCGGCGGCGGGGCGATGTCCGCCCGGCAGGTGTGCCTCGGACTGCACTGGTATCCGTACGGGTACGCCCGCACCGCCGTCGACGGGGACGGGGCGCCGGTCAAGCCGATGCCCGCGTGGCTCGCCGAGCTGGGGCGGGAGGCGGTGGCCGCCGCGTACGGGGATCCGCCGGAGCCCGCGGTGGCCTACGACATCGCGCTGATCAACTTCTACGACGGCGACTCCCGCATGGGCATGCACCGCGACGCCGAGGAGAAGTCCCCGGCGCCGGTGGTCTCGCTCAGCCTCGGCGACACCTGCGTCTTCCGCTTCGGGAACACCGCCTCGCGCGGGCGCCCCTACCGGGACGTCGAGCTGCGCAGCGGGGATCTCTTCGTCTTCGGCGGTCCCAGCCGGTCGGCCTATCACGGAGTGCCGAAGGTACTGCCGGGCACGGGCCCGCGCCCCCTGGGCCTGACCGGGCGGCTGAACATCACCCTCCGGGTCGGCGGGCTGGGCTGAGCGGCGGCGCCCGGCACCCTCCGATCATGCGAGGATCGATGCCATGAACGGCAACGGGGTCCCGCCGCGGGTGGGGGATGTGACCACGCCATCCGCGTCCATGACAGCCACGCGGACCAGGCTGGAACGGGGTCGCGGCGCGCTCGGCCCGGCGCTGGAGCTCGTCCACACCGGCCGCGCACCGACCCGCGCCGTCCTGACGGCCGAGCTCGGGGTGACCCGCGCCACCGCCGGAGCCGTCGCCGCCGAGCTGGAGGCGCTCGGGCTGATCCGCGTCGACTCCCGCCCCGGCGGCGCGGGCGGCACCCAGGGCCGCCCCTCGCACCGCCTCTCCGTGGACGAGAACGGCCCGGTGGCGCTGGCCGCGCAGGTGCACTCGGACGGCTTCCGGGCCGCCCTGGTGGGCCTCGGCGGCCGGATCGTGGCCACCGCCCCCGGTAAGGTCACCGTCTCCGCCGACCCGGCGCAGGTGCTCGGCGCGGTGGTGGAGGCGGGCGCGGAGCTGCTCGCCGAAAGCGGCCGCCGCTGTGTCGGCGCGGGGCTGGCGGTCCCTTCGGCGGTGGCGGAGCCGGACGGTACCGCGCTGAACCCGCTGCACCTGGCCTGGCCGGCCGGTTCTCCCGTACGGGCCATCTTCGCGCAGTGCGTGAAGGCGGCCGGGATCGACGGCCCGGCCCTGACCGGGAACGACGTCAACCTCGCGGCCCTGGCCGAGCACCGGCACGGCGCGGGGCGCAGCGCCCAGCACCTGCTGTGCGTGGCCACCGGGCACCGCGGGGTCGGCGGGGCGCTGGTGCTGGACGGCCGCCTGCACAGCGGGAGTTCGGGCCTGGCCCTGGAGGTCGGCCACCTCACCGTGAACCCCGAGGGGCGGGCCTGCCACTGCGGCGGCCGCGGCTGCCTGGACGTGGAGGCGGACCCGCTGGCCTTCCTCACCGCGGCGGGACGCACGCCCGGCCCCGAGGTGTCGCTGCTCCAGCAGGCCCGTGACCTGCTGCGCGACGAGCCCACGGAGCCGGCGGTACGGGCGGCCACGGAGGAGCTGATCGACCGGCTCGGGCTGGGCCTCGCGGGCCTGGTGAATATCCTGAACCCGGACCGGATCATCCTGGGCGGGCTGCACCGGGAGCTGCTGCACGCCGATCCGGAACGGCTGCGCGCGGTGGTCGCGGACCGCAGCCTGTGGGGCCGCAGCGGCGGCGTGCCGATCCTGCCGTGCACCCTGGACCACAACAGCCTGGTCGGCGCGGCGGAGCTGGCCTGGCAGCCGGTCCTGGACGACCCGCTCGCGGCTCTGGCCCAGGCCTGATCCGAGAGACAGGCCCTCGGTCCGGCCCGGGGATCCCGTGGCGGGTTACCCCGGCTTGGCGGCGACCCGCGATGCCACGGGCAGGGGCGGGGCTGCGGCGCTCGGGTCCACGGTGACGACCGCCGCTCGCGCGGGTTCCCGTGCGGGCTTGGCCGCGAGCCGTACCGGAGGCAGTGGGGCCGTCGGATCGGGGGCCGCCGTGAGCGTGAACCACACGACCTTTCCCGGTCCGCCGGGCTGCTGTCGCGCGCCCCAGGCCTCGCTGACCGCCTCCACGAGGGCGAGCCCGCGTCCGCAGGTCTCCAGCAGCTCCGCCTTCGGCTCATGGAGCACCGGAAGCCGCGGATCGCTGTCGATGACCGAGACCGTCAGGCGCCCGAGGCGGAGTTCGATCTCGACGATGCAGGTCTTGTCCGGCTGCGCGTGGCGGTGGACGTTGCTGAGCAGTTCCGTCACGCCGAGCGCAGCCCGGTCTATGAGCGGATCGAGCTGCCAGTGGCGCAGCTGCGCTGAAACGATCCTGCGGATTTGGCCGATCCGCGACGGCAAGGCCTGCAGTTCGACGACGCAGTGCCTGCGGGAATGACTGATCACGGCTGCGACTCCCCGACATGAGTGTTACGGGTGCTGCACCCTCGGTAATGCTCCACCAGGGTCACCCACGGTGCCCCGCAGTGCAACCGAACGCGATCGAAAGCGATCCGCATGGAAACCCAAAGTGACTGTTTGTGCAGGTGAGGGAGGTACATTGCGAAAGCAGGGGGCGAAATACACCCACGAAGGAGCACGGCGCATGAGCACCACCGGCACTACCGGTACCAGCGGCACCACCACTGCCGCGGGTGCCACGACGGTCACCACCATCGACGTCGACCGCAGCGACGCGGACTACCGCGCCTGGCTGAAGGAAGCCGTCCGCAAGGTCCAGGCGGACGCCAACCGCTCCGCCGACACCCACCTGCTGCGCTTCCCGCTCCCCGAGGCGTGGGGCATCGACCTCTACCTCAAGGACGAGTCCACGCACCCGACGGGCTCCCTCAAGCACCGCCTCGCGCGCTCGCTGTTCCTGTACGCGCTCTGCAACGGCTGGGTCCGCCCCGGCCGCCCGGTCATCGAGGCATCGTCCGGCTCGACCGCCGTCTCCGAGGCGTACTTCGCGAAGCTGATCGGTGTCCCCTTCATCGCCGTCATGCCGCGCACGACCAGCCCGGAGAAGTGCCGCCTCATCGAATTCCACGGCGGCGAGTGCCACTTCGTGGACGACCCGATGAAGATGTACGAGGAGTCCGCCGAGCTCGCCGCCCGTACGGGCGGGCACTACATGGACCAGTTCACGTACGCGGAGCGGGCCACCGACTGGCGCGGCAACAACAACATCGCGGAATCCATGTACCAGCAGCTGCGGCTGGAACGTTTCCCCGAGCCCGCGTGGATCGTGGCGACGGCCGGCACCGGCGGCACCTCGGCGACCATCGCCCGCTACGTGCACTACATGCAGCACGACACCCGCATCTGCGTCCCGGACCCGGAGAACTCCTGCTTCTTCGACGGCTGGACCCACAACGACCCGAACGCGAGCAGCGATTGCGGCTCACGCATCGAGGGCATCGGCCGACCGCGGATGGAGCCGAGCTTCGTGCCCGGCGCCATCGACCGGATGATGAGGGTCCCGGACGCGGCGAGCGTCGCCGCCTGCCGCGCCCTGGAGACGGCCATAGGACGCAAGGCGGGCGGTTCCACCGGCACGGGCCTGTGGAGCGCCCTGAAGATCATCTCGGAGATGGTGGCGGAGGGGCGTACGGGCAGCGTCGTCACCCTGCTCTGCGACCCGGGCGACCGTTACCTGGACAAGTACTACTCCGACGAGTGGCTGGCGGCCCAGCGGCTCGACATCGCCCCGTACGCGAAGACCATCGACACCCTTCTGACGACCGGTGTCTGGCGCGAGCCCACGGCCTGACGCCCGGTCGGGGCGGGGAGGCGCGGCGCCGTGCCAGGACGGTGACGAAATCGCGCTGCCCGCCCTCCACCGCGTGACCGGACACGCGGCGGCCGCGAACCGCTGAACCGGCCGCCGGCCCGCCCCGGTTACTGCTCCGCAGCCCGCCGGGCGCCCAGCCGCGCGTCCAGCGTGCGCACCGCCTGGCGGAAGGACTGGCCCAGGGCCGGGCGGGCGAGGGTGAGGCCGAGCCGGAAGGGGGCCGAGCCGTCCGCGGCGAAGGTCCAGCGGACGTGCGTGCCGGACCCGTGCGGGGTCAGCCGCCACTCCTCCAACAGGGCCCGGACGGCGGGGACGTTGGTCGTGTCGACCCGGTACGCGTAACGCTGCTCGGGATCCGCCGACATGATCGTCTCCTGGAAGCGGACGCCGCCCAGCAGCTTGATCTCGCGGCCCGCGCCGCCGTGCGTGGGGCGGGCCAGGGTGACCGCCCTGAACCACTGCGACCAGCCCGCCACTTCATCGGCCAGTGCCTGGTACACGGCCTCGGGCGGCGCCGCGGCCTCGGTGGCGAAGACCAGCCGTATCGGCGCGGCCTCGATGAAGTCCAGCCCCACCGGGCGGAGTCGGCGAGCCATGGCGGTACCCCCTGGTTGAGATTCCGAATGCGAGTTCCGAAGGTGAGAATCCGAACGTGCGCGCGACACCATAGCCGCACCTTCGGCAGAAGTCCGCACAGGCAAGGGGCCGATGTGGACGCGACGCTGGGCAGGCGCCCCGCCGGGCGGGATGCTGGAGTCTCCCCGGAGTTCGCCGAGACCGGAGTTCCCCGGGACCGCAGCCGGAGTTCGCCGAGACCGGAGGCCGCCGTGCCGGACACGCCCGTTCCGAAGCCGTCCGCGGCACCGCCGCCCCTGGCCCTCGAACTCCTGGTCCACGGAGTCGCCGGCGCCGCCCCCGCCGAACTGCTCGGCGACCCCCGCACCGTGCGCGTCACCGGAGACTCCACCGCGGCCGTCTTCCGCCGCACCGACGACGCCGACGCCGAGTCCCACCCGGAGCGGTACGCCGGGCGGCCCGTCCCCGAGGCCTACTGCTGGTCCCGGCTCACCTCCGGCAACGGCGCCCGCGCCCTGTGGCTGCTGCTCCTGCCCTTCATGGTGGTCAACCTCGCGCACTGGGCCCGGCCCGCCCCGGCCGCCGCCCGTCCCGCCCCGCGCGCGGTGCGCACGTACGGGGTCCTCGTACGGGTCCTCGCGCTCAGCCTGACCGTGCTGCTGATCGCGGCCGCCTGCGAGGTCGCGCTCGACCTCTTCGCCTGGCAGTGCGCGGGCTCCGCCACGTGTACCGGCTCCCGCTCCTGGCTCGGCTTCCTCGGGCCCGGCGGCGGCTGGTGGGCCCAGCCGGGACGCCGCCTCGCCCTCGGGGCACTGGTCCCCGCCGCCCTGACCGGGCTGCTCTGGTTCCTGTCGAACCGCACGTGGAGCGCCTACGAATCCCAGCCGCCGCCCGCGGGCGCCGCCGATCCTGACACCGCTTCGGACACCGCGCCCGCCCTCGGCCGCCCCGGGTTCTGGTACGGACGCCGCCTCGTGGCCCGGCTCCGCGCCGCGCACACCGCCGCCGGCCTGCTCACGGTCGCCGTGGCCGTCGCCGCGCCCACCCTGCGCCACGACCGGCGGGCCGGAGCCCCCGTCCTGGAAGCCCTCGGCTGGGCGGTGCAGGCGCTGCTCGCCGCCGGTGCGCTGGCCGTGGCCTGGGTCGTCTGCCGGCGCGGCCGCACCGAAGCCCGGCCCGACCACCGACTCGACCGAGTCGCCGTCACCCTGCTGCCCGGCGCCGCCCTGGCGCTGCTCGCCGCCGTGCTCCTGTACGCCTGCTGGTCGCGCCCCGGCTGGACCTCCGCCGGGCGGCTCCCCGGGGACTTCGCCTTCGGCGTGCTCATGCTGGGCCAAGGCCTGTGCGTACTCGCCCTCGCCGCCGTCGCCTCGTCCCTGTACCGCAGGGCCCCCGATCCGTCGGCCGCCCTGTACGGCCTCGGCGGGCCCGCCGTCGCCATGCTGGGCTGTGCGCTCGGCGGGGTGATGTCGGGCGGGGTCGCCCAGCGCGTCGCCGACTGGCTGGACGGCGGGGCCACGCCGGGCATGGCCGGCGCCCCGCTGGCCGGGCCGCCCGTGCTGCTGTCCTGGCAGGCCGCCGTGCTGCCTCCGCTGCTCCTCGTACTGGCCCTGCTCGCCGCCTGGTTCGCGGTGCGCGGAGCCCGGGACCGGCGGCGCCTCGCCGGGGCCGTGGCCGCCGAATACCCGGGGGAGACGCCGGACCCGGCGCGCAGCCGCCGGATCGCCGGGGCGCGGACCGCGGCCGCGCTCACCGACTCCGCGCCCTGGTTCGTGGCGGCCGTCTCCGGGATCACCCTGGTGCTCGGCGCGGGCGCGCTGGCCGGAGCCTGGCTCAGCGGGCAGGTCCCGGGCGAGGCGGCCCGCGGCACCCAGCCGCTGCTGGAGGGCGCCGCCCGCGCCGCCCAGGACGCCGGGTCCTGGCTCATCGGCTTCGGCATCGCCGTCTTCGTCACCTGGGGCCGGCGCGCCTACCGGGACCCGGCCGCCCGCCGGACCATCGGCATCCTGTGGGACGTCGGCACGTTCTGGCCGCGCGCCGCCCACCCCTTCGCGCCGCCCTGCTACGCCGAGCGCGCCGTCCCCGACCTGACCTGGCGGATGGCCGGCTGGACCGGCCGCACCGGCGGCCGCCTGGTGATCTCCGGTCACTCGCAGGGCAGCGTGCTCGCCGCGGCGGCCGTCTGGCAGCTGCCATCGCCCGTCCGCCGCCGGGTCGCCCTGCTCACCTACGGATCCCCGCTCGGGCGTCTCTACGGCCGCTGGTTCCCCGCCTACTTCGGCCCCGGGCCGCTCACCGCACTGCACGGCGAGCTCGACTGCTGGCGCAACCTCTGGCGGCCCACCGACCCCATCGGCGGCCCGGTCCTGCCCGGCACCGCCGAGGGCGTGGACCGGGGCCCGCTCGCCGACCCGATCGCCTACGGGCGCAGCGCCCGCCACCCGCTGCCCGCGCCGATCCTCGGCCACTGCGACTACCAGGCCGATCCGGCCTTCGCCGCGGAACGCGACGCCCTGCTCGCCTGGTTGGCCACGGCCGCCCGGGCCGGGGAGCCCCGCCCAGCGGTGGCCGGGGGAGTACCGGGTCAGCGCATCAGCACGGCGCGGGCAGCGCCGGAAGATCCGCCGGGAACAGCAGGGTGAGCTCGTCCGTACTCGGCTCCGACAGTTGGGCCACCCGCCCCGCGTGCCGCTCCACCATCGACTCGAAGGTCTGGCGCGCGGTGCGGCCGTTGCCGAAGGCCGGCCCCTTGGGCAGCTCGGTGAAGTACGTCAGCAGCGCCTGCGACGTACCCTCCCCGAGCCGGTACTCGTGCTCCTCCGCCTGTTGCTCCACGATCCGCAGCAGCTCCTCGGGCCCGTAGTCGCCGAAGGTGATGGTCCGGGAGAACCGCGAGGCCACACCCGGGTTGACGGTCAGGAAGCGGTCCATCTCGGCCGTGTACCCGGCGACGATCACCACCACCGCGTCCCGGTGGTCCTCCATCAGCTTCACCAGCGTGTCGATCGCCTCGCGCCCGAAGTCCCGCCCCGAGTCCTCCGGGGCCAGCGCGTACGCCTCGTCGATGAACAGCACCCCGCCGCGCGCCCGGTCGAAGGCCTCCTGCGTACGGATCGCCGTGGAGCCGATGTGCTCCCCGACCAGGTCCACCCGGGACACCTCGACCAGGTGCCCGCGCTCCAGCACCCCGAGGGAGGCGAGGATCTCCCCGTACAGCCGGGCGACCGTGGTCTTGCCCGTGCCGGGGGAGCCGGTGAAGACCAGGTGCCGGCGCACCGAGGCGGCCTTGAGGCCCGCCTGCTGCCGTCGCCGGCCCACCTCGATCATGTCCGTGAGGGCGCGCACCTCGCGTTTGACGCTGTCCAGTCCCACCAGCGCGTCGAGCTGCCCCAGCATCTCGCCGGAATTCCGGGCGGGCGCCGCCGGGCCGCCCTCGGGCCGGTCGGCGGGCCGCGGTACGGGGGCCTGCGCGGGCATCGCCACGGAGCTCTGGGCGGCGGTGGCCGTACGGATCCCCGCCTGAGCCCCGGCGAATCCGCCGCCCGGGGCCGACTGGGCCGCCAGGCGCGGGCCGGACTCGTCGCTGGTGCACTCCTCGGAGACCGGCCCGTCCTCCGCGAACTCGTAACCCCCGCGGGCGCAGCGCTCGGTGTGGCAACGCGTCAGCGTGGTGCGGGAGCCGTCGATGACGTGGAAGCCGAAACCGGAACTCCCCGTCACCCGGCAGGCCGTGAAGGTGCCTCGGCCGCCCGCCGACACGTAGAACCCGGCCTCGGCGGGGGAGGTGACCGTGCACCGCTCCAGGGACGGGTCGGCGCCCTTGGTGACGATCACACCGGTCTGGACGGCATCGATGGTGCAGTTGGCGAGGGTGCCGCCGCTGCCGTGGTCGCGGAACCAGGCCCCGGTGGCCGCCTCGCGGATCCGGCAGTCGTCGAGCTGCGCGGTGGCCCCGTCGCTCACCGAGACGGCGGTGTTGCGCACCTGGGACAGATCGCTGTCGACCACGTCGACGCGCGAGCCCCGGTCCAGCACGAACAGCGCGTCCGGCACGTCGTGCACCCGGCAGGAGTCGAGGGAGACGGTGGCCCCGTCACTGATCCACACCGCCGGATAGTCACCCGTACTGTCGTGGATCTCGCAGGACTCGGCGTCGACCCGGGTGCCCGGGTCCCACACGGACAGGCCGTTGCGGCCGAACCGGCGCACCGTGGTGCGGCTGAGGGTGAGCACCGAGCGGGACCGCAGATCGACCGCGTTCTCCGGGATGTCGTGGATGTCGCACCCGGCCAGGGTGAGCACGGCGTCGGTGTCGAGGGTGACCCCGTCGGCGGAGGTGCGGTGCACCGCGCAGTCGGTGAGCCGGGCCGTGGCGCGCGCGGCGATCTGCACCCCGGTGCCCTTGACCTCGTACACCTCGCAGCCCAGCGCCTCCAGGCCCGAACCCTCGCCGGTGACCCCGATGCCCGCGCCCGTGGCGTGGTGGATCCGGCAGCGCTCCAGCCGGGGACGGCCGCCGCCGCGCACCGAGACGCCGGTCTGCCCGGCGGCCACGACCTCGCACTCCTCGAACACCCCGCCGCCGCCGTCCAGTACGGCGATCCCCACACCGGTCGGATTCTCCACCGTGCACCGCCGCACGAGGGGCCGGGCCCCGGAGCCGCGCACCTCGATGCCGGCCGCCGAGCGGGTGCTCACCCGCAGGTCGGTGAGCTCGGGGGAGCCGTCCTCCACCAGCAGGGCGGGCGCCGCCCGGTCCTGGCCCTCCAGATACAGGTCCTGGACCACGGCCGAGGCGCGCACGGTCAGCGCGATCCCGTCGAGCGGGGCGATCCGCACGGACCCCAGCCCGCCCTCCGGCCCGCGCAGGGTGACGGCGTGGTGCAGCACCAGGTTCTCCCGGTAGGTGCCGGGAGGGATGGACAGCACGTCTCCGTCGCCCGCCACGGCGAGCGCGGCGGTCAGCGTCGGATACTCACCGGAGCGGCGCCGCCACCGCGAAGACCCGCCGTGCGTCACCTGGACCGTGCCCTGAACCATGGTGCTGTCGTGCCCCCACTCTCTTACTCGCGCTGCCGATGCGACCGAAGCCGCCGAAGACCGAAGCCACTGAAGTCCTGAGCCGATGAAGCCACTGGAGCCACGGGAGCGACCGGTCCGGCCGCCCCACCGTAGCGCGCGCGGAGCCGATGAGCTGCCAGGTCAACTGCCCGCGCCCGCCCGGCCCCAGTCGGGCCCCGCGGCCGCCCACGCCCGGTCCAGACGTATGTACCGCCAATGCATGAGCCTTCGTACGACCAGCCGCCGGACCGTCTCGACCAGCGCGGCCACACCGATCGCGGCGGCCAGGCCCGCGATCCCCGCGTGTAAGACGGCGACGGACGGGTCGAGCGGCTGCCCCACCACCCGGCCGTGCGTATCGGTCCATATCCGGAACCGGTCGCCGGGGTGCGGCGGTTCCTCCGCGGCCGGCACCGTGCCCTCGTGGCTGCTGCCGTCGGGCGCGGTCCACACGGCCACGATCTGCGTACGGTGCGGGGCCGTCCGCTGCGCCGACGGGTCGGCGGACATGCCCGGTCCGGCCGACTCCGGGGTCGGCCGGACCACCACCGCCGGAACGAGGTGGCGCTCCTGCCGCTGCGCGTGCGCGGCACGCTGCAGCGTGCCGTCCACCCGCAGCCCCGCGATCCACCCGACGGTCGGGGCCACCACCACCACACACACCAGCGCGGCGAACGCCACCCACGCCTCGAAGAGATCGGTCGGCCGGCGCAGCGGATTGCGCCGCCAACGCCACACACCCATTGCTGTCCGCACAGTCCGGCTCCCCCTGCCTCGGCCAGTCTCCGCCTGTTCACCTGTCCTGACTGATCCAACGGCTTGGTCGTGCCGGTTGGTTCCAACCTGGACGCGCGGCCCCCCGAAGGTGTCATTCCGGAGGGCCGGTCACTCACCCGGGGGCTCACCCCGGGCAGGTCAGTCAAGGATGTGGACCTCGTCGCCCACGCGCACCGTGCCCAGCCGCACCGGCACCAGCAGCCGACCGAAAGCCAGCGACTTGCCGATCCGCCGATGTGCGGCCAGGGTCTTCAGCGGCTCCTTGCCCCGCTCCGCCGTCCCCTGGTCGGTGGTGGTGACGATGCACCGGCCGCACTCCCGCGCCCCGCGGAAGACGGCGTCGCCGATCGCGATGCGTCGCCAGCCGTCCTCGGCCCACGCCTCGGCCCCGGAGACCACCACGTTGGGACGGAACCGGTTCATCGGCAGCGGCCCCTCCTCGGGGTGGTCCCCCTGCGCGATCAGCGAGTTGAGCGCGTCCAGCGAGGCGAGGGTGGCGATCAGCAGCGGATAGCCGTCGGCCAGGCTCACCGTCTCGCCCGGCAGCGCGTAATCCGGGTCCACGGGACGCCGTACGGCCGGATCGTCCAGGTGTACCAGCCGCGCCGGCACCCCGAGGTACGCGCTGAACCAGTCGGCCGCGGCGCTCGCCGCGACCACGGTCTCGACCTTCTTCCCGAACAGGACGACCGGCTCCAGCGGACCGGGCCCGGGCTCCTCCACCACCAGCTCCGCCATGCCCGGCGCCGACACCGCGATCCGGCCGCCGTCCAGCGGACGGGCCGACGCCAAGGCGAGCCGTGCATGGCGGCGTTGGGTCATGACCGTGCCCTCGGTGTCGACCAGCGCCCACCGCCGGTCCCCGGCCAGCCCCCAGGGCTCCACGACCACCTCGTCGGGAGCGGTCCCCGCTACCGACTTGACGGGATGGACGTGGAGGGCCTGAACGCGCAAGTTCGACATGGGAGCATCCTGCCAGCCCGCTCCGCCGCCCCGGGCGTGGGTGGACCGGTCAGTAGCCACGCCCCTGGTAGGGGCGGCCGTACGGGTCCTCGTACGAGGCGGCCGGCACCGGCGCGGGCACGGCCATCGGACGCGGGGCGGCCGGGCGCATGGCCTCGTACCCGGTGGCCGTCGCGACCGGACGGGGCTGCTGCGGCTGGGGCTGCGGTACGTACCCCCCTCGGGCGGCGAGCGGCTGCTGCTGCGGGATGTACGGGGCGGGCGCGTGCTGCAGCGGCATCGGCTGCGGAGCGGCCTGCTGCTGGTACGGGTATCCGTACGCCGGAGCCTGCTGCTGCGGCATCGCCGGCGGCAGCGCGGGCATCGCCGAGGCGAGGGCCGGCAGGTACCCACCGCTCGAATAGCCGGCGCTCGGGGAGTCGTAGGCGGCCGGGACGCGGATCGGGGCGATCTGCGGAGTGCCGCGTTCGGCGACGAGGGAGTCGTAGATGGGGGTGTCCGGGAAGGAGGGCGCGGAGTAGTAACCGCCGCCATAAGTGGAGCGGGGGGAGGTCATGGGACCTAAGTTAAGCCCACGACTTCACCGGGTCCATAGCGAGGTGTCGTCAACACCGCCCTGACCTGCATATTCGCAGGTCAGAGCCACACCTTTCACTTGACGTTCACGTGCACGATTCGCCACTTCCACCCCATCTTGTTCCTACTCGTACTCACCGGTTGTGTGTTGCACCGACTTGGTGCTGACGGAGCGTCACAACGCGGTGACCTCGGATGACTCTGTTTCGGGCAGCAGTTCGCCGTTTCAGGCGTCGCTCGGCCGGGCATAGGTACGGCCCTTCCACGACGCGCCGCGGCCCCGGTAGTGCTGGACGGCCGAGTCGACGGTCATCAGGAGGTACAGCAGCGCCGTGAACGGAAGCAGCGGCGCGAGCGCGATCGGCAGCCGGTAGTAGCGCAGCATCGGCGCGTAGGTGCCGGACATCAGCAGCCAGGCCAGGCCGCCGGCCCACGCGACGGCGGGGTGTCCGGTCGCGAGACCCGCCAGGAGGGCGACCGGGGGCACGAGGTAGACCAGCACCAGCCCGGCGACCGTCCCGGCCAGCAGCAGGGGCTGGTGGCGCAGTTGCGCGTAGGCGCTGCGCGAGACCATCCGCCACAGGTCCGCGAGCGCGGGGTACGGGCGCACGCTGTCCACCCGCTCCGCCAGTCCGAGCCAGATCCGGCCCCCGGAGCGGTGGACCGCGCGGGCCAGGGAGACGTCGTCGATGACGGCCTGGCGGATGGAGTCGGGCACCCCCGCCCGCACCGCTGCCTCCGTGCGCAGCAGTACGCAGCCGCCGGCGGCCGCAGCGGTCCGGGCGCCGGGGCGGTTGATCCGGCGGAAGGGGTAGAGCTGGGCGAAGAAGTAGACGAACGCCGGTACGACGAGCCGCTCCCAGAGGCCGGCGACGCGCAGCCGGGCCATCTGGGAGACGAGGTCGAGGCCGGCGGAGGTCGCGGCGGCGACCAGCTCGCGCAGGCTGTCGGGCTCGTGCGCGATGTCGGCGTCGGTGAGGAGGAGGTAGTCGGGCTCGGTGGCCTGCGACGTGCGGGCGAGCGCGATCCCGTGCCGGAGCGCCCAGAGCTTGCCGGTCCAGCCGGCGGCGGGCTCGCCGGGGGAGGTCACGGTGAGGGGGAGCCCCGGGTGCTCCCGGGCGAGCCGGAGTGCGAGGGCGCCGGTGCCGTCCGTACTGCCGTCGTCGACGAGGACGATCTCGGCCTCGCCGGGATAGTCCTGGGCGAGGAGCGAGGGAAGGCTCCGGGGCAGCACCTCGGCCTCGTCCCTGGCCGGGACGACGATCGCGACGGACGGCCAGTGGGTGGGGGCGGTGCGCGGGGGGAGGCGGACGTCGGTCCGCCAGAACATGCCCTGGGCGAGGGTGAGCCAGAGCCAGGCGGCGAGGGAGGCGTAGGCCGCGCAGGCGGCGGTGAGGAGGCCCATGGCGGCAGTGTGCCGCGCCGGGGCGGGCCTGTCGCGCATCTGCCTCCCGGCGGGGCGGCGGTCGGGGCGGTGGTTACCGCCGGCCCGGCCGGGTGCGGCGTCGCTTCCTGGGGCTCCGCCCCGGACCCCGCGCCTCAAGCGCCGGCGGGGCTGGGTTTGTGCGGCCGGATCACCCGGGTCGGTGGCTTCGGGGTGGGGCGGTGCCCCTGCGGGGGCTCTCCTCGGCTTGCGAACCTTGGCGGGGTCGGGGCCTGGGGCGGTGGTTGGTTCGCCGCGCCTGCGGGGAGCCCCCGCAGTGTCTCCGCCCCACGGCCCCTGGTGCGAGACGGGGCGGATCGGCCCGGGTGTTGCGGCCGGCGGGCCCGGAGGGGACCGGTGTCGATTAAGGTGGCCGGGTGAAGATCGCGCTCATGGACTCCGGAATCGGCCTCATCGCGGCGGCCGCGGCAGTGCGGCGGCTGCGGCCGGACGCGGATCTGGTGCTGTCCTCCGACCCCGACGGGATGCCCTGGGGGCCGCGGACCCCGGCCGACCTCACCGAGCGGGCGCTCGCCGTCGCGCGGGCCGCCGCCGAGCACCGCCCGGACGCGCTGATCGTGGCCTGCAACACCGCTTCCGTGCACGCCCTGGACACGATGCGGGCGGAACTGGAGCCCGGCATCCCGGTCATCGGGACCGTGCCGGCGATCAAGCCCGCCGCGGCCGCCGGCGGCCGCGTGGCGATCTGGGCCACCCCCGCCACCACCGGCAGCCACTACCAGCGCGGACTGATCCGCGACTTCGCCACCGGGGCCCGGGTCACCGAGGTGCCCTGCCCCGGCCTCGCCGACGCGGTGGAGGCGGCCGACGACGCCGCCGTGACGGCCGCCGTCGCCGCGGCCGCCGCGCTGACCCCGGCCGATGTCACCGACGTGGTGCTCGGCTGCACGCACTACGAGCTCGTCGAGGCTCCGATCCGGGCCGCCCTCGCCGCGCGGACACTGGGAGCCGAATTCGTCTTCCACGGTTCCGCCGAGGCCGTCGCCTTCCAGGCGCTGCGCCGTCTCGGCGCCCGGCCCGAGCCCGCGCTGCCCCGCACGGGCGGACTGACCGTCCTGCACAGCGGGCGCGAAGGCGCCCTTCCCGCCGCCGCGCTCGGGTACGCCGAGGGCCGACTGCTCGCGGGGCAGGGCGCACCCGTCGGATAGCCGCAGCCTGCATCTCCTCTGGCGAGACGATTCGTTTTGCGTAACCACCGGGCCTCGTCTATTTTTGCCCATGAAACGAGACGCGACGTTTCGTCTCGTAGTTTTCATTGGCGTCGTCGATCGAAGGGACCGCCCTTGCGTGCTCCACTCGCCTTCACCCAGATCGTCCTGTCCGAGGTCACCAAGGGCTACGGCACCCACGTCGTCCCGGACCGCGTCAGCTGCACGGTCCGGCCCGGCGAGCGGGTCGGTGTCGTCGGCGACAACGGCTCCGGCAAGTCCACCCTGCTCCGGCTCCTCGCCGGACGGGAGCGGCCCGACCACGGGGAGGTCACCGTCACCGCGCCCGGCGGCGTCGGACACCTCGCGCAGACCCTCGACCTCCCGCCGACCGCCCGCGTCGGCGACGCCGTCGACCTCGCGCTCGCCGACCTGCGCGCCCTGGAACGCCGGATCCGCGCCGCCGAATCCCTCCTGCACCGGGCCGGCCCCGAGGAGCTCACCGCGTACGCGGAACTCCTCGCCGCCCACGAGGCCCGCGGCGGCCGCGATGCCGAACGGCGCGTCGCGACCACCCTGCGCCGTCTCGGCGAACGCGCCGCGCTCGACCCGGACCGCCGGCTCGGCACCCTGTCCGGCGGCCAGCGCTCCCGCCTCGCGCTCGCCGCCGCCCTCGCCGCCGAGCCGGAACTCCTGCTGCTCGACGAACCGACCAACGACCTCGACGACGAGGCGGTCGGCTGGCTGGAGGAGCGCCTGCGCGGCCACCGCGGAACCGTCGTCGCCGTCACCCACGACCGGCTCTTCCTCGACCGCGTCACGACCGCCATCCTGGAGGTGGACCAGGGCCGCCGGACGGTACGCCGCTACGGCAACGGCTACGCCGGGTTCCTGACCGCCCGCGCCGCCGAACGGGCCCGCCGGCAGCGGGAGCACGAGGAGTGGCGCGAGGAGGTGCGGAGCGCCGAGAAGCTCGCCGACACCAACATCGGGCGGTTCGCCGCGATCCCGCGCAAGCTGCCCCGCGGCTTCAGCGGAGCCGGGGCCTTCCGCGCCCGATCGCGGACCCACGGCGCCGCGAGCCGCATCCGCGCCGCCCGCGAACGGCTGCACCGGCTGACCGAGAACCCGGTTCTGCCGCCCCCGCGGCCGCTCAGTTTCACCGGGCGGTTCACCGCGGGCTCCGCCGGGGCGGTGGAGCTGGCCGGTGCGGCCGTGCCGGGACGGCTCGCACCGGTCTCGCTGACCCTCGCGCCGGGGGAACGGCTCCTGGTGACCGGGCCCAACGGGGCGGGCAAGTCCACCCTGTTGCACCTGCTGGCCGGTGAACGGGGGTCCGCGCAAGGCCTCGTACGCACACCCCCGCGGGTGGGGCTGCTCCGGCAGGACGACCCCTGGGCGCGTGAACTCCGCTCGGCGGTCGAGGTGTTCGGCCAGGAGTACGCCGACCAGGTCGCGGCACACGGACTGCTCGCCCCGGAGGACCTCACCCGGCCGGTACGCGCCCTCTCGGCCGGCCAGCGCCGCAAGCTGGAGCTGGCCCGGCTGGTGGCGCGACCGCTCGACCTGCTGCTTCTGGACGAGCCGACGAACCACCTGGCCCCGGCGGTGGTGGAGGAACTGGAGGCGGCCCTGACCCACTTCGCCGGGACCCTGGTCCTGGTCACGCACGACCGACGGCTCCGCGCGACCTTCCAGGGCCGCCGCCTGGAACTTCAGCCGGATCCGGCCGCCGCCGGAAAGCGCCCGGCAAGCCGCTGAGCCAGCCCGCGCAGGTCCGCTGCGTCCAGGACCCGGCCCCCGAACCCCGGCAGCGGCACGTGGAGCGCGGCCGTCCAGTGCTCGGGTATCGCCCCTTGGCCGTACCGGGCCCCGGCCAGGATCCCCGTCACCGCGGCCACCGTGTCGGTGTCCCCGCCCAGGTCCACGGCGGCCCGTACCGCGTCCGCGAACCCGGCGGTCGTCCGCAGCGCCCACACCGCCGAGCCCAGACAGGGCCACACGGCCCCGTTGAACTCGGTGGCCAGGCCGGGGTGCCAGTCGGGAGCGAGCACACGGCCGTACCGCGCGCGGTGCTCCGGGTGCACCGCGGCGAGCGCCGCGGGGAGGGCGGCCAGCGGATCGGCTCCGCCCAGGGCGACGCGCACGAGCTCGTGGAGCACCGCCGTCCCCTCCCATGCGGCCCGGTCGCCATGCGTCAGCGCCGCGAGCCGCCGGGCGGCGTCCATGGTCCCCGCCTGCCCGGCGGCGGCGAAGTACACCGCCGAGGTCGCCGCCCGCATCAGGGAACCGTTGCCCGCTGCCCGGGCGTTGATCTGGAAGTGCAGGGCCGCGGCGAAGTCCCACGGCTCGCCGTTCGTCAGCACGTCCTCGGTCTGGAGACCGATGTCCTTGGGCTCGCCGGCCGCCCACCGCTGGAACCGGGCGAAGACGTCCGGGAGATCGAGGCCGCCCCGCTCCAGCAGGGACTCGCCGACGAGGACGGCCATCTGCGTATCGTCGGTCGCCTCGCCCGGGTCCCAGCCGCCGCCCCCGCACATCTCCTCGCCGCGCGCGGTCAGCTGACCCGCCGGGCCGAACTCGTACGGCGCCCCGAGCGCGTCGCCCGCCGCCGAGCCCAGTACGGCTCCCACGGCCCGGTCGAGTCGGGTGGTCACGGCGTCGCCTCGGTCCGGATTCACGCCGCCAGCCTAGGGGCAGCCGGGATCGGGGACCCTGCGGGCGGCTCGGCGGCGGGATGGCGGGCGGTGAACCGAGTGGGCGAGAGACGGTGGCGGCCGTGCGGAACGTGAGTACGCTGCTACACATGACGGGTCACCCCCCGGGTCCGCTCTGGACGGGCCGGGCCTCCAACCGTGCGCAGTGGTTTCTCGCAGCGGCCGGTGCGGCCTGCGTGGCGCTCGGCATCGAACTCGCCGTCGACAACGCCTGGACCTCCGGCTTCGTCCCCCTCCTGATGGCCGTGATCGGCTGCCTCGCCGCCGGGCTGCTCATCCTCTACGGCACGCTCGCCTTCGTGTACGTCGCCGTCACCGTCGACTCCGAGGCCCTGGAAGTGCGCTGCGGCCACATCGGGCTGCCGCGCCGCAAGATCCGGCTCGCCGAGGTGGCCTCCGCCGAGTTCCTCCCGCGCATCACCCCGCAGCAGTGGGGCGGCTGGGGCTACCGCTGGCGCCCCGAGAAGGGCACCGCGGTGATCGTCCGGCGCGGCGAGGGAGTGGAGCTCAAGCTCGGCGACGGGAAGCTGTTCACGGTCACCGTCGACGACGCCGAGAACGCCGTCCTGGTCATCCGCGCCCACCTGCGAGCCCTCGCCCGCTAGGACACCGTCCTTGTCCCACCCGCGCTTACCAGCGCTTCGTCCGAGGGGACGTACACTCCGCCAGATGAGCAGCAGTGTCACCCGCACGGCCGGGAACGAGCCCGTGGAGCCCGTCGACCGAGCCGAGGGCGCCCCCGGAACCGAAGGTGCCGCATCCCCCTGGTGGGGGACACGGAAGGGATTCTGGCTGGCGCGCGCACCGCTCGCCGCCCTCTCCGGGGTGCTGCTCTACCTCAGCTTCCCGCCCCGCCCCCTGTGGTGGCTGGCTCCCTTCGCCCTCGCCCTGCTCGCCGGCTGCCTGTACGGCCGCCGCGCCCGGGCCGGCCTCGGCCTCGGCTTCCTCGCCGGGCTCGGCTACCTCCTGCCGCTGCTCGTCTGGACCGGCGAGGAGGTCGGCCCGGTGCCCTGGCTGGCGCTGGCCGCGCTCGAAGCCCTGCTCATCGGCCTGACCGGTCTCGGTATCGCCCTCGTCAGCCGGCTCCCGGCCTGGCCGCTGTTCGCCGCCGCCGTCTGGGTCGCGGGTGAGGCGCTGCGCGCCCGGGCGCCCTTCGGCGGATTCCCGTGGGGCAAGCTCGCCTTCGGACAGGCCGACGGCGTCTTCACCCCGCTCGCCGCCCTCGGCGGCACACCCCTGCTCTCCTTCGGCGTCGCGCTCTGCGGATTCGGCCTCTGCGAAGCCGTGCGCATCGCCCGCAACCACCCCGGCCGCACCACCGCCGCGCTGGCCGCGCTCACCATCGCCGCGCCGATCGGCGCCGGCCTCGCCGCCCGCCCGCTGGTCTCCGACGCGGCCGAGGACGGCACCGTCGTGGCCGCCGTCATCCAGGGCAACGTGCCGCGCCTCGGCCTCGACTTCAACGCCCAGCGCCGCCAGGTCCTGGACAACCACGCCAACCGGACCGTCCAGCTCGCCGAGGACGTCCGGGCGGGCCGCGCCCCCAAGCCCGACTTCGTCGTCTGGCCGGAGAACTCCTCCGACCTCGACCCGTACGCGCAGCCCGACGCGTACGAGGCCATCGACCGTGCCGTCAAGGCCATCGGCGTGCCCGTCGCCATCGGCGCGGTGGTGTCCCCGGAGACGGGGCCGCTGCGCAACACGATGATCCTCTGGGACCCGGTCGCGGGCCCCACCGACACCTACGACAAGCGCAAGATCCAGCCCTTCGGCGAGCGCATCCCGATGCGCTCCTTCGTCCGGCTCTTCAGCTCCGACGTGGACCGGGTGCGCCGCGACTTCGGGCCCGGCAAGGACCCCGGCGTCTTCGACATGGCCGGCAGCGGCGTCGGCATGGTCACCTGCTTCGAGGCCGCCTTCGACGACGCCGTCCGCTCCACCGTCCAGGACGGCGCCCAGGTGATCGCCGTACCCAGCAACAACGCCACTTTCGGCCGGACCCAGATGACCTACCAGCAGCTCGCCATGGACCGGGTCCGTGCCGTCGAGCACAGCCGGACCGTCCTCGTCCCCGTCACCAGCGGGGTCAGCGCGGTGATCCGACCCGACGGGAAGATCACCGCCCAGACCAAGATGTTCACCGCGGACGCGCTGGTCGCCGAGATCCCGCTGCGTTCCAGCCGGACCCCCGCCACCGTCGTCGGACCGCTGCCGGAGTACGCGCTGCTGGTTCTCGCCGCGGGCGGGCTCGGCTGGATCCTGACCCGCCGGGTTCGCGCCCGCCGCACGGCCTGAGGCGGGGGCCGGCGCGGTGGCCTCGTAGGGTCGGGGGATGACCACTCCCGATTTCATCCGCGAGATCCGTGCCACCGCCGGCCACCGGCTGCTCCTGCTGCCCGGAGTCACGGCCATCGTCCTCGACGACCGGGGCCGGGTGCTGCTCGGCCGGCGCTCCGACACCGGGCGGTGGTCCGTGGTCGGAGGCATCGCAGAACCGGGGGAGCAGCCCGCCGAGACCGCCGTGCGCGAGGTGTACGAGGAGACGGCGGTGCGCTGCGTTCCGGAGCGGGTGGTGCTCGTCCAGATGCTGGAGCCGATCACCTACCCCAACGGGGACGTCTGCCAGTTCCAGGACATCACCTTCCGCTGCCGCGCGACCGGCGGCGAGGCGCGGGCCAACGACCACGAGTCCCTGGAGGTCGCCTGGTTCGAAGTGGACGCGTTGCCGCCGCTGGAGCCCTTCGCCCTGGACCGGATCCACCGGGCCCTGCGGGACGAGCCCACCTGGTTCGAAGTGCCCGCAGAGATCGCCGAGTAGCGGCGCGCTACAGTTCCGCAGATCCGACGGCTGTATTCGGACAGTCGTTCTTTCGAAGGGGCGGTCGAGTGATGGGCGTGCGCAGTTCGGCCGGAGAGGCGCAGCCGGGCGTCCGTAGGCCTGCCGGAGCCCCCGGATCGCGCTTGGCGGTCCTCGACGGCGTCCGGGTCCTCGCCGCACTCGCCGTGCTCTTCTACCACTACGTGGTCCTCGCGAGCGCCTGGGGCGAACCGCCGGCCGGCATCTTCCCGAACGCCCACCGGTTCGCCGTCTACGGCTGGCTCGGCGTCGAGATCTTCTTCCTGGTCAGCGGCTTCGTCATATGTATGAGCGCCTGGGGCCGCACCGTGGGCGATTTCGCGGTGTCCCGGGTCTCGCGGCTCTTCCCCGCCTACTGGGCGGGCGTGGCCTTCACCTCCCTCGTGCTGTTCAACTGGCCCGAGGTGCGGCGGGTCAAGGAGGTCAGCGACGTCGTGGTGAACCTGTCGATGCTCCAGGGCGGCATGGGGGTGCCCCACATGGACGACGCGTACTGGACCCTCTTCGTCGAGCTCAAGTTCTACGTACTGTTCGCGGTCGTCGTCATGCGCGGCGTGACCTACCGCAACTGCGTCCTCTTCTGCGGGCTCTGGACCCTCGCCGGCGTCGTGGCCCCGAGCGCGGACAACGGCGTGCTGTCCTTCTTCGCGGTCCCGTCCTCCTCCCCCTACTTCATCGCCGGAATCGCCTTCTACCTGATGCGCCGCTTCCGGCCGAACGCCGTCCTGTGGGGCGTGGCCGGCACCCAGTTCCTCCTCGCGCAGCACCACGTGCAGGACCGCATGGTCGCCAGCCTGGGCCGGAGCGCGGCCGAGCAGACGCCCGCCTGGCCCGCCCATGTGATCATCGCGCTCGGCTTCATCCTCATGGCGGCCATAGCGCTCGGCGCCTTCGACGGCGTCCGATGGAGCTGGCTCCCGCACGTCGGAGCGATCACCTACCCGCTGTACCTGATCCACATGATGGCCGGGCTGACGCTCATCCATCACTTCCGCGCCGAGGTGGCGCCCGTGCCCCTGGTCATCGGCGTGACCGCCGTCATGCTGACGCTCGCCTGGCTCATCCACCGGCTCGTCGAACGCCCGCTGAGCCGTGCGCTGCGCGACGGCCTGCGCCGCGGCGTGGAGGACATCCGCGCGCAGACCCCGCGCCGGCCGTCGCTCGACCTGCTTCCCGCCCAGCCCTCCGCGCCCGCCGCGGAACGCCTCCCGGTCGGCCGCTGACCGTCAGCCGGCGTCGGCGGCCTCCCGGTACAGCTCCACGGCCTGGTCGCCCATCACCGCGCTGTACGAGACCTCCGGCACGGTCCCGCCGCCCTCGTAGCCGCCCAGCACCCCGGCCACGGCGCCGTCCACCAGCCAGGGGCTGCCACTGGTGCCGCCGCTGAGGTCGGGGCAGTCGATCCGGCGCTGGGTCCCCGACAGGAGAGCGGTGGTGTTGGCGCAGCGCAGCGGGTTCTCCGCGGTCCGCGGATAGCCGATGACCGTCACCGCGGCGTCGTCCGGCTGCTCGGCGGCGACCGGGAAACCGCCCACCAGGTCCTCGACCCTCGTGTTCCGGCCGCCCTCCACCGGGGCCACCGTCGCGAAGGCGATGTCGGCGTCCGGGTCCTGGCCGTCCGTCCAGCCCGGGGCGACGTGCACGCCGGTGACCTTCCAGACGCCGTAGGGGGCCTTTCCGTCCCGGTAGCCCGGCGCGAAGACGGTGGTGTACGGGCTGTCGAGGCAGTGCGCGGCGGTGGCGATCACGTCGCCGTCGTCGCTGTGCACCACGGCGGCGGTGCAGAAGTGCCCGCCGTCGAGCCCGTCCGCGAAGAGCGCGCCCACCCGGTCCGCCGTGGCGTCGGGCAGCGCCTGCGCGGTGACGCCGAGCGGCGGCTGCGCCCCGGCGTCGGGCAGGTCCACGCCGATCAGCGCGGCCATCGCCGTCAGCGCGAGCAGAATCCGTGACGCCCGCCGCGCACGGGTGCGCCGGGCCGGTCGGTGGAGCGTGCGGTGGATCATGACCCCACCTTGCCCACCGAAACTGTGTCCGGAGCCCGGGATTCCGTATGAATCCGCTGTGAATCCCGTGAAGCCGCTGTGCAGGACATCCCCGCGGCCGGGGCGGAACCGAGGGCTTGTGTCCCGCGGATCGGGCCCTAGACGCGGCGCTCGTACACCGTCACCCGGCGGCCCCGGACCTGCCGGTCCTCCACCACCGTGAAGTCCTCCCGCAGGACGGCCGCCTTCGCCTTGTCGCGCTCCGCCGACGGCGCCTTCGCGACCTTCGCCGAGTCCGTCACCAGCAGCACCCGCCGCCGCCCGCGCAGCTCCGCCCGGATCCGCGCCGGGTCGGCCTCCTCGCCCTTGAGGGTGGCCGAGGCGACCGGGTCCACGGCCAGCGCGATGTCGGCCAGGCCCGTGAAGGCGCCGGGGGAGACCAGTGCCGTGTCCCGCCGCGCGGCCGGGACGAACAGCACCGCGTCCCCGTCCCGCTTCAGCCGGGCCACCTCACCGGCCGCCGACAGGACGTCGTCGACCCGGCTCGCCGGGGCCCGCTTGCCCAGCTCGACCGGCAGCAGGGCCAGCACCGCGACCCCCACCACACCCGGTACGAGCAGGCCCGCCGCCTTCGGGAAGCGGGGTGCGCAGGCCCGTACGGCGGCGCCCAGGGCCGCACCGATCAGCAGCGCCAGACCCAGCATGGCGAACAGCACGTACCGGTCCAGGAACAGGGGCTGGACCAGCGAGATCCCGATCAGCCCGAGCTGCGGCACCGCCAGCAGCGGCAGCCCGACCGCCGCCGCCGACAGACGACCCGCGCGGGGCCGGTCCGCCCACGCCCCGAGGCCGCCGATCGCGAGGAGGATCCCCGGCCCGATCAGCATGTGCCAGGTCAGCGGCGGTATCCACGACACCTGGTCGGACTGGCTCCGGCTGAACAGGATCAGCGGCAGCGCCCCCGCCACCGCGCCGCCGCCGTACGCCGCCCAGCGCAGCCACACACCGCGCCCGGCCCGTAGAAGAGGCCGTGCATCAGCAGGTAGTAGAACCCGTGCACGGCGTCGACGTTGCCGAGCATGTCCCAGATCTCGCCCGCGACCGCCCGGCCACCTGCCAGGTCGCCGCCTCGTCCCGCCACACGCTGTCCTGCCGCGAGAGCCCCCAGAGGCCGAACGCCAAGGTCCACAGGAACGGGACCAGCCATATGAGAAGCCCGCGTCGGGCCGCGGGTATGTGGCAAAGCATGAAGGTGCTGGGATCCTCGGTCTGGCGTTCGGGCGGAAGACACCAGTCTATGGACGCCACGGAGGGTTTCCGGACCGCCTGTTGTGCACGACGGAGCGTGATCGCCCGGCCCTGCCGCCCCTAGCCTCGCCGCAGGAGCACGAACGAGGGGCGGTACCCGGTGAACTGGCTCATCCACGACTACCGCGAGAGCGATCTCGCAGCGGTGGTCCACCTGATCGACACCACGGCCGAACTCGGCCAGGAGTCGGTCTTCTCGCTCGCCGAGTGCATCAGCGCCCTCACCGACCGGCAGCCCTGCGTGGTCGCCGTCCACCAGGGCGTCCCGATCGGCGCGGCCCTCGCCTTCGTCACCGGCGAGCGGGCCTGGGTCATGCGCATCGCGATCGCCGCCGGCTGGCGCGGCCGCGGCCTGGCCAGCGCCCTGCTCGTCGAGCTGGAGCGCCGGCTCATCGCCGCCCGCGTCGGCCGGATCGCGTACGTCCTGCCCGAGGAGGACCTGCTCGGCGAGGGCCTGCTCAACGCCGGCTACACCCGGCAGCCGGCCGTCGCCTACTTCGAGAAGACCGAGCCGCTGCACGGTCCGGCCGCCGGTCTCCTCGACGACCTCGGCGGCCGTTTCCTGCCGAACGACCTGTGGGCCAAGGTCGCCGGCATGGAGAAGGAGAAGGACCTGATCGAGCGGCGCGTGGTACTGCCGCTCGCCGAGCCCGAACGGGCCGCCTCGCACGGGGTGCGGCCACCGCGCGCCATCACCCTCTTCGGCCCGCCCGGCACCGGCAAGACCACCTTCGCCCGGGCCATCGCCTCCCGGCTCGGCTGGCCCTTCGTGGAACTGCTGCCCTCCCGCCTCGCCGACGAGGGGAACCTGGCCGCCGCGCTGCGCGACGCCTTCGCCCGGATCGCCGAGCTGGAGCGCGTGCTCGTCTTCATCGACGAGGTCGAGGAGATCGCGCCCGTGCGCACCGAGCCCGCGCAGCCCGGCGGGATCCACGGGGTGACGAACGAACTGCTCAAGCTGATACCCGGTTTCCGGGAGGGCGACGAACGGCTGCTGGTGTGCGCCACCAACTCCATCCGCTCGCTCGACCCGGCCTTCCTGCGGCCCGGGCGCTTCGACTACCTGATCCCGATCGGCACCCCGGACGCCGGGGCGCGCGCCGCGATCTGGTCCCGTTACACGGCGGGCCGCCCGGACGTCGACGTGAGCGCCCTGGTGGCGGCGACCGAGCTGTTCACGCCGGCCGACATCGAGCACGCGGCGCGGATCGCGGCGCAGGTGTCCTTCGAGCGGGACCTCGAGGCGGTGGGCGCGCGAGGCGCGGCGGCCGCGCAGCTGGGCGCGACCACGGCGGACTACCTGGCGGCGGCCCGGCAGTGCCGGCCGACGGTGACGCCGGCGATGACGGGCGAGTTCGAGGCCGACATCACGGCCCACGCCCGCTTCTGAACTCCGTCCCCCGGTTGCGGCGGGGGGCGGTCAAGCCAACCAGCGGGCCCGGTGCCTGGCTTCGGCCGGACGGCCACATCCGCCCGGCCGAACGGCCGAGGCGGCTGTGGCAGCCGTCCCTACGGGCGGCACCGGTAGGTGAATTCCACGGCCGCCGTGCGCCGCTCGGGCGACAGGAGTTGCAGTTCGGCCTTGGCCGGGTAGGTGCCCGTGCCCTGGAAGGTCCACAGCAGGTGCAGCCGGGCCTCCGCCCGGCCGCGCGGTACCCGCTCGGTCAGCTGCTCCGACTGCGTGCCGTCGCTGCGCATCCAGCGGTAGGTGAGGGTTCCCGGGCGCCCGTTGGTCCGTACGGTGGCCACCACGTCGGCCGCCGCATCGCAGGCCGGACCCTGCGGCTCGGTGGTCACGGCCACGTCCCGGACCTCGATGGCGGGCCCGAGCCGCTGCCACCCGAGGTACGCGAGGACCGCGAGCAGCACGACCACCGCGAGGGTGTACCGCCGCCAGCCGCCGGATCCGCGGCGCTCCGGCCCCGGCGGGACGGTCACCGGGAACGGCGCCGGCATCGAGGCCGTCACACCGGGCCCGAACCGCATGACCGATCCCTCGACCCGGTCGGGCACGGCCTCCTGCGGCTGCGCGGGACCACTGAACCAGTGGCTGCCGAGGACGGTGGCGCTGTAGTCGTCGTCGCTCATCGGATCTGGCACCTCGAAAGCCATACCTGGTCGGTCTGGGAGCCGTTGCCGGCGGCCGGCTTGGTGGTGACGCGCACGCCCCAGTAGCAGCCCTGGCCGGAGAAGGTGTGCCTGCGGACGATCGTCCCGCCGCCCGGCTGGTAGGTCAGGGTGTCCGCGCGGCCGTCCGCCGCGCCGAGCACGCCGGACTGGTTGCTGCTGAACCACTCCACGGTGACCGTGACCGGAGCGGCGCCCTTCGCGTCGATCGAAATGCTCGCCTCGCCCACCGTGAAGTCCGCCTGCCGCAGGTCCACCTTGATCGCCCCGACGACCACCGTCGGCCTCGTGGTCGGCGGCTGCGTGGTCGGCTGCGCGGTCGTCGGCCCGGTCCCCGTGGGCGTGGCCGTCGGGGAGGAGCCCGGGCCGGCCGAAGTCGAGGGGGAGGCGGAAGGGGACGCAGACGCGGAGGCGGAGGGCGACGCGGACGGGGACGCGGACGGCGACGGCGAAGCCGAAGAGCCGGGCACGGGCGTCGGGAAACCGCCGCCCGGGGCCGGACCGGTCGTCGCGAACGCGGTCACCGCCGCGGACCCGTCGAGCTGCTCACCGGCCGCCTGCGCCGCGAACACGATCATGGCCCCGAGCACCAGGGCCACACCCGCGGCCACGGCGCCGCGCCGCCCCGGCATCCAACCGGCCGCCGGCGGCTTCAGCGTGGTCGACGCCAGAGCCGTGGTCCCGGACGCCGGAGCGCCCGCGGAGGGGAACAGCAGCGGCAGCAGCGCCGCCAGCGCCGCCAGCTTGCGCTGGCCGCGCTCCTCCCAGTCCGGGCCGTAGGCGGCCTGCGCCACGTCCTCCAGCTCCGCGACGAACGCCTCCGCGTTCTCGGGCCGCTGTTCCGGGGCCTTGGCCAGGCCCCGCCGGATCAGCGGGCGGACCGGCTCCGGGGCCTCGGCCTCCGGCACCGGCGCCTCGATGTGCTGGACCGCGAGCTCCGCGAAGTTCTCCCCGCCGAAGGGCTTGTGGCCGGTCAGGCACTCGAAGAACGTCGCCGTCGCCGCGTACACGTCGGCCGCGGGCGAGGCCGGCCGGCCCTGCCACTGCTCGGGCGCCATGTAGGCGGGGGTTCCGGCCACACCCGGCGTGGCGCCGCGGTTCGCGGCGATCCCGAAGTCCACGAGGCGCGAGGATCCGTCCGCCGCGACCAGCACGTTCTCCGGCTTGTAGTCACGGTGGACGACGCCCGCGCGGTGCGCGTCGGCCAGGCCCAGCAGGGAGCCCTTCAGCACCACGAGCGCGGCCTCGGGATCCGTCTGCCCGGACTGCTTGAGCACGGCGCGCAGGGAGATCCCGTCGACCAGTTCCATCACGATGGCGGCGCCGCCAGGCGCCTCCACGTACTCGTACAGCCGCACCACGTACGGGGACTGCAGAGCGCCGAGGAGCCGGGCCTCCGCCCGGAACTCCCCGACGAACGCGGGGTCCTCGCGCAGCCGGTCGCTGAGGTACTTCACCGCGACCGCCGTGCCCGTCGCCTGATGGACGGCGAGTACCACGCGACCGCTGGCGCCCGAACCCAGTTCCCGGACCTCCGCATAACCGGGCACCGCCCATGCGCTCTTCATCGTCTGCCCCCGTCCATGACGTCACCGTGCCCCAGGCCCCGCAGCCTGGTCGTCCGCCGACCGGCCACCCCCAGGGACACGGTTTCCGCCGTGGCTGGTTCCCAGCCGTTCGGGGTGTCTCAGGCGGCGGCCCGCTGCGCGCAGATCATCGCATGAAGTCGGTCGGCCGCCGAACGGCCGAACGCCGGGTCGTTGATGTGGGTGTCGTAGTCGTGCAGGACGGCCCCGCTGCCCCGCAGCCCCTTGCGCAGCGCCGCGAACAGCGCCCGGTCCGCGACCGGGTCATGGTACGGGCCGCCCGGCGCGCCCAGCGTGGACAGTCCGCGCAGGGGGACGCACACGGCCGTGGGCCCGGTCGCCGCACGGAGCTTGGCGGCGACCCGGCGGCCGAGCTCGGCGCACTCGGACGGGGTCGTACGGATCACCGTGATCGACGGGTTGTGGACGTGGACGCCCCGGTCGCGGACCCTTTGCGGCAGGGTTTCCAGCGGGCCGAACTTCACCATGTCCAGCGCCCCCAGGCTGACCACCTGGGGGATCCCCGCCCTCCCGGCCGCGCTGAGCCGGTCGGGGCCCGCGGTGAGGATGCCCCCGCACAGGTCGTCGGCGAGCTCGCTGAGGGTGAGGTCGAGGACGCCCGCGAAGATCCCCTGGCCGGCCAGGGTCTCCAGGGTCCGGCCGCCGGTCCCGCTGACGTGGAAGACCAGCACCTCGTAGCCGAGTTCCGTCAGCCGCTCGCGGGCCGCGTCCACGCCGGTCGTGGTCACGCCCGCCATGCTCGCCGCGACCAGCGGGCGGGCGCCCGATCCCAGCCGGGGCGGACGGCGCTCCAGGGAAGCGCGGGCGAAGGCCCTGGCCATCCCGGCGATCGCCTCCACGGCGTTCTCCAGGACCGGTCCGGAGATGCTGTTGATCCCCGCGATGTCCACCACGCTGTACATCATGGTGATGTCCGAGGAGCCGACGTACGGGAAGACGTCCCCGGACGCCATGGACGACACCATCAGTTTCGGTACGCCCAACGGCAGGGCGCGCATCGCCCGGGTGGCGATGGAGGTGCCGCCGCTGCCGCCGATCGCGAGCACTCCGTGCAGCCGGCCCTCGGAGTGCAGGCGTAAGAGCGTCGCCTCCGCGCCCCGGGCCATCGTGGTCACGGCCGCGCCTCTGTCGGCGGCCGTGCGCAGTTGTGACAGTTCCGTTCCCGCTGCCCGGGCCACCGCGTCACGCGGCACATCGGCGGGCACCCGGGGTTCGCCCATGATTCCTGTGTCGACCAGTACCACCTCGACGCCGGCGCGCAGCAGTTTCTCGCGCAGCCAGCCGTACTCCACACCCTTGGTGTCCAGGGTTCCCACCAGCACGACGTTCGTCATATGTGCAATGTCCACGCGGGTGGCGATGTTGGCAAGCGCGCGCTCCGGTCAACCCTTCATGAGTTCCAACAGTCGCTCCAGGAAAGGGACTTGAGAGGGAATCGGCATGCTTTCGGCCAGCGGGGGAGTGAACCAGGCCACCCGGTCCAGCTCCGGGAACTCCTGTGCGTTTCCGGAGCGCGGCGGCCACTCCATGGTGAAAGTCCCGGGCACCATCAGCCCGGGGTCGAGGTCCGCCTCCACCGCCCAGATGGTCACCAGCTTCCCGCTGGACAGCCGTACCTCGCCCAGCGGCAGGTACTCGCCTTCCGGCGGGGGCAGCCCGATCTCCTCGGTGAACTCCCGGCGGGCCGCGTCCCGCGGTGACTCGTCCGGCCCGTACTCGCCCTTGGGGATGGCCCAGCCCCCGGCCTCCCGCCCGGCCCAGAGCGGGCCGCCCATGTGCCCGAGCAGGACCTCGACACCGGTCTGCGGCCCCTGGCCGGTCCGCCGGAAGAGGAGCAGTCCGGCACTGCGCTTCTGCGTCATGGGTGCATTCATGCCCCGTACGGACGCGCGCCAATGGTCAGTGGTCAATGGTCAGTGGTCAGCGGTCAGTGGTCGTGCGGGCCCTGGCGGTGGACCGGCCCGTGCGCGTCCGCGCAGTGGGAGTCGTACGAGTCCTCGCCCGCGCGGCCGACCGTGAGGAGGGAGTCCTGCTCGTGGTCCACCTGGAGGGTGGTGTGCGTGATCCCGTACTCCTTGGCCAGCATCTGCTCCAGGTCCCGGCGTACGGCGTGGCAGTCGCCCGCCGGCTCCACGAGCACGTGCGCGGAGAGCGCCGCCTGCCCGGAGGTGATGGTCCAGATGTGCAGGTCGTGCACCTCGGCGACGGGCGGGTGCTCGACGAGCCGGTCGCCGACCGCGTTCGGGTCCACATGGGCCGGGGCGGCCTCCAGGAAGATCCGGCCGGACTCGCGGACCAGCCCGTAGCCCGCCTTGACCATCAGCACCACCACCACGAGCGTGGCGATCGCGTCGGCCTGCCGGAATCCGGTGGTGAGCACGATCAGTCCGGCGACGGCGGTCCCGATGAAGGCGAACAGGTCGTTCAGGATGTGCTGGTAGGCGCCCTCGACGGCGAGCGAGGACCGGTTCGCCTTCGAGATGCACCAGGCCGCGGCCACGTTGACGGCGATGCCCGCGAGCGCCGTCACGAGGACGAGCCCGCCCTCCACCGGCGGCGGGTCCACCAGCCGCCGCACCGCCTCGTACGCCAGCCAGACGGCCAGCAGGAGCAGGGTGAGGCCGTTGGCCTGGGCGGAGAGTATCTCCGCCCGCTTGAGGCCGTACGTGTAGCCGCCGCGGGCGGGGCGGGCGGCCAGCCGCATGGCGATCAGCGCGAGGACGATCGAGACGGCGTCGGTCAGCATGTGGGCCGCGTCGGAGATCAGGGCCAGGGAGTGGGCCATGATGCCGATGAACACCTCGACGGCCATGAACGAGCCGATCAGGCCGAGCGCGATCGCCAGCCAGCGCCGGTCGGCGTCGGCCGACACCGCGTGGCTGTGGCCGCCGTGGCCGTGCCCGTGGTCGTGTCCTTGGCCCGGCCCGTGGTCGTGGTCGTCGCGCGTGTGGTCGTGCCCGCTCATGGCGTCCCCCGTCTCGTCGCGTCACCCGTGTGTTCGGTTCCGTCGCGTGAAGTGAAGCGCACCCCGGCGAGATGGGCAAAGGCTGCAACGGGGACCGTTGTCATTACCCATAAGAGGCCTCTGACCTGCGGTGATGTCTGGCCGATGCCGGGGCGGCCGGATCGTGGGAAAATCTGCTCATGGTCCAGCGCCCCGGTGTGCCGACCGCGCCCGAGCTAGTCCTGCAGACCGACCTGGGCTCCACCCCGATGAGCCCGGGCCGGACCTACCACGTCGGCAGGGACCCCCTCTGCGAGATCTGTCTCGACGACGCCCGCGTCTCCTGGCACCACGCGGTACTGCGCTCCGAGGGCGACCACTGGACGGTGGAGGACGAGGGCAGCACCAACGGCACCTGGGCCGACGGCCACCGCGTCCAGGAGTGGAGCGTCGGCGTCGGCAGCGAACTGCGCTTCGGCAGCGCCGACGACGGCCCGCGAGCCGTCCTGGTCGACCCTCCGGTCGCGTCGGCTCCCGCATCGGCTCCCGCGTCCGTCGCCGCGTTCGCCTCCGCGCCGGCCACCGGCCGCCCGTCCCGGGTCTCGAACCCGTCGATGACCGGCACCTTCCGCCAGCCGACGACCGTACGCCCGCTGCCCGCCCGCACCGTCGTCCGCATCGGCCGCGCCCCCGACAGCGACCTCGTCATCGACGACCTCACCGTCTCCCGCCGCCACGCCGAACTGCGCGCCCTCGCCGACGGCACCTACGAGATCGCCGACCTCGGCAGCCACAACGGCACCTACCTCAACGGCTCCCGGGTGGACCGGGCCGCCTTCCTCATCGAGGGCGACATCGTCGGCATCGGCCACTCGGCCTTCTGCCTCGTCGGCGACCAGCTCCAGGAGTACGTGGACACGGGCGAGGTCTCCCTCGACGTCCAGGGCCTCACCGTCGCCGTCGACCACGGCCGCAAGACCCTCCTCGACAAGGTCGCCTTCCCCGTCGGCGCCAAATGCCTGCTCGCCGTCGTCGGCCCCAGCGGAGCCGGCAAGTCCACCCTGCTCGGCGCGCTCACCGGCCTGCGCCCCGCCGACCAGGGCACCGTCTTCTACGACGGACGCGACCTCTACCGCGACTACGCCGAACTGCGCAGCCGCATCGGGCTCGTCCCGCAGGACGACATCCTGCACGCCCAGCTCACCGTCCGCCGCGCCCTCACCTACGCCGCCGAGCTGCGCTTCCCGCAGGACACCGCCAAGGCCGAGCGCCGGGCCCGGGTGGACGAGGTGATCGGCGAACTCGGACTCCAGCAGCGCGCCGACCAGCCCATCCACAGCCTCTCCGGCGGCCAGCGCAAACGCGTCTCGGTCGCCCTGGAGCTGCTCACCAAACCCTCGCTGCTCTTCCTCGACGAGCCCACCTCAGGCCTCGACCCCGGCATGGACCGCTCCGTGATGCACATGCTGCGCGGCCTCGCCGACGACGGCCGCACCGTCATCGTCGTCACCCACAGCGTGCTCAGCCTGGACGTGTGCGACCGGCTGCTGGTCCTCGCACCGGGCGGGCGCATCGCGTACTTCGGACCGCCCCAGGAGGCCCTCGCCTTCTTCGGTTTCGACGAGTGGCCCGAGGCCTTCGAGGCGTTCGAGGAGCAGCAGGACCGCGACTGGGCCGGGGAGTACCGCGCCTCGCCCACCCACCGCCGACACATCGACATCACCGCCCGCCAGCCCCGCCTCGCCGGGGAGGCCGAACGGCCCGGCGCAGCCGCGCCCCTGCCACCGCCGAAGGCGCAGAGCTGGGGCTCCCAGCTGTCCTCCCTGGTCCGCCGCTACGCCGCCGTGCTCAGCGCCGACCGCACCTTCATCGTCATCATGATCGCGCTGCCGTTCATGATGGGGGCCATGGCCCGCGCACTCGCCGGGAGCACCCTCACCGCCGAGACGGCGCTGAACGCGCTTCTCATCCTGTGCATCGGCGGAGTGCTCACCGGCGCCGCCAACGCGGTCCGCGAACTCATCAAGGAACGCGTCATCTACCAGCGCGAACGCGCCGTCGGGCTGTCCCGCTCCGCCTACCTGATGTCGAAGGTGGTGGTGCTCGGCACGATCACCGTCGCCCAGGCAGTCGTGCTGACCCTCGCGGCCCTCGCCGGGGTGGAACTCAACGCCCCGGACGGCAGGGGCGTCTTCATGCCCCCGCTGATCGAGATCACCCTCGCCGTGGCCCTGCTGTCCTTCAGCGCCATGATGCTCGGCCTGCTGATCTCCGCCCTGGTCCGCAAGGAGGAGGTCACCATGCCGCTGTTGGTCCTCCTCGCCATCGTCCAAGTGGTCTTCTGCGGCACCCTGCTGAAACTCACCGGCGTCCCCGTCATCGAACAGCTGGCGTGGTTCGCGCCGGCCCGGTGGGCGATGGGCGCGATGGCCGGCACCATCGACCTCGGCGCGATCGTCCCCGGCAAGCTCACCCAGGACCCGCTCTTCGCCCACGAAAAGGGGGTGTGGCTGCGCTGCATGGGCATGCTGGTGGCCCTGTCCGTGCTCTTCGGTCTGCTGGTCTCCCGGCTGCTGCGCCGCCACGAGCCGGCCATCATGCGGAAGTAGGCCTCATGAGCAGCCCGATGGGCGGTCCAGGGGGCGGAGCGGCGGACTTCCGGCCCACCCACGTCGTGCCACAGGAGGGACTCGCCGCCTGGGAGACCCCGGACGGCTCCCGGCCCACGGCCCCGCTGGACCCCTTCCTGCCCGTGCGGCTGCTGACCCGGCAGGGCGAGTGGGGGGAGGTCCTGTGCGCCAACGGCTGGTCCGCCTGGGTGGACGGACGGCTGCTGGTCGCCGTGCCGCAGCCGCCCCCCACGGCCGCAGGGGGGCCACCGGTGCGTGCCGACGACCCGCGGCCGCTGCTCGCCCGCGGCGCCGAGGTCCTGGACAGCTACCGGCGGGCCTTCGAGGAGTTCGCCTCGGGGAGGGTCAACAGCGAGGCCTTCCGGCGCTCCGTACGGGGGCTGCGGGCCGGAATCGTGCTCGACGGGGAGTCGGTGTGGCTCTACGACGAGGCGGCGGGACGGTGGCTGTACGGCGACGGGACCCGCCTGGCGACCTACGCGGTCGCCGCGGGACCGGGGGCACCGCCCGGGCCGGAGCCGCCGGAGCCGCCGACGGCTCCCGGCCGAGGGGCCGACGTACGACGGGATCCACCACCGGCCGACCCGGCCGGGGCGGGGCGTGACGCGCCGCCCGACGGACCGCCCCGCGGACCGTCCGACCGGCCCGTGGCGCACGACCCGACGCAGGTCGTGGACACGCGTGAACCGGGAGGTGGGTGATGGCGGAGGAACCGGTCCGCGGGCGCCCCTCCGATCTGCGCGGGAAGCAGATCGCCGGGTACCTGGTGGAGAGCGAGATCGGGCGCGGCGGGATGGCGGTCGTCTACCGGGCGCGGGACCTGCGGCTCGACCGGACGGTGGCACTGAAACTGCTGGCCCCCGAGCTGGCCCGGAACGACACCTTCAGGAAGCGGTTCGCCCACGAGTCGAAGGTGGCCGCGGCCATCGACCACCCGCACATCGTGCCCGTGTTCGAAGCGGGGGAGACGGATGGACTCCTCTACATCGCCATGCGGTACGTCGCCGGGCAGGACCTGCGGGCGATGCTGGACCGGACGGGTCCGCTGCCGGTGGAGACGGCCGCGCGGATCGCCGGCCAGGTGGCCTCGGCTCTGGACGCGGCCCACGACCACGACCTGGTGCACCGCGACGTGAAGCCGGGCAACATCCTCGTCGCCGAGGGTACGGACGCGGACCACCCCGAGCACGTGTACCTCACGGACTTCGGGCTGACGAAGAAGTCGCTGTCGCTGACCGGGTTCACGAGCGTCGGGGAGTTCGTCGGGACCCTGGACTACGTGGCGCCGGAACAGATCTCGGGGAAGCCGGTGGACGGCCGGTGCGATGTCTACAGCCTGGGGTGCGTCGTCTACGAGACCCTCGCCGGCGGCCCGCCCTTCGAGCGGGACGACGACATGGCCCTGCTGTGGGCCCACCAGTACGCCGTCGCGCCGCCGCTGACCTCCCGGCGGCCCGATCTGCCGGCGGCGGTGGACGAGGTACTGGCCAAGGCCCTGGCCAAATCCCCGGAGGACCGCTGGAGCACCTGCCTGGAGTTCACCGGGGCGCTGCGGCGGGCAGGGGCGAGCGCTCGTCCGCGCAGGAGGTCGTCCACGGGCTCCGCACGGTCCGCGGGGTCCGGGGGCGGGACGGCGCCGCCCGAGCCGCCCCCCGTACCGCGCTGGGCGCTGCCCGTGTTCCGCGGGCCTACAGAGCGCGGATAGCCGCAGTGAGGTCGGGACCGTACGAAGCCCAGCAGGTGAGCGTGGAGCCGGCATCGAGCTCGCCCATGTACCAGTCCTCGTCGCCGTGCGGCCGCACCAGGCAGAGACCGTGGAACGAGATGACGAGCGCGGGATCCAGCGGCTCGTCCTCCAGGAGGACGAGCCGGTCGGGATCGGGGGAGATGACGGTGGCGGTGGAGTCGCCGGAGAGCGCCCGGATCCTGTCGATGGTCCAGCCGGCGGGCAGGAGGGAATCGGTCACCGCTCCAGTATCGCGGCGGGCTCGTCGACCCGGCCCCGGCGGTGCAGGGGGCGGGCCAGGAAGCCGCCCAGGAAGCCCGCCACCGCGCCCCAGAGGAGGGCGAGGCCGACCGTACGCCACAGGACGGGGGTGAGCTCGACCTTGCCGCCGAGGCCGTCCATGTCGCCGATGCCGAGGAGGGAGAGGCCGAACTGGGCCTGGATCCGCGCCAGCAGACAGACCGCCAGGGTGGCGAGGGCCAGGGCCACGCCCAGGTGCAGCGCGTGCTGCCAGGGCCGGACGTGGGCGGGGGACCGTACGGCCGTCAGTACGCCCGCACCGAGCAGCAGGACGGCGGCCACCGCCACCAGCCACCACGCCCGGGAGTCCCGCTCCGCGAGTGAGGCCACGTCGATCGTGGACAGGTCGGGGCCGCGCAGGACCTGGTCCAGCAACTGCGGCATCGGCAGCCCGAAGGGGCCCTCGACCTTGCCCTCCCAGGCGCCGCCGAAGCCGAGGGTGAGTGCCGGCCAGGCGAGGTTGGGCGCTCCCAGCAGGAGCACGGCCAGGGTCCGGACGGCGTGGCCCTGGGTCGCGGCCACCACCAGGCCGACGACGACGCCGATGAGCACGTACGAGAGGAGCAGTACGACGGTGGCGAAGGCGGCCGGGCGCAGCGCCGCGTGGAAGCGGATCAGCCGGGCCGGGAGCGGCGCGCGGCGCGAGACCAGCAGCGCGATGAGCAACAGGCCCAGGATCCAGAGGAGTCCGAAGAGGAGCGTTGCGGGCAGGTCGGCGCGGAAGCCCACCGTCGGGGCGGAGTCAAGGAGTTCGCCGATCTCCCCCAGGGGGGAGTCGCCGGTGGAGATCCCGAAGGTCCGGCGGGCGAGGAGCGCGGCGCCGGTGAGCGCGAGCAGCCACAGCAGCACCAACGGGACGGCCCGGCCGAGGAGTTCGAGGGGGCGGGCCACCGCCCGGTTGTGCAGCGGGCGCAGGAAGCAGTAGCCGGTCATGAGGGCGCCGGCCAGGCTCACCGAGAGCGGGAGCACCGACAGGGCCGCGTCCGCCCCCGCGAGGAATCCGGCCCCGCCCGACACCTCGACCGAGCCGCCGGCCGCCATCACCACGACCGCGGCGACGACGTGGGGGAACGCGCCGCCCGGCAGATCGCCCGCCCCGGCGCACGCCAGGCCGGCCGCGGCGACGGCGGTCATCACGGCGAACCCGGCGATGACCGCGACGAGGGCGTCCCGCCATGCCCTCACGGAGCCCCCGGGCAATGTCGATCTCGGCGTCTGGCTCACCCTGCAACCGTGGCACCCTCGGCTTGCGGGCACCACCCGGACGGCGCACACAATGGTCCCCAGGGAACTCACTCCTCCTGGGAAGAAGAGCCCGTGACCACGCAACCTTCCGGCCAGGTGCCGTCATCAGAGCGCCCCACGGGGCCGCCTTCCGGCCCGCTCTCGGGCGGGCAGCAGGGGCCGCCCGTGCCACCGCCCCCGCCTTCGGCGCCGCCCGGTGGGCCGGGAGACACCGGCGGTGGGGGCGGCCCCGGAGGCCCGGGAGGCCGCCCCGCCAAAGGCCCCTGGTGGCGATCCGTACCGCGGCTCGCCACCGCGCTCGTCGCGGTGGCGGCGGCCGTGGCCCTGGCCCTGGTCCTGACCCGGCCCAGCGGTACGTCCGACAGCGCGGGCCGCGAGGTGTTCCTCCAGCCCGTCGCCGCCTCCGGACCGGACCCGTTCACCGAGTCCACCGCCGCGAAGGACGCCACGCCACTGCCGGAGAGCCCGCAGCCCTCCGCCGGCGACACGGCCACCGCGGGCACCACGACGGCCACCAGGAGCGTCAGCGGCGCCGCGCCGGGCGTGTACGGCGCCACCAGGTCCACCGCCAGCTGCGACGTCGAGAAGCAGGTGGCGGCGCTGTCCGCATCGCCCGCCAAGAACGCCGCCTTCGCCTCCGCCCTCGGCATCCAGCCGACGGCCGTCCCCGGCTACCTCCGCTCGCTCACCCCGGTGCAGCTGCGCACGGACACCCGCGTGACGAACCACGGCTACCGGGACGGCAAGGCCACCAGCTACCAGGCCGTGCTCCAGGCCGGGACGGCCGTGCTGGTGGACGACCGGGGCGTGCCCCGGGTGCGCTGCGCGTGCGGGAACCCGCTCGGTCCGCCGGTGGCGCTCCAGGCCAACCCGAAGCGCTACGGGCAGGTGTGGAACTCGTACCGGCCGGCGCAGGTGGTGGTCATCGCACCGTCGACGACCGTCGTGAAGAAGTTCGTGATCTACGACCACCACGACCGGCGCTGGTACGAGCGCGACCGGCACGACCACGAGGGCAAGCACGACAAGCAGGTCCCGCCGCCGCCCACGCCGAACCCGTGGGTCACGCCCACGTCGCCGACACCGTCCGTGTCGCAGACCTCCCCCACGGCGTCGGAGTCCGGGAAGTCCCGGTCGGAATCGCCGTCGAAGTCGCCCTCGGAGTCCCCGTCGAAGTCCGCCTCGGCCTCCCCCTCGGCCTCCCCCTCGGCCTCCCCCTCGGCCTCCGCCTCGGCCTCGGCCTCCGCCTCGGAGTCCCCGTCGAAGTCCCCGTCGAAGTCTGCGTCGGAGTCTGCGTCGAAGTCGCCGGGGTCCCTGACCCCCTGCCCGCCGACGGACACGCCCAACGCGTCCTGCCCGCCGTCGCTGTCCCCGTCGCCCGGAAAGTCGCCCTCGGAGTCATCCGCGTCGCCGACGCTGTGCCCGCCGACGGACACACCCAACGCGTCCTGCCTGCCGACCCTGCCCCCGTCGCCGTCCCCGTCCCCGTCGCCGTCGCCGTCGCCATCGAAGTCGCCCTCGGTCTCACCGTCGCCGTCGAAGTCGCCCTCGGTCTCACCGCCGCAGGAGCCGGAACCGCAGTCCGCGCCGCCGCCGGCGTCCCCGCGGAGCCCGGCGGCGCCGGAATCCCCGTCTCCGCCGCCACCGGCCGAGCCGGAACCCGAGCCGGAACCGGCTCTCACGGTCACGCCGCCCGGGCAACTGCCCCCGCCGCCGCCTTCCCCGAGCCCGCTGCTCCCGTCGCCTTCGCCGGCTCTGCCCTAGTGCTGTGGCCGGAAAGGTTTGCCGGGTCGCGGCGTCCGGTGCCATGGGGCCTCCCCAGGCCCGCAGGGCCTAGGGGACGCATCGCAAGGCGGAGGGCCGCGGCTCGTACTGGACGTACCGGCGCGGTCCGACAACGCGGCGAGGTGCCGTGCCGGGGGCCGCGACCCGGTGAACCTTTCCGGTCACAGCGCTAGGCGCGGCTGTGGTCCTCCGGAAGTCCGGTGCCGCCCAGCCGCGTGAGCAGGGCTCCCAGCGCGTCGACGTCCTCCGGGGCCCACTGCGACGCGGTGAAGGACTCGGCGGCAACCTGCTCGGCCGCCTTCAGCAGCTCGCCCAGCCGCTCGCGTCCGGCGTCCGTCAAAGCGGCGTACGCCACGCGGGCGTCCCGGGCGTCCGCCTCCCGCACCACGAGGCCGATCCGCTCCAACGGCGCCAGACCCCGGGTCACTCCCGACGCGGTCATCCCCAGTGCCTCGGCGAGATCCACCCGCCGCATCCGCCCGCCTTCGGCCCGCCCCAAGTGCAGCAGGGTCAGAAAGTCGGCCAGGCTCACCCCGTACAACGCCCCCAGCCGGTTGTCGAACCGCCTCACCAGGGTCGTCTCGGCCTTTACCAAGCGCAGGCATACGTCCAGCGCATCACTCATTGCTACCTCCTTGACTCCTCAAGTATCACCATCAATGCTTGAGGAGTCAAGGATCAGTGGACTATCTCGCGCCGGTCTGCCGGAGTCCACGAGCGCCGGGTGATGCTTAGAGGCGCTGCAGGGGAGACGCGAGCAGGGCGCCGGCGCCAGAGATCACTACGAAGCACAGGAGCGCAAGCTCGCCACGGTCCAGGCGGTCCGTCTGCCACCGCCGCCCTTTCGAACGCGCGATCGCCCGCGCTTCACCACCGACGTCGCGGATGAGGTGCTGGTGAAAACGGTGGGCCGTGAACGACAAGGTCCGCCCATCCTCCAGGGCGAAGCGGATGCAGCGGCGGCTCGGCGCGAACGACATGCCCCTGGCCCGTGCGGTGAAGGGCACGCCATCGAGCCTGCCGCGGACGCCGGCGCGCATCCTGGCCCGCAAGACGTGCCACGGCGCCCCGGCATCGTCGATCTCCAGGACGACGTCCTCACCGAGCACGAACTGCCACCGCTCCCACGCCTCGGCTTTCGCGGCAGGGCTCAGCCGCTGACCAGGCCCCCGGAACAGCATGTACTCACCGTGGGCTGTTGGGATCACGGCGTACTGCGCGCGTTCGCTCGCAGAACGGAGCCATGTCGTCAACGGCGCACGCCAGGACGGTTCGACACGCAACTCGGGCACGGTACGGACCCCCTCCGACGGCGCCGATCATACGTACCGCGGGCTGGACCGGCTCGCCCTTGCGCTGGACGAGGTGTGTCACCATCCGCCGTCGAAGAAGGCCGCGAGTGCCGGGGCCGGGTCTGCGGCGGTGGTCGTGTTCGCCACGACGACGACGATCACGGCCAGCGAGGACAGCGCCGAGAGAACGCCGAACGACCCCAGCACGCGCCTCGTTCGCCCGTCGGATGACTCCGTTCTCGCGAACCTCCGCCACAGCACCACGCTCATGCCGGCGAGGGCGACCGCCACGATCGCGCCAACCACGGCCATCGCCACGTGATAGCGGGCAAAGTCGCTGATCATCACCTCGAGGGCAGGCGGGGTTCGGTCACCCGTGCTCAGGGAGTCGGCCAGTCGCCGCCTGACCTGATCGAGCGTTTCGCCGAGCTCTCCGTCGGTTGCGCCGACCGCCAGCATCGGCAACAGCGAGGCGAAGGGCGCCACCGCGCCCTGGACGTTGGCCATCACGATCGCCAGCGCGAGCAGCGCGAGCAGCGTGACGAGAGCGCCCGCCGACGCGAGGGCGGTCCTCCTTCCCGTCCCGAGACCGCCGGCCCTCAGGAACGCCTTCCAGAGCAGAGCGCCGAGGACGACGAGCACGATCAGCAGGATCGCAGCGATCACGGCCTTGGCCACGTGATAGCGGAACCAGTAGTCGACGACCCTCTCCAAGCCCGGGGAGAGATCCCGGTCGCCGGAACTCCAATACCCGACGAACGCCTCGCGCAGGGCCTCGACGAGGCTGTGTCTGTCGACGATGCCGCCGTCCGACCCGCCCGCCGCCAGCGTGCGCGGGGCGACGACGAAGGCGGCGACGAGGGACACGGCGAGGGCGACGAGCACGGCGAGTGCCCTACCGGGGATACCTGCGAAGCGTGACGCTGCTGCGGGACTGTGCACGGCGATTCCTTCGGCTCGATCGAGTGGGTAGCCGCCGCGCCGACCTCCAGGCAGGCCGTGTTCAGGATGCTTCGTGGGCGTGGGCGTGGGCGTGGGCGTGGGCGTGGACGTGGACGTGGACGTGGGCGGGGTGCGATGCCGTTGGCATCGCGATCACCATCCCGCACCGAGGCCGCCCGGTCACTGGGGTGCGCCGCCCACTTGAGGGTGGGGCCTGCCCCACCTCGCACACAAGGATCCGGTACAGAGCAGCCTCGACCGGATCCTTGTATGCACCGTGCCTGCGAAAGGATCTAGCGGACCCGGCCGTACATGTTCGGGTTGTAGTAGCTGAAGCTGGAGATCCGGACGTTCTTGCCCGGGCGGGGGGCCTCCAGGTACTGGCCGTCGCCGAGGTAGATGGCCACGTGGTGGACGCCGGAGGCCGAGCCGTTCGAGCTCCAGAAGACCAGGTCGCCGCGGCGCAGTTCGGCGCGCGAGATCGGGGTGGTGGCCCGGTACTGATCGGAGGCGACCCGGGGGAGGGAGATTCCGGCGCTGCGGTACGCCCCCTGGACCAGGCCCGAGCAGTCCCAGCCGCGGGGGCCGTTGCCGCCCCAGACGTAGGGGTCGCCGAGGTGGTTCTTGGCGAAGGAGATGGCGGCCTCGGTGCCCTGGCGGATCGGGGTGCCGGAGCCGGAAGAGCCGGAAGAGCCGGAGGATCCGGAGGAGGAGCCGGAAGAGCCCGAAGAGGAGCCGGACGAGCCGGAGGAGCTCGATGAGCCCGAGCCGCCCGCGTAGCGCTCGTACTTGTCCTTGTGGCTGGTCCAGCGCCACCAGCCCGTCGCGTCCTTGTACCAGTACACGCGGTCCGTGGCGTCCCAGCCCGTCCGGCCGCGGAAGGTCGGCTCGGAGGTTCGTGCGGTGGATGCCGTGCCCTTCTGGGGCGCCTGGCCCGACTGGCCGGTCTTCGCCACGTACTTGTCGTAGTGCGAGGTCCAGCGCCACCAGCCGGTCTCGTCCTTGTACCAGTACTTCGACCCGTCCCAGCCCCCGTGGGCCGGTGCGGGCTCGGCCGAGGCGGTGCCCGCCCCCGCGCCCACCAGCAGGGTGGCGCCGACGGCCGCGACCACGGCCCCCCGCAGGGTGCAGCGGCGGCGGTCGGTGGTGGCCGTCAGGGTCGTGGCGCCGCGGGCACAGCCGGCGCAGTCGCAGCTGTCGGGTATTTCCTCGGTGAACTCGGGCGTGCGCATGCAGGGTTCCCTTTCCATCGGAGGTGTGCCGGCGGATTCCGGCGCTGGGGTGTGTGTGATGGCTCAGCGGGCGTCGGCGGCGGGGCCGCGCGCCGTGTAGAAGGCCACGGTCAAGTCCTTGACCAGGGCCTTGCGTTCGTAGTCGTCCAGGCTCACGAGCCCACGGTCGGACAGCCGGTGCACGGTGTCGTCGACCGCGTCGAGGACCGAGGTGAGGACGGAGTCGCGGTGCCGGGCGTCGATCGCCGCGATCCGGCGCCGCTGCATCGCGGCGGCGACCTCCGGGGCGTACTCGACGTGCAGCGGCCGGGCGGAGAACACCTCGATCCCGACGGCCCGGCATTCCCCCGCGAGCATCCGGGTCAGTTCGTCGCCGACGCCCTCGGTGTCGCGCAGGGTCCGCGGCTCGGCGCCGCCCGGCGGCCGGAAGGAGTCGGCCGGCATCCGCGAGAGCACCCGGGCCGTCACTGATTCCACCTGTTCGCGCAGGTAGGAGGCGTGGTCGTCGACGGCGAGTTGAGCCCGGGCGGTGTCCTTGACCCGCCATACGACGAGGACGACGGTCCGCAGGGCCGTGCCCTCGGCGTCGACGACGGGAAGAGGCTCGCTGCGCCAGTGCCGCAGCCGTACGTCGACCCGCGCGCCCCGGGGCAGCGGGCTGGACCAGATGAGCCCGGTGCGCCGGATCGTGCCGCGGTAGCGGCCGAAGAGGGTCAGCGTCCAGGCGTGGCCGCTGCGGCCCCGGCGCAGCCCGGTGAGGGCGATGAACGTGAGGGTGGCGCAGCAGACGAGGACGGCCGCGGGCCAGGCCCCGGCGAGGGTGAGGGGGAGGGCGGGCCGGGGGTCCTCGTACCGCAGCAGCACGGCGGCGCCGCCTACGGCGAGCGCCGCGACCAGCAGGGCCCACCAGCCGGAACAGGCCCGGGCGGGGCGTTCCGCGAGCTCGGGGTCGAGTACGGGCGGCAGGGTCCGCCGGCCCGATGCCGGGGTCGGTGCCGGGGTCGGTGCCGGTGCCGGTGGGGCCGTGGGTGTGGGCGTAGGCATCGGCGGCGTGGCTTCCGCCGCCGGGGCGGCCGCGGCCGGAGCGGGCCGCCGGGGTAGCGCACCGCGGACGGGGGGCTGCCGCAGTGTGTGCGTGCCGTCGGGGTCGCCGTGGTCCTCGGCGGCGGCCGGCTGCTCGTCCCGGAAGAGCGGGCCGAGGACGAGGGGGTCCCGGTACGGCCGGATGACCACGCCCCGTGCGGCACCGACCGGTACGGGTATCCGCTCGGGCGTCGTTTCCTGCGCGGCTCCGGTTCCCTCCTCGCCCCGCACGCCCTCCACTTCCTCGGACGGCTCTCCCGTCGTCCTCCGCGCCTGCGACAAGCCACACCCCACACAGCCATCGGCGTCAACGGGCCCGCCGAAGTCGGCTGCTGACGCAGTTGAAGATGATCAAGATCAGATCGATCTTCGCGGAAGCGTGCAAGCCGCTCATTCCGGAAAGGTCCTGAAAGGAAGGGACTTTGGTCCTCTGTTCGTTCGATGCGGCCGGGGAGGAGCGGGAGGCGGAGAAGGGCCCGGCCGCCTCACGGGGACACCGGCGGGGGAGAGTGAGACCCTGGCTGCATGGCCCGTAGGGGAGAGAACCCCGAGGTCGACTGGCCCGCGCGGCCGGATACGAGCCTTGCGCTCAACCGCATGGGCACCTTCGACTGGGACCTCGACAGCGGGCGGATGCATCTGGATCCCACCGCCCTCGAGGTCCTCGACCTGCGCCCGGACGAGTTCAACGGGACCCCCGACGGGCTCCGGCCGCGCCTCGCCCCCGCCGAGGAGGCCAGGCTCGACGCCCGCGTCGCGCAGGCGATCAAGGACGGTCGCAGCCACTACGGCGCCTACGTGCGCAGCCGCCGCCGGGACGGATCGCCGGCCTGGACCCATATCCAGGGGCACATCCTGCGGGAGCCGGACGGACGTCCGTACCGCGTGATCGGGATCCTGCGCGACGCCGCCCACGACCCCGACGACCCCGGCGCCGACGGGGAGCACGCCGAGGGGCGGCGCCGGATGACCGGCGTCGTCGAGCGGACCACCGCCATCCTCGCGCACGCCCGCACCGTCAACGACGTGACCGACGTCCTCAAGGACCCGGCGGCCCTCGGGCACCTCGGCGCGGTCAGCGTGATGCTGGGCGTCGTCGACGGCGGCCGCATCCACCTGGTCGCGGAGGGGCAGCTCGGCTCGTACGTGCCCGAGATCGAGTACACGCGGATCGACGCGCAGTTCCCGATGAGCGAGGCCGTGCGCACCATGCAGCCGGTCTTCCTCGCGTCGCGGGAGGAGTTCCAGCGGCGCTACCCGCAGTTGTGGCCGTACATCGAGCCGCTGTCCGTCCGCAGCGGGGTCTACCTGCCGCTGATCGCCCAGGGACGGCCCGTCGGGGCGCTCGGGCTGCTCTACAAGCGGGACGGCGATTTCACCGCCGAGGAGCGGAACCTGCTGATGGCGCTCGGCAGCGGCATCGCGCAGAGCCTCCAGCGCGCCATCCTCTTCGAGCAGGAGCACGACCTGGCCGAGGGGCTCCAGCGGGCCATGCTGCCCCGCCGGATCCCGGAGGTGCCGGGTGCGCGGATCGCCGTACGGTACCGCTCCGCCCGGATGGGGCGGGACATCGGCGGCGACTGGTACGACGTGATCCCGCTCGGCGAGGGCCGGGTCGGGGTGATGATCGGCGACGTGGAGGGGCACGACACGGACGCGGCCGCCGTCATGGGGCAGCTGCGCATCGTGATGCGCGCGTACGTCGTCGAGGGGCACACCCCCGGCACGGCGATGGCGCGGGCCTCGGCCTTCTTGCGCGAACTGGAGACGGAACGGTTCGCCACGTGCACGTACGCCGAGGTCGACCTCACCAACGGGATGCTGCGGATGGTCCGCGCGGGCCATCTCGACCCCGTCGTGCGGCGCGGCGACGCCAGCTGCCACCGGATCCAGGTGGCCGGCGGGCTGCCGCTGGGGCTGCCGCCGCGCGAGCAGTCCGGAACCGGCTCCGGCTACCCCGTGACCAGCCTCGAACTGCACCCCGGAGACACGCTGGTGCTGTGCACGGACGGCCTGATCGAACGTCCCGGCGCGGACCAGGACACCGGCATGCGGGAGCTCATGGCGGCGGTCCACAGCGGCCCGGTGGACGTGGAGGAACTCGCCGACGTGCTGTGCGACCTGATCGGGGATTCGGGCGGCGGGGACGACATGGCCCTGCTCGTCCTGCGGCGCCGCGGTACCCCCACCCCGCGCGGCGGCGGCCCGCTGCGCCAGCGGCTGGAGCCGGGGGACACGGACGCGCCGGCGCTGGCCCGGCACATGATCCGGGCGGCGGCGGCCGCCTGGGGAGCGGCGGGGCGGGCCGACGAGATCGAACTGGCGGCCGACGAGCTGGTGACCAACGCCCTGGTCCACACGGAGGGCGGCGGCGACGTCAGCCTGCGGCTCACGGGGCAGGGACGGATCCGGATCGAGGTCGAGGATTCCAGCAGCGCTCTGCCGAGGCGGCGCGAGGCGGGGGACTGGGCGGTCTCGGGGCGCGGGCTGATGCTGGTGGACCGGCTCGCGGACGAGTGGGGCGTGGAGCCCAGGGGCGGCGGGAAGTGCGTGTGGTGCGAGTTCGCGGTGGTTGCTCCGGAGGATGGGTCAGGGCGGTGAGTGGGTCGGCTCTGCCGGTTCGCGTGCGCGGCGGGGTGCGGTGGTGCTGGCTCCGCCTGTTCGCCTGCGCGGCGGGAGGTGAGCGGGTTGGTTCCGCCGGGTTCGTGTGCGCGGCGGGGCGTGGTTCCGGCGGGGCCGGGCGTGGTGGGGCCGGTTCCGTCGGGGCCGGGTCGGGTCGGGGGCCGGTTCCGGCGGGGCCGGGCGCGCGCCGGGGCGTCTCCTCGGGCGCCGAACGTGGCGAGGGGTCGGGGATTGCGGCGGTGTTGTGTTCGGCGCCCTGCGGGGACGCCCCGGCACACACCCGGCCCCGCCGGAACCGGCGGGCGGGGTCCCGTGCGGCCTGCGGGGACGCGCCGGCGGCCCCTAGAGGCGTACGAGCGTGACCTCCGTGGCCTTCACGCTCGTCCACACCTCGGCGCCGTCGATGACGCCCAGCTCGGCGGCGGCCTCCGGGGTGATCTCCGCGACCAGGTCGGGCGCGCCGGCCGAGGCGATCAGGACGCGCAGTCGGCTGCCGACCGCGGTGATCTCCCGTACGGTGCCCGGCCAGACGTTGCGGGGGCTGCCGCCCGGGCGGTCCCGGTGCACCGACACCGCCTCCGGGGCGATGATCGCGAGCGCCTGCGCCCCCTCGGGCAGCGTCTCGGCGACCACCAGCCGGCCGCCCGCCGCGAGCGCGAGCCCGTCCGCCGAGGCGATGCCCGGCCAGGCGTTGCGCCCCAGCATGCGGGCCACCCAGGGGGAGCGCGGGTGCCGGGTCACCTCGGTGGGCGGCGCGTCTTGGAGGGCCTCGCCGTCGGCCAGTACGAGGACCCGGTCGGCCAGCGACACCGCCTCGACGGGGTCGTGCGTGACGATCAGGCAGACCCCGCCGAAGCCGGCCAGGTGTGTGCGCAGGGTGTGCCGGACGTGGGCCCGCGTGGTCTGGTCGAGGGCCGCGAGCGGCTCGTCCAGCAGCAGGAGGCGGGGCCGTGCTGCCAGCGCGCGGGCGAGGGCCACGCGCTGGGCCTGGCCGCCGGAGAGCTGGGCCGGCTTGCGGTGGGAGAGGTGCCCGACACCGAGCCGGTCCAGCCAGGACTGCGCCTCCCGGCGGGCCTCGGCGCGCGGTATCCGGCGGGAGCGGAGCCCGTACGCGGTGTTGGCCAGGGCGCTCAGGTGCGGGAACAGGGCGCCGTCCTGCGGAACCCAGGCCACCTGGCGCTTGTGCGGGGGCAGCGCGGTGACGTCGGTGTCGCCGAGCCGCAGGTCGGCGTGGGCCCGCGGGGTCAGGCCGAGCAGGGCGCGCAGCAGGGTGGTCTTGCCGGCGCCGTTTTCGCCGACGACGGCGATGGTGGTGCCGGGTTCGGCGTCGAGGGTGAGCCGGTTGAAGCCGGTGACCGTGGCGTGCAGGGGCCAGTGGCCGGCCTCGGGCACCGCCACCGTCCCGGCGGCCGGGGCGGGTTCCGAGGCGGGGGTGTCATCGGGCATCTGCCGCGCCCCCGCGGCCTCGCGGGCGACCGGGGCGCCCGTCCAGCGGCCGCGCAGGGCGATCAGTACGGCCATGGCGATCGCGAGGAGCAGGAGGGAGACCGAGGTGGCGGCCTCGGGCTGGTCCTGGAGCAGCAGGTACACCTGAAGCGGCAGGGTCTGGGTGGTGCCGGGCAGGTTTCCGGCGAAGGTGATGGTCGCGCCGAACTCGCCCAGCGCCCGGGCCCAGGTGAGCGCGGCGCCGGCGATCAGGCCGGGGGCCACCATGGGCAGGGTCACCGTGAAGAACACGCGGACCGGCGAGGCGCCGAGCGAGGCGGCGGTCTCCTCGTAGCTCTGCTTGAGACCGCCGAGGGCGCCTTCCAGGCTGATGACCAGGAAGGGCATGGCGACGAACGTGGCCGCGACGACCGCGCCCGACGTGTGGAAGGGCAGGGTGATCCCGAAGGTGCCTTCCAGCCACGGCCCGAGCAGCCCGCGCCGCCCGAAGCCGAGCAGCAGGGCGACGCCGCCGACGGTCGGCGGCAGCACCATCGGGAGCAGCACGAGCGAGCGGACCAGGGCCTTTCCCCTGAACTCCACGCGGGCCAGCAGCCAGGCGAGCGGTACGCCGAGCAGCAGCGAGAAGCCGAGGGCCCACAGGGACACCACGAGCGAGAGTTTCAGGGCCTGGACCACGCCGGGGCTGCCGAGGTGGGCGCCGAGCTCGCCCCACTGGGTGCGGGCGAGGATGCCGATGAGCGGCAGCAGCAGGAACGCGACGGCGAGCAGCGCGGGGAGCGCCAGGGTCACGGGGGGCCGGGTGCGGGTGCGGAGTCTGCTCATGAGGGTTCCTGGCTGGGGCTCGGGCTGGGGCGGTGGCTGCGGGGGGCAGCGTATGCCGCTGCGGCGCTACGGACGGCCGTACGGGAGGACGCGCGCCGCACACGCCGAGAGGGGCTGCCTGTCCCCCCGGACCAGGCAGCCCTTCGGCATCCGGACGCCGACGGCGCTACGCCTTCTGGAAGCCCGCGTCCTGGAGGATCTTCTGCGCCTCCGGGGTGCTCAGCCAGGCCACGAACGCGGCCGCGGCCTCGGCGTTCTTGGACTGCTTCAGCGTGGCGGCCGGGTAGGAGGCCACGGCGTTCTGGTCGTCCGGGATCTCCACCGTGACGACCTTGTCGCCGGACTTGGCGGAGTCGGTCTTGTAGACGAGACCGGCATCGGCCTCGCCGAGCTCCACCTTCGAGAGGACGGCGCGGACGTTGGGCTCCTGGGAGACCGGCTTCACCTCGATCTTCTGGGCGTCGAGGATCTGCTTGCTGTAGCGGCCGACCGGGACCTCGGGCGCGGCGAGCACGACCTTGATCTTGGTGTCGGCGAGGTCCTTGAGCTCGTCGACCTTGAACGGGTTGCCCTTGCCGGCCGCGATGACCAGGCGGTTCTTGGCGATGACCGTGGCGTCGCCGGTCTCGGCCTTCAGGCCGTCCATGGTCTTGGTGTCGGCGGTGACCAGCGCGTCGGCCGGGGCGCCCTGCTTGACCTGGGCCGCGAGCTCCTGCGAACCGGCGAAGGAGAAGGTGATCTTCGTGCCGGGGTGGGCCTTCTCGTACGCGGCGCCCGCGGTCTTGAAGACGTCGGTGAGGGAGGAGGCGGCGAGGACCGTGAGGTTCGCGGCCTTCGCCTCGGCGGAGGCCGGCGCGGAGCCCGTGGAGTCGGCGGCGGGCTTCGTGTCGCTGCTGCCGCAGGCCGCCAGCGGCGCGAGCAGGGCGGCGGTCAGGGCGGCGGCCGCGGCGCGACGGCGGGTCAGGATCGGGGACATGAGCGGGTGCTCCTCGGTCGGGTCGGCGGCCGGCCGGGTGCCGGTTCCGCGCGGTGGTGACCCGCGCCGGTGACGGGCGGAGCGGGTGGGGACGTGGGTGGCGCTGAGCGGGTGGTGCGGGGGACCGCGGGTGGACGGCGGGCGGGGCCGTCCCCGTTCAGGTGCGGTCGATGTGCACGCTGGTGGACTTCACGCGGGCGGTGGCCTGCATGCCGACCTCCAGCCCGAGCTCCTCGACGGCCTCACGGGTGAGCAGGGAGACCAGGCGGTGGGGACCTGCCTGGATCTCGACCTGGGCGGCCACGTCGCCGAGCCTGACGGCCGTGACGATGCCGGGAAAGGCGTTGCGTGCCGAGGTGTACGGCTCTCCGTCCTCGCCGTGGGCGCCCTGGCCCACCTCGACGGAGAAAGCGGCCAGGTCGCGGCCGTTGATCAGGCGTCGGCCGGCTTCGTCGCGATGGGTCACGACCCGGCCGGCGTCGGCCCAGCGGCGTGCGGTGTCCGGGCTGACGCCCAGCAGGCGCGCCGCCTGTCCGATGGTGTAGGACTGCATGTGCGACAAGGTAGGGGCATGCGTGGCGCATTTGCAATCCTATTGGGATGATCTCCATAGCAGATGCCATGGGTGTTGTCGCATCCGCCAAAAGTCGTTCCGTCATGCCGTGCCCGGATCGCTAGTGCTGTGGCCGGAAAGGTTTGCCGGGTCACGGCGTCCGGTGCGGTACATCGCAAGGCGGAGGGCCGCGGCTCGTACTGGACGTACCGGCGCGGTCCGACAACGCGGCGAGGTGCCGTGCCGGGGGCCGTGACCCGGTGAACCTTTCCGGTCACAGCACTAGAGTCGGGGCATGGCTGATGAGGTAACGGAAACGGGCACGGTGCGGGTCGATGCGTGGATCTGGTCCGTGCGCCTGACGAAGACCCGCTCGACCGCGGCGACGGCCTGCCGGGCGGGCCACGTGAAGGTCAACGGGGAACGCGCCAAGCCGGCGCAGCCGGTGCGCGCCGGTGACGAGGTACGGCTCTTCCACGCGGGGCGCGAGCGGATCGTGGTCGTCAAGCGGCCCGTGTCCAAGCGGGTGGGCGCGCCGGTCGCCGCGGAATGCCTGATCGACAACAGCCCGCCGCCGCCGACTCCCGTGGAGGCCGCCGTGGTCGGCATCCGCGACCGCGGCGCGGGCCGCCCCACGAAGCGGGAGCGTCGCGAGATCGAAACCCTGCGCGGCCGCCCGTAGCCTCCCGGGAACCCAGCCCCGCCGGCGTGTGAGGCGCAGGTCCGGGCGGAGCCCGGTGCCCGGCGGAGCCGGGTTCCCCGGGGCTCCGCCCCAGACCCCGCGCCTCACACGCGGGCGGGGCTGGACGTGCCTCGCGCCTCAGGTCTTGCGGTACGTGTAGGCCTCGGCGGCGGCCGATGCGACCATGTCCAGGGAGGCTCCGGCGGATGCGGTCACCACCGCCGCCACCGCGCCCTCGACGAAGGGCGCGTCCACCAGCCGGGAACCGGGCGGGAGTTCCTCCTCCAGCAGCAGGGCCTTCACCGTCAGTACGGAGCTCCCCAGGTCCGCCAGCAGCGCGACCCCGACGCCCCCGTCCACCTCCCGGGCGGCCGCGACGATCCGCTCCGCGCTCGTGCCGAGCCCGCCGGCGGCCGTTCCGCCCGCCGCGGCGACCAGGGCCAGGGGGCCGCCGGCCGCCAGGCCCCGCGCCAGCTCCGCCACCGACTCCGCGACCGGCGCGCTGTGCGACACGAGCACGATGCCGACCATGGCCGCCGGGTCGGGGCCGGGCCCGGAGCCCGTCACAGCGCGCCCTCGCCCGGCTCCGCCACGTCCGCCAGCGCGCTCAGCAGCAGCGCCGACGAGGTCGCGCCCGGATCCTGGTGCCCGATGCTCCGCTCGCCCAGATAACTGGCCCGGCCCTTGCGCGCCTGCAGCGGCACCGTCGCCACCGCCCCGTGCTCCGCCGCGACCCCGCCCGCCCGGTACGAGGTGCTCAGCGCGGCCACGCCCGGCACCAGCGCGTCCAGCATCGTCTTGTCGCCCGGCGCCGCCCCGCCCAGTTGCGCCACCGCGGCCACCCCCGCGTACAGGGCTTCGCGCAGCTGGGTGTCGGAGACCTCGGCCGCCTCCCCCAGCGCCTTGCCGGTGCGCCGCAGCAGCGTCCCGTACAGCGGTCCCGACGCGCCGCCGACCGTCGAGATCAGCGTCCTGCCGGCCAGCTGGAGCACCTCGCCCGGCGCCGCCGGAGCCTCGGCGTCCAGGGCCGCCAGCACCGCCGTGAACCCGCGCAGCAGATTGCTCCCGTGGTCGGCGTCCCCGATCGGGGAGTCGAGCTCGGTCAGCCGGTCCGCCTCGCGCTCCACCGCGGCCGCGGCCGTGGTCATCCAGCGCCGGAAGAACTCTGCGTCACGCACCGGATCTCCTCGCCTCGCACCCGTCTGGCCAGTCCCACCGACACCATACGGTCAGCGGCCCCAGCGCAACGCCGCGGTCTGGACGGGCGCGTCCCACAGCCGCAGCAGTTCCTCGTCGGCCCGGCACAGCGTCACCGAACACCCCGCCATGTCCAGCGACGTGACGTAGTTGCCCACCAGCGCCCGAGCCACCGGCACACCCCGCTCGCCCAGCACCCGCGCCACCTCCGCGTGGAACCCGTACAGTTCGAGCAGCGGCGTCGCTCCCATCCCGTTGACCAGCGCCAGCACTGGCCCGCCGGCCGGACCCACCTCCGCGAGCTCCTCCAGTACGGCGCCCACCGCGACCTCCGCGATCTCCCGCGCCGACATCATCGCGCGCCGCTCCCGGCCCGGTTCACCGTGGATGCCGATACCCAACTCCAGCTCCCCTTCGGGGAGTTCGAAGGTCGGGCTGCCCTTCGCGGGTGTGGTGCAGGCGCTCAGCGCCACCCCGAAGCTCCGCGAGGACCCGTTGACCCGCCGGGCGATCGCCGCGACCTCCTCCAGCGGCGCCCCCTGCTCGGCCGCCGCCCCGGCGATCTTCTCGACGAAGAGGGTGGCCCCGGTGCCGCGCCGCCCGGCGGTGAACAGGCTGTCGGTGACCGCGACATCGTCGTTGACGAGGACGCGCTCCACCCGCAGGCCGTCCTCCTCGGCCAGCTCGGCGGCCATCTCGAAGTTCAGCACGTCGCCGGTGTAGTTCTTGACGACGAACAGCACGCCCTGCCCGGAGTCCACGGCCCCGGCCGCCCGCAGCATCTGGTCGGGCACCGGAGAGGTGAACACCTCCCCGGGACACGCGGCCGACAGCATCCCGTAACCCACGAACCCGGCGTGCAGCGGCTCGTGCCCGGACCCGCCCCCGGACACCACCCCGACCCGCCCGCTGTCCCGCGCGTCCCGCCGTACGACGACCCGCCGTTCCACGTCGACATCGAGCTCGGGATGGGCGGCGGCCATGCCGCGCAGGGCGTCGGCGACCACGGTCTGCGGACTGTTGATCAGCATCCTCATGCGCATCTCCCGGTGGGGCTGGCAGGTGACCTCCTGCCGACTCTAGTGACGGTCCGTCGGCGGCGGCCATGGCGCGCCCCGGGCAAGCACCCGACCAGGGCCGAACCCCGTCGGTTGCCCGTGCAAACCCGCTGCGGGTCGAGATCACCGCATCGGGGGAACACCAGCGGTTCCGTAGGGGCGGGTGGGCGCATCGGCCGCTAATGTTCCCCCGAATCTGGAGGAATTCCCGGATATTCACCCTCTTTTCACTCTTTTACCGGTGACATGCGCGTACGCCGTCACCCCTCTCTATGAAGGAGAGCTCGCCCGATGACCGTTGACACCAGCCCGGAAGCGCAACTGGAGCCGCCCCGGCAGTCCAGCCTCGGCACGGCGGCCGCCCGCAACCCGCCACCACGACCAAGTCCGCCCCCCAGATGCAGGAGATCACCTCTCGCTGGCTGCTGAGGATGCTCCCCTGGGTGGAGACCAAGGGCGGCACCTACCGGGTGAACCGCCGACTGAGCTACACCATCGGCGACGGGCGCATCGAGTTCGTCCAGGACGGCGCCCACGTCCGGGTGCTTCCCCGGGAGCTCGGCGAACTCGCCATGCTGCGCGGCTTCGACGACCTGGAGGTGCTGAACACGCTCGCCGGCCGCTGCGTCCAGCGTGACTTCCGTCCCGGTGAGGTGCTGGCCGAGCGCGGCGCTCCCGCCGACCAGATCCACCTGATCGCTCACGGCCGGATCAACCAGACCTCCGTCGGCAAATACGGCGACGAGGTCGCCGTGGCCGTACTCGCGGACGGCGACCGGTTCGGCGAGAACGCCCTGCTCGACGGCGCCGCAGGGTGGGACTACACCGCGATCGCCGCCACCGCCGGCACCCTGCTCACCCTGTCCCGGGCCGACTTCGCCGCCGTGCTGTCCAACGCGCCGAACCTCCAGGCCCACATCCAGCAGTTCGGCTCGCTTCCGCACCAGCGGCAGAACCGGCACGGCGAGGCCGAACTCGCGATGTCGGTCGGCCACAGCGGCGAACCCGAGCTGCCCGGCACCTTCGTCGACTACGAGCTCAAGCCGCGCGAGTACGAACTCTCCATCGTACAGACCGTCCTGCGGGTGCACACGAGGGTCGCCGACCTCTACAACGAGCCGATGAACCAGACCGAGGAGCAGCTCAGGCTCACCACATGCAGCGGGTCATCGCGCTCGCCGGGAACGCGACGACCATCGTCAACGACCTGTACTCCTACACCAAGGAACTCGCCAGCCCCGGCCGCCACCTGAACCTGCCGGTCGTGCTCGCCGAACGCGAGAGCCGCTCCGAAAGGGACGCCTATCTGAAGGCGGTCGAGGTCCACAACGACCTCATGCACGCCTTCGAGGCCGCGGCCGCCGAACTGGCCGTCACCTGCCCCGACCCGAGGGTGCTGCGTTTCCTGCGGGGCCTGGCCGTGTGGGTCGACGGCAACCACTCCTGGCACATGACCAACCCCTATCGCTACAGCTTGCCCGACTTCTGGTAAGGATGGACTCATCTGTGACTAGCATCGACCTCACCACCGCCGGCACCTCGACGTTCATCCCCGCCCCGGTGACGCCCTATCAGGGTGACATCGCCCGTTACTGGAACGACGAGGCCAGGCCGGTGAACCTGCGCCTCGGTGACGTCGACGGCCTTTACCACCACCACTACGGAATCGGCGAGGTCGACCACGGCGCCCTCGGCGACGCCGACGACAGCGCATACGAGAAGAAGCTGATCGCCGAGCTCCACCGTCTGGAGTCGGCGCAGGCCGAAGCCCTCTTGGACCACCTCGGCTCCATCGAGCGCGACGACACGCTCGTGGACGCCGGCTGCGGCCGCGGCGGCTCGATGGTCATGGCCCACCAGCGCTTCGGATGCAAGGTCGAGGGCGTCACCCTGTCGGCCAAGCAGGCCGACTTCGCCAACCACCGCGCCCGCGAACTCGGCATCGAGGACCGGGTCCACGCCCGCGTCTGCAACATGCTCGCCACGCCCTTCGAGACCGGGCAGGCCGAGGCCTCGTGGAACAACGAGTCGAGCATGTACGTCGACCTGCACGACCTCTTCGCCGAGCACTCCCGCATCCTCGCGGTCGGCGGCCGCTACGTGACCATCACCGGCTGCTGGAACCCGCGTTACGGCCAGCCGTCGAAGTGGGTCTCCCAGATCAACGCGCACTTCGAGTGCAACATCCACTCCCGCCGGGAGTACCTGCGCGCGATGGCCGACAACCGTCTCGTACCGCAGGCCGTCATCGACCTGACTCCCGCGACCCTGCCCTACTGGGAGCTGCGGGCCAAGTCCTCCCTGGTCACCGGCATCGAAGAGGCGTTCATCAACTCCTACAACGACGGCTCCTTCCAGTACGTCCTGATCGCGGCCGACCGCGTCTGACCGACCGCCGACGGCCGACCGCCGACCGCCGACCGAAGGGCCGGGTCCGTTGCCCGCGGACCCGGCCCTTCCGCTCAATGGATCCGCTCCGGCCAGCGGTGGTGGTGCTGGTCGATGACGTAGTGGTGGCCGTGCCGCCAACCGCCGGTACCCGGGCGGGCGTCGGCGAGGTGCGGGTGGCCCGGCGGCAGGTCCGGATGTACGTGTTCGAGCCGGTACGGGTCACGCGCGGGCCAGATCACGGCTGCGGCCGCGGTGGCGCCGAGGGCGACGGCGCCCAGGACCACCGCGGTCAGCGGCATGCCCGCCCCCGCGGCGAGCCAGCCGGCCAGCGGGTAGGTGAGCAGCCAACAGCTGTGGGAGAGGGAGAACTGCGCGGCGAAGGCGGCGGGCAGGTCCGCGTCGGCGGTGGAGCGGCGGATCACGCGGCCCCCCGGGGTCAGGACGGCCGAGCAGGCGGCGCCGATCGCGGCCCAGACGGCCAGGAACGCGGGCCAGGACCAGGCGCCCGGGGCGGTCGCGGTGAGTGCGGCGACGGCGACCAGGACCACCGGGAGGACGAAGGCGGCGGACAGCATCACCGTGCGGTCGGTGGAGCGCCGCAGGAGGCGGGGCAGGACCAGCGCGGTCAGCATCGAGCCGGCGCCGTACGCGCCGAGGGCGAGGGAGACGGCCCCGGCCGGGCGGTCGAAGTGGTCGCGGACCAGGGTGACGGTGTTGACGAAGACCACGGCTCCGGCGGCGGCCACCGCGAGGTCGAGCGCGAGCAGGGCCCGCAGCCGCGGGGTGGCCCGGAACAACCGGGTGCCGAAGGCGGCCTTGGCGTAGACCCCGCCGGTCCGCTCGACGGGGGCGGGCCTGGGCAGCACGGTGGCGACGATGAGTGCGGCGGAGGCCAGGAAGCCGACGGTGGTGCCGGCGAACAGCCAGTCGTAGGAGACCAGGGTCAGCAGGGCCGCTGCCAGTGCCGGACTGAACAGGCTCTCCAGGTCGTAGGCGAGCCGGGCCATCGACAGGGCCTGGGTGTAGTCGCGTTCGGCGGGCAGGACCTCGGGGACGGTGGCCTGGAAGGTCGGCGTGAAGGCCGCCGACGCCGCCTGGAGCAGGAAGATCAGGACGTGGATCTGCCAGATCTCGGTGACGAAGGGAAGGGCCGCCGCGACCCCGGCGCGGGTCAGGTCCATCGCCGCCATGAGAGCCCGGCGGGGGATCCGGTCGGCGACCGCTCCGATCACGGGGCCGATGGCGACGTAGGCGATCATCTTGATCGCCAGCGCGGTGCCGAGCACCGCCGAGGCACTGGCGCCCGCGAGGTCGTACGCGAGCAGGCTCAGCGCCACGGTGGCGAGCCCGGTACCGACCAGGGCGATGACCTGGGCGGTGAACAGGCGGCGGTAGGTGGTGTTGCGCAGTACGGACAGCACGGGCAGCCCCCGTCCCGGGCGGCGGATCGCTGACAGGACGCCATGGTAGCCAACATGTGCGTACCTGTGCACGTATCTGTTCCGAGGTGCTCAGTCGTGCGGCGGAAGGGAGCCGAGCTGGTGGTCGGCGACGTTCAGGGCCTCGTCCACCAGCCGCCGCAGATGCCCGTGGCTCAAGGCGTAGACGACCCGGCGCCCGTCCTTGCGGGTGGTGACCAGCCCGGCCAGGCGCAGCTTGGCGAGGTGCTGGCTGACGGAGGGGCGGGCGGCCCCGCACGATTCGGTGAGGGTGGTGACATCGGCCTCGCCGCGGCCGAGCTGCTCCATCAGCGCCAGGCGGGTGCGGTCCGCGAGCAGCGCCAGGACGGACGCGGCGGCCTCCAGCCGGTCGCCCCGCGCCTTGACCCGCTCCACTTGCCCGTCTGCGCTCATGGCCACATCGTAGGGCGGCCGGAGGGCGATGTGTGCATGTCTGCGCACGCATGCATGAGGCCCCGGCGCTCCCAGGAGGGAGCGGCGGGGCCTCATGTACAGGCGAGCCGGACGGGGTCAGCCGAGCGCGGGCGCGTTCTGCTGGACCGTCGCTTCCGGGCGGTCGGCGCGCACGGCCAGGAGCCGCTGGGCCAGGACGCCGAAGACGATGGCGAACACCGCCCACAGGACGAGCTGGACGGCCAGCGAGGCGACCCGGAACTCCCACAGCAGGGCGGCGGGGAAACCGGGCTTGACCGCGTCGTCGTTCGCCGGAAGGAACACGAACGCGAGGGCGGCGGCGGCGATGAAGCCGGCGCTCGCGGCCAGCGTCGCGTTCCAGTTGCCCAGGCGCGGTGCCAGCCGCCGACCGATGATGATCGCGCCGACGCCCAGCAGCACGCTGAGCAGGATCATCAGGAAGAACAGCGTGGTGCGCTTCCCGATGGTGTCCGGGTTGCCCACCGCCGGCGGGGTGGCCGGGTACTTCAGGAACGGCACCAGGTAGACGGTGGCGAAGGCGGCCGCGGCGGTGAGCGCCGCCGTCGCCCGCGGGCTGAACTTGCCGACGCGGCCCAGGGCGAACGAGAACGCGAGCGAGGCGATGCCGCCCAGCGCGACCCCGTAGACCAGGACGCCGGTGGCCAGCCCGACGGTCGACTGCACCGGTCGGCTGACCAGCTCCTCTTCCTCTTCGGCGGCCTCGCCCGACGCGGCGTCACCGCCGTGCCCGGCGTGAGCGCCCGCGGCGCCCGCGGCGTCCTGAGCGGCCTGGGCCTCCTCCACGGCGATGGAGCCCCGCACCGGGGGCTCACCCACCACGTAGGCGACGGCGAAGGCGAACAGGCCGGCGATCAGGCCCGCGAGCATGCCGCGGACGAGCAGACCTCTGACAGTGGAGGCGTACATGTGCGTGGCCTCTCAGTGGCAGGGGAAGCCGAGCAGATGACGGCCGTCGTGCACCCACTCGTGCACGCCCTCACCGGCGAACAGGGCGGTGGCGCCCTGCTCGGCACCGACGAAGTACAGGGCGACGAGCATCAGGAGACCGACGAAGAGCGCCCAGGGCAGCACCGCGCGGACAGGCAGCGGAGCGGACAGGGAGCCGGCGGTGGTGGGGATGGCAGCGGAAGCGACAGCCTCGGCCATGATGGAACCTCCTCGGGGAACACGCGTCCCATACGGTGGTGCAGGACGACGGTCCTCGGGTCTGACTCGCCGCGGCGCCACCCTGGGGATGTCGCCACAGCACACAGTGGCGCGACCATGCCGGATTCACACCGGACTTCCGTCTCGCCGTCGTCGCTATGTGGAATGTCGCCGTGACGCTACCGTGCGCAGGGCTTTCGGCCAAGAGCGTGAGTCCCTGATCACACCTTTACAACGGACAAGCCCGCAGGGCTGCTAGAATCACCGTGTCGGCCTTCGGTCTACGTCCCCAACGGACGTGCCCGGAGGCTTTTTTCATGCCTTCCGACCACGCCACTGACCACGCCACCGACCACATCGCCGACCGCATCGCCGACGACACCACCACCGGCTATCGCGACCTGCTCCGCAACACCGAATTCACCGGCCTCTACGCCGGCTTCACCGTGACGACCGCCGCGAGCACCCTGTCGGGCTTCGCCCTCGGGTCTCTGGTCAACGACCGTACCGGCTCCCCGTTCCTGACGGCCGTGAGCATGTACGGCGCCACGTTCGCGACGGTCCTCGGCGCGCTGACGCTGATGTCGGTCGCGGACGGGAACCGTCCCCGACGGACCATCGTCCTCCTCCAGTTCGCCTCGCTGGTGGGTGTCGGCGCCCAGGCGATCCCCGGGCTGCCGCTGGCCGCCCGGTTCGGCCTGCTGCTGATGCTCGGCTTCTTCCAGTCCCTGGGGACCGGTACGCGCCTGGGCCTGCTCGCCGAGATCGTGCCGACCTCCGCCTACGCGACGGCGCGTTCGCTGATGAACATCACCTCGGGCGGCATGGCGATCCTCGGCTACGCCATCGGCGCCGTACTGCTGCGCCACCTCAGCCCGTACGGGGTCTTCACCGTCGCCACGGCCCTGACCGCGCTCGGGCTGGCCGTGGTGGCGGCCACCGTCCGGGAGCGCTCGATCCGGCTCACCCGCCGCCCCGGCCTGCGGCAGACCTGGACGACGAACAAGGAGCTGTTCGCCCACCCAGGCCGGCGGGTGCTGCTGCTGAACCTGTGGGTCCCCAACGGTCTGATCGTCGGCTGCGAGGCCCTGTTCATCTCCTACGACCCGGGCAGCGCCGGCACCCTGCTGGCCGCCGGGTCGGCGGGCATGCTCCTCGGGGACCTGGCCGTCGGCCGGCTGCTCACCGCTAACCGGCGACGCCGCTGCGCGTTCGCCCTGCGGCTGCTGCTCGCCGTCCCCTTCCTGGTGTTCGCGTTCCACCCGCCGACCCTGTTCGCTGCGGCCGCGGTGTTCCTCGCCGGCGCCGGTTTCGCGGCCACGCTGCCGCTGCAGGAGCAGCTTCTCGCGCTGACCCCCGAAGCGGTGCGCGGCCAGGTCCAGGGAGTGGAGTCCGCCGGCCGGATGACCTGGCAGGGCCTCGGCGCCGCGATCGCCGGAGGCCTGGCCCAGTACCTCGCCCCCGGCGCCGCGATCGCCCTCGCCGCGGCGGTCTCCGTTGCCGTCACGGTCCTGGCCCGGCCGTCCGTGGCACGAACCGCACGAACTGCGCGCACCGCCCGGACCGGCTGAACCGCCCGGACCGGCTGAACCGCCCGGACCGGCCGAGGCGCGCCGCGCCGGCCATATTCGTGCAGGTGTTCGGTTCATGGGGTTAGGCTGGGGTCATGCGCGCAGTCCAGGGCCTTCAGGGTCTGCAGGGTTCACTCTTCGACCAAGGCGACGAGATCCGGCTCGGTCCGCTCGCCGGCATGCGGCGGACCGTGCTCGGCGCCGGGGCCTGGGTGGACCACCTGCCCGGCTGGCTGACCGGAGCCGACGCGCTCTTCGAACGGTTGGCAGCCGACGTGCCCTGGCAGGCCGAGCGGCGCCAGATGTACGAGCGCGAGGTCGATGTGCCCCGGCTGCTGGCCTTCTACGCGGAGGGCGAGGCCCTGCCGCACCCCTCGCTCACCGAGGCCCGCTCCGTGCTGACCCGCCACTACGCCGCCGAGCTCGGCGAGCCCTTCACCACCGCCGGCCTGTGCCTGTACCGCGACGGCCGCGACAGCGTCGCCTGGCACGGGGATCGCACCGGCCGTTCCTCGACCGAGGACACCATGGTCGCGATCGTCTCCGTCGGCGACCCGCGCGATCTGGCCTTCCGGCCGCGCGACGGCGGGCCCACCCTGCTCCGGCTGCCCCTGGGTCACGGCGACCTGGTCGTCATGGGCGGCTCCTGCCAGCGCACCATGGAGCACGCCGTACCCAAGTCGGCGCGGGCCGTGGGCCCCCGCATCAGCGTCCAGTTCCGGCCCCGGGGCGTTCGCTGACCGCAGTGGCGGCCGCCGCGTGCAGGGAGCGCAGCGCCAGCAGCAGCACCCCGATGTCGTCCAGGTACACGGGGTCCGGAATGAGGTCCACCGGTGAGACGGTGTAGACCACGGCGACCCAGAACAGGGCCTTGTCGCGCAGCGGGATGCCCGCGTCGCGCAGCAGTCGCCGCGCCTTGAGGACCCGTACGAGCAGTACGGCCGCGGCGATCGCGAGCCCCGCCACGGCGAGCGCGGCCAGGGTGAACCAGACCTTTCCGTCCATGGCGCCCCTATACCCCGATGTCGGGTCGCGTGATCCGGTCCGCGGCCGGATCCACTCAGGCGCCGTGTTCGCGCAGCCGGCGGGCGACCTCGCCGAGTCCGTCGGCGAGCGCGTCGAGCTGTCCGGGGGTCAGGACGTCGACGAGGATCTCCCGGACCGTGGCCACGTGTCCCGGCGCGGCCTTCTCCAGCTTGGCGCTGCCGGCGTCGGTGAGGACGGCGAAGACGCCGCGCACGTCGGAGGGGCAGCTGCGGCGACGGACCAGCCCGGCCTTCTCCATCTGGGTGACCTGGTAGGTCAGCCCGCTCTTGGAGTTGATCAGCCCGTTGGCGAGCTCGGTCATCCGCAGCTCGCGCCCGGGCGCGGCGGCGAGCCGGACGAGGATCTCGTACTGGGGGTGCGAGAGCCCGGAATCGTCCTTGAGCTGTTGGTCGAGGCGGCGGTTCACCAGGGCCGATGCGGCCAGGAAGCCGCTCCAGGCCCGCATCTCGCGGTCGTCCAGCCATCTCGGTTCAGCCATGGCTCCAGACTACACGGGTTGTTCGAATTTGAATCAATGGTTAGGGTCGACGACTAGCGGTTCGAATTTGAACAACATTCCCCTCCCTCACCGGGCCGCCTGACCGGAAGGACCCCCCCGATGACCAGCCCCTCCGTCACCACGACGAAGCCGCAGGCCGCCGCACCGGCCGCACAGCCCCGGCCCGCCGTCCTCGCCGGCCTCTCCACCCCCGGTCACGACACCGGCCTGCTGCTCCTGCGCCTGGTCCTCGGCCTGACCATGGCCGCGCACGGCTCGCAGAAGCTCTTCGGCTGGTTCGGGGGCGGCGGCGTCAGCGGCACCGGCCAGTTCTTCACGGCCAGCGGCTACCCCGCCGGTGACGCCATGGCCGTCCTCGCCGGCCTCACCGAGACCCTGGGCGGCCTCGGCCTCGCCGTCGGACTGCTCACCCCGCTCGCCGGCGCCGCCATCGTCGGCACGCTCATCAACGCGATCGCCGTCCACGGCGCCGGCGCCTTCTTCGCCCCGAAGGGCATCGAGTACGAACTGCTGCTGACCGCGGGCGCCGCGGCCCTCGCCCTGACCGGCCCCGGACGGTACGCCGTCGACCGCTTCCTGCCCGTGCTGCGCAGCCACCGACTGGCGCACGGGGCCCTCGCCGTCGCCCTCGGCGTGGTCCTCGCGGGCGCGCTGCTCCTCGTACGGAACTGACGTCACGGGCAGTCCGCACGAGGGTGCCCGGGGTCCGAGCTGATTGACCCCGGGTATTCGAGGGAAGAGCGGACGAATGACACAACCCATCGAAGATTACGCACTCATCGGCGACCTCATGACCAGCGCGCTGGTCGGCCGCGACGGGTCCATCGACTGGCTGTGCCTGCCGCACTTCGACTCCGCGGCCTGCTTCGCCAGGCTCCTCGGCGACGAGGAGAACGGCCACTGGCGCATCGCGCCGGCCGGCGCCGGGCCCTCCGAGCGGTGCACCCGCCGCGCCTACGTCGACGGCTCGCTGATCCTGGAGTCCTACTGGGAGACCGAGGGCGGCACGGTCAAGGTCGTCGACTTCATGCCGCAGCGGGACAGCGCACCCGATGTGATGCGGATCGTCGAAGGGGTCTCCGGCGAGGTCACCGTACGCAGCACCCTGCGGCTGCGCTTCGACTACGGCCACGTTCTGCCCTGGGTCCGCCGCTCCGAGGGTGACCGCGTGGCCGTCGCCGGGCCGGACTCGGCGTGGTTCCGCAGCGAGCCGCCCGTGCCCACCTGGGGCGAGGCCAACAGCACCCGCTCCGAGTTCACCGTCGCCGCCGGCCAGCGCGTCGCCTTCGTCCTCACCTGGCACCCCTCGCACGAACCGCGCCCCGAGCCCGTGGACCCGTACGCCGCCCTGGAGCAGGGCCTCGCCGACTGGCGCGAGTGGACCTCCCGGTGCCTCTACGAGGGCCCCTACCGGGAGGCGGTCACCCGCTCCCTGATCACCCTCAAGGCCCTCACCTACGCTCCGACCGGCGGAATCGTCGCCGCGGCCACCACCTCCCTCCCCGAGGAGATCGGCGGCGTCCGCAACTGGGACTACCGCTACTGCTGGCTGCGCGACGCCACCCTCACCCTCGGCTCGCTCCTCGCCACCGGCTTCCTCGACGAGGCCCGAGCCTGGCGCGCGTGGCTGCTGCGCGCGGTCGCCGGTGATCCCGCCGACCTCCAGATCATGTACGGGATCAGCGGCGAGCGGCGGATCCCCGAGGTCGAGCTGCCCTGGCTGCGCGGCTACGCCTCCTCCGCCCCGGTCCGGATCGGCAACGCGGCCGTCGACCAGCTCCAGCTGGACGTGTACGGGGAGGTCCTCGACGCCCTCCACCTGGCCCGGGCCGCCGGGATCCCCGTCGAGCGGCACGCCTGGAGGATCCAGCTCGCGCTCCTCGACTTCCTGGGCCGCAACTGGCGCCGGCCGGACGAGGGCCTGTGGGAAGTCCGCGGCCCGCGCCGCCACTTCGTGCACTCCAAGGTGATGGCCTGGGTCGCCGCCGACCGGGCCGTCCGCACCCTGGAGGGATATCCGTCACTGCCCGGCGACGTGGAGCGCTGGCGGACCATGCGCGAGGAGGTGCACCGCGACGTGTGCGAGAAGGGGTTCGACCCCGAGCGGGGCACCTTCACGCAGTACTACGGCTCCCGCGAACTCGACGCGTCGGCCCTGCTCATCCCCAGGGTCGGCTTCCTGCCGCCCGACGACCCGCGCGTCACCGGCACCGTCGACGCCGTGCGCGCGGAGCTCGGCAGCAGCGGGCTGGTCCGCCGCTACAGCACCGAAGGTCCGTCCGTCGACGGACTGCCCGGCGACGAAGGGGCCTTCCTGGCCTGCTCGTTCTGGCTGGTCGACGCCCTGCACCTGACGGGCCGGGACAAGGAGGCCCGCGCCCTCTTCGAACGGCTGCTCGCCGTACGCAACGACGTGGGGCTGCTCGCGGAGGAGTACGACCCCGTCGCCGGACGCCAACTCGGCAACTTTCCACAGGCGTTCAGCCACGTCGGCCTGGTGAACACCGCGATCACCCTGGGACTCGGCGGGGAGCGGCCCGCCGACGCCGGCTGACGGGGCCGTCCGGGTGACCGGCCGAGCGGGCCTACGGGGCGCCGCCCGTGCGGGAGGCCAGCAGCAGGGCGATGTCGTCCGGCCGGTCGGTGCTGCTGCCCGCCTCGCTGACCAGCCGGTCGGCGGTCTCGGTCAGCGGGGTCGGCCGGGCCTCGGCCAGGGCCGCCCGCAGCCGCTCCACCCCGATGTCGATGTCGATGCCCGGCTTCTCCACCAGCCCGTCCGTGTAGAGGGCGAGCACCGAGCCCGTGGTCAGCCGCAGTTCGGTGACGGGGTACGAGGCCTGCGGGTCGATGCCGAGCACCACCCCGCCCGCCAGGTCGAGCACCTCGGTGCGGCCGTCGGGGTGGCGCAGCAGCGGCTGGGGGTGGCCGGCCCGCACAGCCCGCACGGAACCGGTTTCCGGGTCGAGCGACACGTAGCAGCAGCTGGCGAACTGGCCCGGATCCAGATCGATGAGCAGCCGGTTGGTGCCGCTCACCACCTCCTGCGGAGTGCTGCCGCTGAGCGCGAAGGCCCGTACCGCGCTGCGGAGTTGGCCCATCGTCGCGGCAGCCGCCACGCCGTGGCCCTGGACGTCCCCGATCACCAGCGCCAGCCGGCCGTCGTCGGTCTCGATGACGTCGTACCAGTCGCCGCCGACGTCCATGCCGACCGTGCCCGGAAGATAGCGGGCCACCGTGTCCACGTGCTCGCGCACCGGCAGCCGGTGCGGCAGCAGGGCCGACTGGAGCCCCCGGGCGCGCGCCGCCTCGTTGTCGTAGCGCTTCGCCCGCTCCAGGGCCTGCGCGATCAGGCCGGCCAGCGCGGTCAGCACCGTACGCTCCTCCGGGCTGAAGCCGCGCGGCGTGTCGAAGCCGAGGATGCAGGAGCCGACCGGCCTGCCGGAGGCGATCAGCGGCAGGAAGGCGCGGGCGCCGAGGTGCGCGTCCAGCGGGATCCCCGGGTAGGCGGCGGCCAGATTCTCCATCGACTCGAAGAACAGGGGCCGGCCCGTGGTCAGCGTTTCCACGCCCGGCAGCGCCGTGTCGAGCGAGACGCCGTCGAAGCGGTTGAGGAAGCCCCGCGGGAACCCCGTCTCCCAGGCCAGGTGCAGGTGCCGTTCGTCGAGCAGGTAGATCGCCAGCTGGCGGCCGCCGAAGGCGGGCAGCAGCTCCTCGGTGACCACCGCCGACACCTGGCGGGCCGTGACCGCCTCCGTCAGCGCGATCGCGAGGGCCACCGGACGGTACAGCGCGGAGGCCCGGTCGGCCACCGAGCCGAGGCCCGCCCCCGGCTGGGCCACCGACTCGGGAGCGTAGTCGGGCTGCTCGGCGGTGCCGATCATCACGGTCAGCCCGTCGGAGCCGGGGTACAGGTCCACCGAGAGCCATTCCCGGGTCCGGTGCCAGCCGCGCCGCACCGGGAAGCGCACCGCCTCGGTGGACAGGAACACGCCCCGGAAGTGATCCTCGTAGGCCCGCTGCCCGAGCCAGGGCGCCGCCTCCCACAGCACCTGCCCCATCAGCCGCGCTCCGCTGAGGCCGAGCAGCGTCTCGGCGGCGGCGTTCGCGAAGCGGATCCGGCCCTGCCGGTCCACGGAGAGCACCGCCTGCGCGAGCCGGTCCACGACGGTGCCGGCGCCCTCGGCCCGGTCCGGCAGCGGTACGTACACCGGGTCCCCTTCCCAGATCACCGGCGCCCCGGCCGCCGTCAGCGCCGAGAGCTCCCCGGCCAGGGCGGCCGCGGCTTCGCGCATCCGCGCCCGGTCGCCGGCCCCGACCGGTACCCCGGGGGTGGGCGGGCGCAGCACCATCAGCACCCCGAACCGCTCCGACCCGGCGGTGACCGGCTCGTACAGGGAGCCGAAGGGGAAGGGCAGCCCCGCCATCAGTTGCGGGAAGCGCCGCATGGCCGCCTCCGCGTCCGGCAGGTGCACGGACTGCCCGGAGCGGTACGCCTCCGCCACCGGGTAGGGGCGGTTCACCTGCATCCGCCACCACGGCCGGAAGAGCGGACCGGGCAGGCCCAGGAGCACGGCCAGCCGCAGTTCCTCGGTGCGCGAGCGCAGGTAGACCCCGCCTGCGTACCCGCCGACGGCCTCCACGGCACTCGCCGTGGCACGCGCGAGCGCCTGGGTCGTGGCGTCGGGGGCCGGGCCTGGGCTGTCCCCTCTCGCCGTCACACCGTCAGGATGCGCCCTCCGCGGCGGGCGCTGCATCCCGGCGGGGCCGCGACGGCCCCTGCTCCTGTCCGTGCCCGCGACCGGAGCCGCGGTAGCCGGCCACCACGGCCGCCGACGCCAGCAGCAGCACCAGGGCCACCGTGCGCAGCGCGGACCCCATCGCGTCGGTGAAGGCGCCGACCTGCGCCGGATCCGTCGGATCGCCGTGGAAGCGGGACGCCAGCACCGTGCCGACCACCGCCACCCCGAGGGCCGCGCCGATCTCGCGGGCCGCCGTGTTCAGCCCGGATCCGAGTCCGGCCTGGTGCGCGGGCAGCTCCGCGACCACCGTCAGGGTCAGCGAGGGCGCGCACAGCCCGGTGCCGACGGACAGCACCAGCAGGTAGAGCGCGTACAGGGCGTACGGAGTGCCCGCGTCGGCGGTGGAGACCAGCAGCAGTCCCGCCCCGATCAGGCCGAGCCCGGCGCCGACCGGCAGACGGGGACCGGTGCGCTCCTGGAGCCGCGCGCCGAACTTGGGCACCAGCGCCATGCCGACGGTCAGCGGGACGATCGCGACGCCCGTCAGCGCAGGGGAGAAGCCCTTCGCGTACTGGAGGTACTGGGCGTTGACGAAGAACAGGGCGAAGAGCCCGAAGAAGCCGGTGCCGATGCCGAGCGTCCCGGCGCGCAGCTTGCGCGAGGCGAAGACCCGCGGGTCCAGCAGCGGGTGGGCGGCGCGCAGCGCATGGCCGGTGAAGGCGGCGAGCAGCCCGGCGCCGGCGCCGAAGGCGGCCAGCACCCGCGCCGAGGTCCAGCCGCACGCCGGCCCCTCGATGATCCCGTAGACCACCGCGAGCAGCGCCCCCGCGAGCAGGACCGCGCCGACGGGGTCGACGGCCGCGTCGGACCGGGACGGCGTACGGGGCACCGTACGGGCGACCGCGACCGCGAGGACCGCGCCGAGCGGGACGACGGCCCAGAACAGGGCCCGCCAGGTCAGGAACTCCCCGGCCAGACCGCCCCCGACATTGCCCGCCAGGCCCCCGAGGCCCGCGGACAGGGTCCAGGTGGCGAGAGCCTGCCCCCGGCGCTCGGGCGGGCTCAGGTGGACGAGGACGGACATGGTCGCGGGCATGATCAGGGCCGCGCCGGCCCCGCACAGCCCGCGCCCGGCGATCAGTACGGCCGGGTCCTGGGCGAGCGCGCTGACTGCCCCGCCCGCGGCGAACAGTGCGAGCCCGGCCAGGAGGGCGCCCTTGCGGCCGTACCGGTCGCCGAGCGCGCCGGCCGGGATCAGCAGCGCGGCGAAGACGATGACGTACGCGTCGACCGCCCACAGCAGCTGGTCGGGGCTCGGCCGCAGCGCGGACGCGGCGAGCTGCGGGATCAGCAGGTTGACGGCGGCGACCATGGCCTGGGCGACCAGCACGCAGGCGCACAGCACGAGCAGGGCGGGCCGGGTCAGGCCAGGTGGGTTGGGGGCGGGCGGGTTCGGGGCGGGCGGGCTGGCGGCGGACCGGTTCGGGGCAGGGCGAAGCACGGCTCCTCCTAGGAGTCGGCGGCGAAAGGTGAGGGGTGGTGACGTGGGGGGCGAGGGCGGCGCTGCGGCCATCCCCCGCTCCTCACCGTAGAGTTGGAGGGACCTGCTTTCCAGTGCAAGTTCTGCAAGGGATGAATGCGTGTGACGCAATCCGGAGCGGGCCACGGCCTCGACCTGAACCTCCTCGTCGCCCTCGACGTCCTCCTGGAGGAGTCGAGCGTGTCCCGGGCCGCCGCCCGCCTGCACCTGTCCGAGCCCGCCATGAGCCGCACCCTCGGCCGCATCCGCAAGGCCCTCGGCGACCCCGTCCTGGTCCGGGCGGGCCGGAGCATGGTGCCCACCCCGCACGCCCTCGCCGTCCAGGGCGAGGTCCGCGCCGTCGTGGAACGGGCCCGCGCCCTCTTCCTGACCGGCGGACAGGTCGACCTGCCCACGCTCGTCCGCACCTTCACCGTGCTCGCCAACGACGCCTTCACCGCCGTCTACGGAGCCACCCTCCTCACCCGCGTGACCAGGGAGGCGCCGGGGGTGCGGCTGCGCTTCCTGTCAGAGAGCCACGTGGACGTCCCGGCCCTGCGCGAGGGCGTCGCCGACCTGGAACTCGGCGTCATCGACACCCGTTCCCCCGAGGTGCGCGTCGAGCACCTCACCGATGAGCGGATGATGGCCGTCGTACGCCCCGGCCATCCGCTGCTCCGCGGACGCGTCACCGCGCGCCGGTTCGCCGCAGCCGAACACCTGATCGCCTCACGGCGCGGCCGCCTGGAAGGCCCGGTGGACACCGCCCTCGCCGAACAGGGCCTGTCGCGGCGGGTGGTGGGTGCCGTGGGGACCTTCCCCGCCTCCCTGTTCGTGCTGCGCGAGAGCGACCTCGTGGGGCTCCTCACCACCCAGGCCCTGCCACTCGCCGCCGCGCTGGGGCTGGAGGTCTTCGAGATCCCGCTCGATCTGCCGACACTGCCCTTCGGCATGGCCTGGCACCCGCGCCACGACGCCGATCCCGGGCACGCCTGGCTGCGCGCCTGCGCCCGCGAACCGCTGCCCGTACGGCAGGCCGACCGGGACGCGTCCGCGGCCGGGCCCCGGCGATAGGCCGACCGATTCCCTCGTCCGGGGGACGTACGGGTGTACGGACCACCCCCGGTCGCGCCACGGGGCACCATACGCACGCGTCCCACCCCCCGGCAGGCCCCCGGAAGGCAGAGCATGCGGTTCCAGTACGACACCATCGGCGAGCGTTACGCGGAGTCCCAGACCACGGCGGCCTTCTCGGCGGCCGACACCTACACCCTGCACGGAGCCCTCGACGCACTCGGCGGGGTGCGCGGGCTCGACGCCCTCGACCTGGCCTGCGGGTACGGCTACAACACCCGGCTGCTGGCCCGCGGCGGGGCCCGGCGGACCGTCGGCGTGGACGTCTCCGAGGAGATGATCAAACAGGCCCGCGAGCACGAGGCGACGAAGGACCGGCCGGACGTCGAGTACCTCGTCGCCGACGCCGCCGGGCTTCCCCGCCTCGGCCCCTTCGACCTCGCCACCGCCGCGTACGTCTTCAGCTACGCGCCCGACCGCCGGTCCCTGCACGCGATGTTCCGGTCCGTGCGCGCCAGTCTGCGCACGGGCGGGCGGCTGCTCGCCATCGTGCCCAACGCGGGAGCGTTCCCGCGCGTGGACTGGTCGCCGTACGGGGTCCGCATCCTCGACCGGGTCCCGGACGGCGACGCGCCGCTGCTGAGGGCGCACTTCCTGACCGAGCCGCCGGTGCCCTTCGAGTTCCGCGAGTGGGCGCACTCCGACCTCGCCGAGGCGGCCGTCGAGGCGGGCTTCGCCACCGTCGGCTGGCAGCCGAACCGGACGCCGCCCGCCGACTCCGTACGCGACGAGGCGTACTGGACGGCGTACCGCGCCTGGCCGATCAGCTCGCTGATGACCTGCACGGCGTAGGGGGTGCGCACGCCGTCACAGATCCGCGGCCGACCGGACCAGCTCCACGATCCGGTCGCGCGCCGCCCGCCCCTCCGGCACCGGCAGCAGCGGGTACCCGTGCGGCATCCCCGCCTCCTCGTGGAAGTCCACCTCGGCCCCGTCCGCGCGGGCCCGGCGCAGCAGCTCCCTGCTGTCCGTGGTCAGCACGTCCCGGGTCCCGGTGAAGACCGTCAGCGGCGCGAGGCCCGCGAAGGTCCCGTGCAGCGGGCTCACCCGGGGATCGTCGGTGGCCAGCGTCCCGGCGTACAGCCGCCCGGCCTCCCGCAGTCCCGGGCGGGCCTGTACCGGATCGGTCGCCTCGATGGCCGCCTGGTCCGGATGGCTCATGGTCACGTCCAGCCAGGGCGAGATCAGCACGATCCGGGAGGGCTGCTCCCCGGTGCGGTCGCGCAGCCGCTGCGCGGCGGCCAGCGCCAGCCCGGCTCCGGCCGCGTCCCCGAGCAGCACGGTCCCGCCGGCGTCGCCGCTCGCGATCAGCCCGCTCAGCAGGTCGGTGGCGACCGGGACCGTCCGGTCGGCGGTACCGCGCGGAGCGAGGATGTACGCCGGTACGACGACCCGCGCCCGCGCCCGCGTGACCAGGGTCCGGATCAGTGCCCAGTGCGGGCGGACCAGTTCGTCGATGTAACCGCCGCCGTGCACGTACAGCACCTGGGCCGCGGGCTCGGTCCCGAGGGGGGACACGTCGTACACCGGCCAGGCTCCGACGAAGGTCCGGGAGATGTCCGCGACCCGGCCGAGCGATCGCGGCGGCAGATGTGACGCGGGCCGGCGGGCCGACTGTGCCACCCGGGTCCTCACCGCCTCGGCGCTCGCGAACCGTCTTCGCCGCCCCGTTGCGGTCAGCGCCACCGACAGCGCCCTGCTGCGCAGACTCGGCACGCCCCTCACCTCCCCTTTTCCCCGCGCCGTCCCAGGCAAGACACCCCCTGCCCCGTCACCCGAGGAGCATAGGCGTGAAGCTGCGCTGTCGACCCGCTTAAGAAAGTCTCGATGGACTGATCACCACGCCGATCGGCAGATTGGTGCCCGTCACCGACGCCGTCCGGGCCCGCACGCCCGCGGCGCCCCCTTCCGCATGCCTGGAGCCACCCTCATGAAGGCACTCGTCAAGCACAAGGCCGAGCCCGGGCTGTGGCTCATGGACGTCCCCGAGCCCGAGTACGGCGCCGGTGACGTGCTGATCAAGGTGCTGCGCACCGGCATCTGCGGAACCGACCTGCACATCCGTGCCTGGGACGGCTGGGCGCAGGGCGCGGTCAAGACCCCGCTCGTCCTCGGCCACGAGTTCGTCGGCGAGGTGGCGGCGCTCGGCGCGGACGTCCGCGACATCGAGATCGGCGCGCTGGTCAGCGGCGAGGGCCACCTGGTGTGCGGCAAGTGCCGCAACTGTCTGGCCGGGCGCCGCCACCTGTGCCGCAGCACGATCGGGCTCGGCGTCGGCCGGGACGGCGCGTTCGCCGAGTACGTGGTGCTGCCCGCGCAGAACGTGTGGGTGCACCGGACCGCGGTGGACCTGGACGTCGCGGCGATCTTCGATCCGTTCGGCAACGCCGTGCACACGGCGCTGTCCTTCCCGCTGGTCGGCGAGGACGTACTGATCACCGGCGCCGGCCCGATCGGCATCATGGCGGCGGCCGTGGCCCGGCACGCCGGTGCGCGCAACGTGGTCATCACGGACGTCAGCCCCGAGCGGCTGGAGATCGCCCGCAAGGCCGGCGCCACGCTCGCCGTGAACGTCGCCGAGACCTCCATCGCCGATGCCCAGCGGCAGCTGGGCCTGCGCGAGGGCTTCGACATCGGCCTGGAGATGTCCGGCCGCGCCGAGGCGATGCGCGACATGATCGACAACATGACGCACGGCGGCCGGATCGCCATGCTGGGCCTGCCCGCGCAGGAGTTCCCGGTGGACTGGGCGAAGGTCGTCACCTCGATGATCACCATCAAGGGCATCTACGGCCGCGAGATGTTCGAGACCTGGTACGCGATGACCGTGCTGCTGGAAGGCGGGCTCGACCTCAGCCCGGTCATCACCGGCCGCTACTCGCACCGCGACTTCGAGGCCGCCTTCGACGAGGCGTCGACCGCCCGCAGCGGCAAGATCATCCTGGACTGGACCGCGTAGCCCCGCCAGTCCCCCCGAACCATCTCCCTCCGGCCGGGCCCCGCAAACCCTCCCCCCTCCGCGGGGCCCGGCCCCCTCCGCCGCACAAGGAGAACGCAGCATGTTCGAGTCCGTCCGCGAGGACCTCCGCACCACCCTCGACGAGATCCGCGCCGCCGGCCTGCACAAGCCCGAGCGCGTCATCGGCACCCCGCAGAACGCGGCCGTCGCCGTCACCTCGGGCGGCGCCGCCGGCGAGGTCCTCAACTTCTGCGCCAACAACTACCTCGGTCTGGCCGACCACCCCGAGGTCGTCGCCGCCGCCAAGGACGCACTGGACCGCTGGGGCTACGGCATGGCCTCCGTCCGCTTCATCTGCGGCACGCAGGAGGTGCACAAGGAGCTGGAGGCGCGGCTGTCGGCCTTCCTCGGCCAGGAGGACACGATCCTCTACTCCTCCTGCTTCGACGCCAACGGCGGTGTCTTCGAGACCCTGCTCGGCGCCGAGGACGCGGTCATCTCCGACGCCCTCAACCACGCCTCGATCATCGACGGCATCCGCCTCTCCAAGGCCCGCCGCTTCCGCTACGCCAACCGCGACATGGCCGAGCTGGAAGCCCGCCTGAAGGAGGCCACCGAGGGCGGCGCCCGCCGCAAGCTGATCGTCACCGACGGCGTCTTCTCCATGGACGGCTACGTCGCCCCCCTCCAGGAGATCTGCGACCTCGCCGAGCGCTACGACGCCATGGTCATGGTCGACGACTCGCACGCCGTCGGCTTCGTCGGCCCCGGCGGCCGCGGCACCTCGGAGCTGCACGGGGTCATGGACCGCGTCGACATCATCACCGGCACCCTCGGCAAGGCCCTCGGCGGCGCCTCCGGCGGTTACGTCGCGGCCCGCGCCGAGATCGTGGAGCTGCTGCGCCAGCGCTCGCGCCCGTACCTCTTCTCCAACTCCCTCGCCCCGGTCATCGCGGCGGCCTCCCTCAAGGTCCTCGACCTGCTGGAGTCCGCCGGCGACCTGCGCGAACACCTCGCCGCCAACACCGCGCTCTTCCGTACGAAGATGACCGAGGCCGGTTTCGAGGTCCTGCCCGGCGACCACGCCATCGCCCCCGTGATGATCGGCGACGCCGCGGAGGCGGCCCGCATGGCGGAGCTGCTCCTGGAGCGCGGCGTGTACGTGATCGGCTTCTCCTACCCGGTGGTGCCGATGGGCGCGGCCCGGATCCGCGTCCAGCTCTCGGCGGCCCACTCGACGGCCGACGTGGAGCGCGCGGTCGCGGCCTTCATCGACGCCCGCGCGGCCCTTTCCGCTGCTCAGGGCTGACATCATGGAGGGGTGATCGACCCCCGCCGGCTGCGCATCCTGCGGGCCGTGGCGGACCACCGTACGGTGACCGCCGCGGCCGCAGCCCTGTACCTGACCCCCTCGGCCGTCTCCCAGCAGCTCGCCGCTCTGGAACAGGAGACCGGCCACGCGCTGCTGACCCGCAGCGGCCGGGGCGTACGGCTCACCGCGGCCGGTGAGATCCTGCTCGGCCACGCCCACGAGGTGCTGGCGCAGCTGGAGCGCGCGGAGGCCGAACTCGCGGCGTACGCGGGCGGCTCGGCGGGCGAGGTCACGGTGGCCGCCTTCGCGACGGGCATCGCCGAGGTACTGGCTCCGGCGATCGCCCGGCTCGCCCTGGACCACCCCGGGATCCGGCTGCGGGTACGGGACGCCGAGGGCGACCAGAGCCTGCCGCTGCTGCTGGACGGCGAGGCGGACCTCGCGCTGGCCGTCGAGTACCGGGGCGCGCCGGGCGCCGACGACGGGCGGCTCTCCGTCGTCCCGCTGTACGCGGAGCCCTTCGAGGCGGTCCTGCCCTCCGGGCACCCGCTCGCCGATCTGCCCGCGGTCTCGCTGGCGGACCTCTCCGACTCGGACTGGGTGGGCCAGTACCCCGGCAACCCGTGCCACGACGTGACGCTGCTCGCCTGCGAACTGGCCGGCTTCCAGCCCCGGTTCGTCCACTCCTCCGACGACTTCCGCGCGGTGACGGCGCTGGTGGGTGCGGGGGCCGGAGTGGCCCTCGTACCGCGTTCCGCGCTGCGGGGCATGGACCTCAAGGAGGTCCAGGTCCGCCCGGTCGCCGGTCCGGCCGCCACCCGGCGCGTCTTCGCCGCCACCCGCCGCGGCGCGGAGACCCACCCGCTGATCGCCCCCGTCCTGGCAGCCCTGGTCCGCGAGTCGGAGCGGCTTCCGGCGCATTGAGGTGCGGCCCCCCGCGCCGGGGCGGCGTCACGCGGGCCGTACGGGTGAACTGCGGGGCGCACCCTGCGGAGGAGACCGTGACCGGCCGAAGAGTGGGGTGAGCCGTACACCGACCACGGAGGCATCATGGCCCGAGTCACCGCCGATACCGCTCCCGAATACCTCCAGCAAACGGCCGAACCGGTCCGTGAGCTCCTGACCGCCGCGACACAGCTGGAAACCTTCCTGGAGGGCGCCGGCGCCCTCACCCTGCAACAGCGCATGCTGCTCGTCGATCAGGCCCTCGTGCTCATGGAGGGAAACTACGTACACCTGCCCCTGAAGATCGCGATGCACGCGGTCAACCCCGTACAGCGGCTGCGCCTCATCCGCCGGCAGCTGGAGCAGCAGACGCCGGCCACCATGGGGCCGGAGTGGATCTTCCACTCGGAGATGTCCAAGGTCTTCCACTCGATCCGGGACCTGCACACCAACTACCAGCTGCCCGCGCCGTTCGCCGGGAAGATCGCCTTCCTCCCCTTCCGGGTCGAGGAGTGCACCGACGGACCGAAGCCCCGCTTCCTGGTCACGCGCATCACCCAGGGGTTCACCGCGCCGGGCTTCGCGCCGGGCGTCGAGGTCACCCACTGGAGCGGCGTCCCCATCGAGAAGGCCGTCGAGCTCTTCGCCGCCCGGTTCGCCGGCAGCAACGCGGCGGCCCGCCGCAGCCGGGGCATCCAGTCGCTGACGGTGCGTTCGCTCACGGCCCATCTCCCTCCGTTCGAGGAGTGGGTGACCGTCAGCTACACGGGCAGCGACGGCGTCGCCCGCGAGCTGCGCGAGAACTGGCAGATCGTGGAGAACCTCCCACCGATGCCCGGCCCGGTCGGTGAAGCCGCACTGGTCATGGGTGTGGACTACGAGGCCGACGAGATCGGCCGGGCGAACGTCATGCTCTTCGTCCCCCACGTCGTCGAGCAGCAAAAGGCGGTCGACTCGGGGGAGATCCCCGGCTCCGCGGCGGGCGAGATCGCGAGCTCGATGCCGCAGGTGTTCACGGCCCGCACCGTCCAGACCCCCTCGGGCACCTTCGGGCACATCCGCATCCACACCTTCAACGTCGACAGCGCCGACGCCTTCGTGCAGGAGTTCATCCGGCTCATTGGCCAGCTGCCCCAGAACGGTCTGATCGTCGACGTGCGCGACAACGGCGGCGGCCTGGTCTGGGCGTCCGAGCTCACGCTCCAGACCCTGACGCCGCGTCGGATCACACCGGAACCGTTCCAGTTCATCAACACCCCGCTCAACCTGCGCATCTGCCGCAGCAGCCGCAGCCTCAGCCCCTGGGTGGAGTCGATGGAGCAGGCGGTCGAGACCGGTTCGACCTTCTCCGCCGGCGTCCCCCTCACCCCGGAGGCCCGCGCCAACGCCATCGGGCAGCAGTATTTCGGCCCGGTCGTCCTCATCACCAACGCCCGCTGCTACTCGGCCACCGACATGTTCGCCGCCGGCTTCCAGGACCACAAGATCGGTACGGTGCTGGGCACCGACGACAACACCGGAGCCGGCGGCGCCAACGTCGTGACGCAGGGCGAGATCATGACGTTCTTCCCCCTCACCCCCTCGCCGTACGTCCCCCTGCCGAACGGGGCGGGCATGCGGGTGTCGATCCGCAGGTCCCTGCGGGTCGGCGACCGGGCCGGTACGCCCCTGGAGGACCTCGGCGTCGTACCGGACGCACGCCACCGGATGACCCGCCGGGACCTCCTGGAGGGCAACGTGGACCTGCTGGCGCGGGCCGGCGAGCTCCTCAAGACCCAACCGGTGAGGGAGCTCACCATCACCGACGCCACACGCGCCGACGGCTCCCTGCGCCTCAAGCTGAAGACCGCCAACGTCGACCGCGTGGACGTCTACCTTGACCGGCGTCCCCGCACCTCCGTGGACATCCCCGACGGGCAGGCCGACGTCACGGTGCCCGGCGCCACCGCCGCCCAGTCGCTGCGCGTGGACGGCTTCGCCCGCGGCGAGCTCGTCGCCAGCCGCACCCGGTCCCTGTAGCACCCCGGGGGGGGGGGGGGGGGGGGGGGGGGGGGGAGAGGCGACCCCATCCCCCCCCCCCCCCCCCCCCCCCCCTCTAGGGGGAATTCCCTACACCCCCGCTCTCATCCCGGCTTTTGTCTCCAGCAT